>CAZNDJ010000003.1:0-89684 GCA_964571705.1 uncultured Chitinophagaceae bacterium
GACCTCTGCTACGCCGGGCAAGACCCAAACGATCAACTACTTTGTGATCAATCATAGCTGGCACCTGGTGGATCTGCCGGGCTATGGCTATGCGCGTGTCTCTCAGGATAGCCGCGCAAAATGGAAGGGCATGATCTATAACTATCTGGAGTTTCGCGAGCAACTGCAATATGTATTTGTGCTGATAGATTCGCGCATCCCACCGCAGGCTATAGATATCGAGTTTATAAACTGGCTAGGGGAGAAGAACATTCCATTTGTCATCGTCTTCACCAAGGCAGACAAGCCTGCAGGTAAAGAAATGCTCATTAACATTGAGAACTTCAAAAATGCCCTGAAGGAAACATGGGATGACCTACCTGATATGTTTGTGACCTCATCAGAGAAAAAATCAGGCAAGGAGATCCTTCTCAAATTTATAGAAGAGGCTAACAAGGATTTTCATAATCGCGGCAAGGGCGGTGCTACTGCAAAGCCCGATACTGACCTCGATCCTGAAATGGAGTCTGAAGAATAGTTTTTTATTTCTTCCACTTGATATTGCAGCCGATGCTAGGGCGCTGGCGTGGTGATGGTTTGTCACCACTCAGTATCGCATCGAGCGCTGCGCGGAGATCTTTGCCATCATTGGGTGTCTGATTGCCAGGGCGGGAGTCGTCCAGCTGGCCTCTGTACGCGAGCCTCAGATCTTTGTCATAGACAAAGAAATCAGGCGTACAGGCTGCCTCGTAGGCTTTGGCGATAGCCTGAGTCTCATCGTACAGGTAGGGGAAAGGGTAGTGTAACTCTACGGCTACGCGCTGCATCTGCTCCGGGGAGTCATCTGGGTGGGCTGTCACATCATTTGAGTTGATAGCAATGAATGAGATGCCGCGTGCGTTATAGTCATTAGCCAGCTGTACGAGCTGGTGATTGATGTGTTTGACATAGGGGCAGTGATTGCAGATGAACATAATGACCGTAGCCTGGCTACCTTTCGATGCCTGCAGCGATAGGGCCTGACCGCTCACGGTATCGGGCAGGGTAAAATCAGGGGCCGCTGAGCCGAGGTCTATCATCTGAGAGGGAGTGAGCGCCATGGGTGCTAAGTATTTGGCGCTAAGCTAGTACAAAAGAAGTGTGGAGAGCCAGAAGGGGGCTTATTTATATACAAATTCCTTTCTGATCGTCCAAATCAAGGCTTCACAATTTATTCACATTGGGCTGATTGTCATTGGCGTTTCCACTAGGTTCCACGATAGGATTGTGAACATTTTAAGGTGCAGTGTGTGGGCGACGGGTTCAGAAATTATTCCGAACTTAAGTTATAATAAATGAGGGCTAAAATGAACATTTGCACCCCCGCAAATATTTAGGAGAGTAAGAACATGGCTGACCAACCGGACACCGGCACAAAACGGAAATTTGAAGCAGTAAACCGCCGCTCAGGCGCTAATAATATCGATGCTACGGCAGGCGAATTTGGCAAACTGCCACCTCAGGCGCGTGACTTTGAGGAGGCGGTGCTGGGCGCTGTGATGATCGAGGACAATGCGATAGACAATGTGATTGAGTTTCTGCAGGAGGATGCATTCTATGTGGATGCGCACAGGCGTATCTACAAGGCTGTAAAAGAACTGTACCTCACAGAGTCTCCGGTAGACCTGCTGACTGTGACAGAGCAGCTGCGCAGAAATGGCGATCTGGAGGCTGTGGGCGGTGCGTACTACATAGCGCAGCTCACCAATAAGGTGGGCTCCGCGGCCAACCTGGAATACCATGCCCGCATCGTATCTCAGAAGTACATACAGCGCATGCTGATATCCAGCAGCAGCGAGACGATAAGGGAGGCGTATGAAGACAGTGCGGATGTATTCTCCCTGCTGGATAAGGCGGAGAGCAACCTGATGCTCATCTCTGAGAATAACGCCAAAAAGAGCAGTATGGATATCGCCTCTATCATCCGCAAGGAGCTGGAGGAGATAGACGTGCGGATGAATAATGACGAGCACCTGAATGGCGTGCCGACGGGCTTTATGGAGCTGGACAGGGCTACAGGTGGCTGGCAAAAGTCTGACCTGATCATCGTGGCAGCCCGCCCGGGTATGGGTAAGACAGCATTCACACTCGCGCTGGCGCGAAACAGTAGCGTAGACTACAAGAAACCTGTGGCGTTCTTCTCACTAGAAATGAGTGGCAACCAGCTGGTACAGCGTCTCATCTCTATGGAGTCTGAGATACCTGCGGAGAAGATCAGAAGGGGTAGTCTGGAGAAGCATGAATTTCAGCAGCTCACGTCTAAGATCGACTCGCTGAGCAAGGGGCAACTATTCATAGATGATACGCCGGGTATCAACATCTTTGAGCTCCGGTCCAAGTGCCGCAAGTTGAAGCAGAAGCATGACATACAGATGATCATCATAGACTACCTGCAGCTGATGAGTGGCACCAGCGAGGGCAAAGGTGGTGGCAACCGTGAGCAGGAGATCTCTCAGATATCGCGCTCGCTCAAGGGACTGGCCAAGGAGCTCAACGTGCCTGTGATAGCACTCTCCCAGCTGAGCCGTGCTACGGAGACGCGTGGTGGCTCTAAGAAGCCTATCCTCTCTGACCTCCGTGAGTCCGGTGCGATAGAGCAGGATGCGGATATCGTGATCTTCCTCTATCGTGGTGAGTACTATGGCCTGCTCACAGATGAGGATGGTATGGATCTGAAGGGTATAGCTGAGATCATCATAGCCAAGCACCGTAACGGTCCGCTGAAGACGGTGAAAGCACGATTCATAGATCGCTTTGCGAAGTTTGCAGACTTTGATGAATTCCAGAAGGATGATGCGATCATAGAAGTGCAGGCAGGAGGGGAGAAGCGTATCTTCAAGAAGATACAATCAAAGATGAATGACGAGTTTGATGCCGAGAAGAAGCATGGTAAAGATGATTTTGCCGGAGGAGGGGATGATGATTTCGTACCATTCTAAATGGTAAGGAGACTGATTTCAATCAAATGACGATTACACCTAGCATACCATCTTAAACATATCATAGCAAATTTATATGTTAGCGTTGTTCTATTAAACAACGTAATGGCACCTCACAGAATCCCATCTATAGAGAAAGTATCCAAAGCCCTAGGTGATGCTAACAGGCTCAGGATACTGCAGTATATCTCACAGCGGGAGGGACAAGGACAATGCTCAGAGATACAGAGTTTCATAGACCTGGCGCAGCCATCTATCTCTCATCATATTAAAATACTATTGGAGGCTGGACTGATCGTACAGAAAAAGATGGGCCGCAACCATTACTATTCTCTGAATGAGGGTACGTTGGATGGCTATGCTACGTTTCTGAAGCAACTAACGGATTGATCTTTTAGTCTTATATTTGATTGCCTTCAATTGAGTATAAAACCTAAAGAAGATCATGAGAACGCCCTACCCACTTTTATTTCTTTTTCTTTTATCATTTGGTCTGAGCCAGGCTCAGGAGGTTCCATCTACTAGTCAGCCATACTGCGTAGACTATGAGCAGCTTGAGAGTGTGCTAAATACACTGCATCCTGAGCTGGCAGGCCGCCAGAAATACCTGGATGAATCATACACGCGCGATATGAGTACTGGGGTAGCACACAGGACGCGTAGCACCAGCCCTACAGCGCTCTATGTGATACCGGTAGTAGTGCATATCATACATAATAATGGTGCGGAAAATATCAGTGATGCTACAGTGGTACAAGGAATACAGGACCTGAATGATGCCTATGCGAATATAGGCTACTATGACTCCACCACAGGCGTAGATACGCGTATCCAGTTTTGCCTGGCTAAGAGGGATCCTAATGGTAATATCACCACCGGTATCACGCGCAATGTATCTACCTATACAAACATGACGCTGGAGAATGATGACCTGAATGTCAAAAACCTCAACCGCTGGAATCCGTCCTGCTACCTGAATATGTGGCTGGTAAAGGAAATCTGCAGTGCAAGCGCTGGCTGCGGTGTAGCAGGGTATGCATACTTTCCCAGCGCGGCAGGTAGCAATATAGACGGCCTGGTAGCAGAGGCGCGCTGGTTTGGCAGCAGCCGCGCGGCATCCGGAGTGCATATACATGAGGTGGGGCACTACCTCGGACTGTATCATACCTTTCAGGGAGGCTGCACTAATAATAATTGTCTGAATGACGGTGACCATGTATGCGATACACCGCCAGATGGATCTACGGCTGCAGTGCCATGCTCTGCTGCACCCAACTCATGTACCACCGACGCACTATCAGGATTTAGCTCGGATCAGCCCGATCTTTTCCAGGACTATATGGACTATGGTGATTTTCATTGCTACTCGGTATTCACACAGGGACAGAGTGATCGTATGCACTGGACACTAGACCACGTGCGCTCCGGCATGCTGGCCTGTCGCTCATGCCTCAGCCCATGTACCAGCCCAGCTGTGGCGCGCTTTACCTCTTCCTCCCATGCCGTTCTCACAGGAGCTAGTGTCACCTTTACCAATGCTTCTACCAATGCTACCACCTATTCATGGTCGGCTAATGGTGTCAATTTTTCATCAGCCACTAGTCCTTCTTATACATTCACAGCACCGGGCACCTATGTCATCCAGCTCATGGCCGGCAATGCGGATCCCAACTGCTATGACCAAGAGCTCGATACTATTATCGTGACCTGCTCCGCGCAAGCCAGCCTGACCTATCCCGGCAAACCTGCGCCTGTTGGGCCTAATATTCCCATAAATTTTACCAGTACCAGCACGGGCACTACCAGCTATCAGTGGACTATGAATGGTGTACAATTTGCCACCACGGCTAATGCGACATATACTTTCCCCGCCAATGGTACTTACTGGGTCAAGCTGACTGCTTCTAATGCTAATTGCAGCAGTGTAGATTCCTTCCGTATGTTTGTCTGCAATCCATGTGTAGAAATCTGTGATAATGGTGTGGACGATGATGGTAATAACCTATTTGACTGTATCGACTCTACCTGCAACTGTGCTCACTGCAGTGTAAAGCCTGCTAATCTTTGGTACTTTGGGTATAACGCGGGGGTCAATTTTAATACAGAACCTCCGACAGTGATCACTAACTCTCTTGTGCATCGTGATGACGCTTCCGCGGTCGCCACTGATGGCAATGGACGTTTACTGTTCTATACTGATGGTACTACCGTGTGGAATAGAAACAATCAGGTCATGACCAATGGTACGGGGCTGACGGGGACCAACTCCAGCGGTACATGCCTCATAATGCCGCATCCGGGCAATCCGGCCCTTTATTACATTTTTACTGTGGGTAGTACGGACTACCTGAGCTCTATGGGCCTATGGTACACTATAGTGGATATGCGGCTGAACTATGGTATGGGTGATGTGGATATGGCTCATAAGAATGTACGACTGATCAGTACCAATCAGGCTACTGAAAAGATAGCTGCTACCCGACACTGCGACAATAAGAGTATCTGGATAGCCACACACCTTATGGCAAACAATACATATTATGCCTATCTGCTGGACTCTACGGGATTTCATACCACACCTGTTGTTTCCACGGTAGGTACCACTTTCAGCTCTATAGCCGGAAGTGATGGATCAGGATGGATGAAATTTACCGCAGACGGCAAGAGGGCGGCTACAGTGCTAGCCAATAGCTTTAAAGTGGATGTAACTAACTTTAATAATAGTACAGGCGTGTTTAGTAATCCAATTACTATCAGTGTGCCTAACTATGGAGGGATTACCTACGGCGCCGAATTCTCACCCAATGGCAAATTGCTTTATGTAAGCAGTGAATATTCTACTTCACGCTTGTATCAATATGACGTGACCCAGACTACTTCTGCTACTCTTACTGCATCGCGATATACAGTAGACTCCATAGCATCGCCATATATGTATTCTACTCTGCAAAACGCGACTAATGGAAAACTATATATCGCTATAGGAAGCTCTAGCTCTTCTACGCATTCTCAGTACATTGCCGCATTGTCCTATCCCGATGTGAGAGGCGTTGGTTGCGGATTTGTGAGGCAGGCATTAAATCTGGGTACGGGCTATTGTAATTTCGGTTTGCCGTGTTTCCTGCAAAACTACTTTATTAATGGTGTCCAAATAGATGGCCCCGACTCTATATGCAGCCCGGTGCAGGATCAGGTGTATACGCTGATCGCTGAGCGCAGCTGTGAGGCTATCACTACCTGGAGAGTGGTAAGTGGCAGTGCTACGGTTTCAGCTCAGACGGATAGCAATGTTACTCTGCATTTCACCGGTAGCGGTGTGGTCAGGCTGGCTGTAGCAGTGACCAATACCTGCAATGCCGGATCAGACACCATAGTGATACATAACCTGCGCAGTGCAGGGCTCAATCTGGGGCCGGATACTGTCGAGTGCTACGCTGGAGTCACCGTACTGAATGCCAGGGAGGGATTCATGTCTTACCGCTGGCAAGATGGCTCTACAGATTCGCTATACACGGCATATGGCGCAGGCCGATACTATGTGACTGTACGCGACTATTGTGGCAATACGGCATCTGATACTGTCAATGTGACCGTAGATAGTACAACAGCTATCTCATTGGGATCAGATACGATAGTATGTCGTGGGCATGCCGTGGTCATGACAGGTCCGGCTCTGACAGGAGCTACTTATAATTGGTCACCCGCTACATTCCTAAACGCAACCAATACACCATCAGTCACCGCTACACCACTAAATACGATGGTGTATACACTGGCGGTACAAAACCGCGCAGGCTGCACTACAGTCTCGTCAAAGAAGATAAGTGTATCAGAGTGTACGGGTATAGAGGATATAGCGACGACAGGCTTTGAGGTAATCCCTAACCCTGCTCATGGTAATATCACTATAGTACTGAGTGATCTCACCAAAATAGATAACGTCAGTGTCTATAATGACCTGGGCCAGTTGCTTTATACCAACGAGAAACCATCAGGTGATGTGAGCATCAATATATCCTCATATGCAGCTGGAGTTTACTTTGTCATGGCCCGTTTGAGCAATGGGACCGGAGTGGCGCACAGATTCATTAAAGAATAAAAGAAGATTCAATCTTAGAGGATACTTGCTATCTGTACCTTTTTATTAAAACAATTCCGGGCGGAAGAATTCGGAAAGTAAGGATGCCTGCGTCATACACTGCCATTTCTCCTCTGCGAAATACCTGAGCAGCACCTCGTATAGCTGCTCGTATCCTGCGTAGAGCATATCGTCAAAGAAGTTGTTGTGAAAATTGATGGTGACGACTGTATTTTCTTTATTGCTATCCAGCCAGGCCAGCAGTTCCTTCTCCGCTTGTTTTACGGTTTTGCCCTGATAGAAGAAATTACCGTCCATGATATTCATCGTTACTTCTATTAGGTCGCAGACACGGTTTTCTACTACGTGGTATGGCATGAAAGGGAGGCCGTAGCTATTCCGAAAGCCAAAGCCCTCGGAGAAGCCCAGCGAAGTGTCAAGCTTTATCCCGGCACTTTCTAGTTCCGACCATGCTTCTGGCAGGTTGAACTTGAGAAAATGATATCGTTGTCCTCGCGGTGTACCGACGAGGGATAAATTTTCTAATTCATCCGCCATAGCTTCCCTGCTGATAGACTTATGCAGGCCATTTTCAAAGCCACGATTTTCAATACGTGCTATCTGTTGAGCGATTTTCTTGTGGTGGAGATGGTAGTCAGCATTCTTCTCATCTTTATTTGTCAACCAGAAGAAAGATGATCGGAAGCCATATTTCTCCTCCAGATCCATGATACGATCCATATTCAGCCAGTCGGGCTGGCCTGTGTAATGGCGCCACAGCAACCCCGGTATCTTGTGATACTGATGGGTGCGAAGCGCGTAGTCGCCATTTTGATTTTTGGCCCCGTAGATGGTGTCTATATCATGTGTGAGAAAGAATCCAGACCTGCGTTTGGTCGTCTTGAGCCGGGCCAGCGCGGGATGGGATATCATAAACTCGTCCATCAGCTGCTGCACCAGATTGTCATGCATGGTCTGAGTGCGGTGCTGCAGGCTATCTAGGAATGGGAAACGCCCATACTGGTCAAAATTAGTGACGGCATACTCCTGCACACAGTTGACCAGGTAAAAAATGCTGGCGATAAGATCCTTGCCACCATTGTCAGTATAAAAGAAGCATGAGCCGCGGGCCAGATCCCGCAAAGACCGGAAATCACAGTTGGTTAAATATTGATAAAAGGGAGTGCAGTGGAGAATACCAGATCCGACCTGACCACCTGCCATAAGGTCTGCATCGGCTGCAATATCAGTATAGCTGAAAGCCACGCCTTTATTGAATGCGATCAACTGAAGCGTATAGTGAATGAAATGCCTACCGGGTAGGTCATTTGCCAGATATATCTTCAAAGACATGTAAAACAATAATAGCTAATAATGGTGGTTTTGCTAATTTTAATTTTGAAAAGGAATCCATCCCGATGTGCGGTATAGCCGGCTTTATCAACCATAGTCTCAGCGAAGAAAATAAGAAGGCACTCAACTATAAAATGCTCGGCACGATCATACACCGTGGTCCCGAGAATAGTAATGTGTGGACCGAAGGGATCGTATCTCTCGGGCAAAACCGCCTGAAGATCATAGACCTGTCTGATGCTGCCAATCAGCCTTTTGACTATATGGACCTTGTGATCATCTTCAATGGAGAGATATATAACTATATAGAGGTACGTGAGGAGTTGCGAAAGCTAGGCTACCAATTTCGCACCAATGGCGATACCGAGGTGATAGGCGCAGCCTACAAGGAGTGGGGTGATGCCTGTGTAACCCACCTGATCGGTATGTGGGGCCTGGCTATCTGGGATACTACAAAGAAACGCCTCTTCTGCTCCCGCGACAGGTTTGGTATAAAACCGTTCTATTATATCTCGCAAGGCGGGAACCTGTACTTTGCCTCAGAATACAAGCCGCTAAAGGAGCTGCCCGTATTTGATGGTCGGCTGAATGTAGAGCAGGTACAGCGCGGTATCACTATGTCATGGGCTGTGTACCGTGATCAGACCTACTACAGCTGTATCAGCGCACTGATGCCGGCGCACAACCTCGTATATGAGAATGATAGGATCACCATATCACGCTACTGGGATGTAGACCTGACTGCGCCAAAATCTAATATGAGCAGGGCGGACAAGGAGGCTCGCTTTTATGAGCTTTTTGAAGAGAGTGTGAAGCTACACTCGCGCAGTGATGTACGCAATGGTACCTGCCTGAGTGGCGGGCTGGATAGCTCGGCTATATCCAGTGTGTACTCCACCTTGTTTCCCGAATCACTGATCAAGTCTTTTTCGATCTACTATGAAGGGACAGGAGCGGTGGATGAGCGCCCTTTTGTAAAGGAAGTCGTAAACAAATATCCGAATATTGAGCCGTATTACTTTACACCTACGGATCAGGATATTGCTGATAGTTTTCATAAGGTGGCTTTTCATGCGGATGTGCCGCTGCTGGGCTCATCCTATCTGTCACAGTACTTTCTGATGAAGCTCGCCAGGAGCGAGGGGGTGACAGTAGTGCTGGATGGCCAGGGATCTGATGAGTACCTGGGAGGATATCTTCATTCTTTCTACCGTCTGCTGGCACAGGATGTAGCCTCGCTGCACTGGGGCGACTATGTGCGGACCTTTACCTCTCATCTATCGCGAGAGCATTATGGATTTGGCAAGGCTATAGATATCAAGATGAAGACCCTGGCGTCTGTGCTCTACGATGAGAATGGGATCTACAATCTTGAGCTTTCACGCAAGAAGGAGTTTTTTAAGAATACGGCTACTGTCAGTTTTGAAAAGAAAACGGATGACAGGGTAGATAATTTCCTGTATCACCTGCTCCTCAATACGACGCTGCAGACACTGCTACACTTTGAAGACCGCAATTCGATGGCATTCTCTCTGGAGTCCCGTGTGCCTTTTCTGAATCACAAGCTGGTGGAGTTTGCCTTCTCTCTGCGCAATGAAGATAAGATCAGCAATAAAGCTGAAACCAAATTTATACTGCGCGAGTCACTTAAGAAGGTTTTGCCGCAGGCTATATATGAGCGCAAGGACAAGAAAGGATTCGTGACACCGGGAGAGATACGCTGGCTCAATGGGCCGTTGAAGTTTCTGCTGGACGTAGACTATAGCAGATTATATTTTATGGATCAGGACAAAGTAAAGGTCCTGATAGAAAACTATAAAAAAGGAGATGCCTCCAATGCTGCTTTTGTGTGGAGGATACTCTGTTTACATTACTGGCTGAAAGAATTCAACTGATATGTTTGACTGGCTGGGACTGCTGATCATAGTGGCTAAATCGTCTGTGGTATATCTTTTTATACTGGGGGCTATCAGGCTGTTTGGCAAGAAGGAGCTGGCGCAGCTATCAGTGGTAGACCTGGTCTTTATCCTCCTGATCAGTAACTCTGTGCAGAATGCCATGGTAGGCAGTGACAATAGCCTGCAGGGTGGAATAGCAGCGGCACTGGGGCTCTTTATAGTGAATTACATACTGAAGACACTGAGCTACAGGTACGCCTCTGTGAATAAAGCGCTGCAGGGCGAGTCTATCATGCTGATCTATGAGGGCAAGCTGCTGACAGAGCATTGCAAAAAGGCCATGATATCAAAAGAAGAAGTGGAGGCGGCAGTCCGCGAGCACGGTGTGAAAAGCATAGAAGATGTGAACCTGGCGGTACTGGAAGTGGATGGCAATATCAGTGTCGTATCCGATGACTACAAGAAGAAGACTACCCGGAGGCGCAAGGCGCATAAAGCAATAGTAAAACAACAATAGAATCAATCTCACAATATGACCTCTAAGACTCCCAAGGAATCGATGACCGTGATGACGGAGATCGTCCTGCCCAATGATACCAATGCACTGCACAACCTGCGCGGTGGCAAGATACTCCACTGGATGGATATCGCCTCTGCTATCGCTGCCGGCAAGCATGCGAATGCTGTGGTCGTAACTGCCTCGGTAGACAATGTCTCCTTTGAAAATCCGATAAAGCTGGGTGATGTAGTGACGATCACGGCCAAGGTGACGCGCGCATTTAATACCTCTATGGAGACCCATATAGAGGTATGGGCAGAGAACCTCCCCACGCAGACCCGCTACCGCTGCAATGAAGCATTCTACACATTCGTAGCGCTGGATAGCAATGGCCGGCCAAAGAAGAGTGCGGAAGTAATGCCAGAGACAGAGGTGGAGAAAAAGCACTATGATGGTGCGCTGCGCCGCCGTCAGCTGCGCCTCGTACTGGCGGGCAGGCTCAAAGCTTCTGATGCTACAGAGCTGCGCTCGCTATTTACCGAGGGAGTTTAGTTTACCTTGGTTTTCCTCTTTGTTCTATCTCCCGGGCTTTGGCCAGGTACATATCTGCTGTCTTGATGTCGCCTTTATTGCGATATGAGACTGACAAATTCATGTAAGCCGGGAGATAGTCCGGAAACTTCTGCAGGCATCTCTGTGCGGTCGCTATGGCATCATCAAAACGATGGGCCAGGCCATAGGCTACACCAAGGTCTTCGTAGTACAGACGCTCATTAGGATTGCAGTCTATCGCTTTGGATATATTGATGATGGCCTGATCCAGGTTGTTGAGTTTCTTGCCATAGATGGTGCCTATTTTGTAGTATGACTTGTCATCCAGTGGTTTCAGCTCCAGTGTTTTTTTGAACCAATAGATGGCTGAGTCCGGCATATTGATCTTGTCATATGCCTCGGCCAGATTGAAGCGCGCGGCAAATACCTCGGGGTCTATGGCGAGAGCCTTGAGGAAGTGATCCTTGGCTTGCAATGGCATGCCATTCTCTATCTCCACGCAGCCCATATTGTACCACGCATCGTAGTAGCCGCCCACGCGATATTTGGCCGCATCTGCATAGTCACGCAGGGCACTCGGTACATCATGATAGAGCTTATAGGCGGCATTGCCACGCAGTACGAAGGCATTGGAGTGAGTAGGGTAGATGGCTAGTGATGTATCTATAAACTCGATGGCACGCTTGCGCAGTTGTTTTTTGAGCGTAGAGTCCGGGTAGTCGCTTACTTTTTCATTAAAGTCGAGCAGGTCCACGTAGTGTTGGAGTTCGCCGGTACGGCGCAGGGTGTCAAAGTTCTGATCGGCCAGCTTATCCAGATCACCACCGGCAGACATCTGTACCTTGGCACTGCGGGTACTGATCTTAGAGTCTGTGATGAAGAGCGTCAGATTGTCATGCCAGGCAAAGTTGCGAGAGAAGGTCTTGACAGAATAGAGTCCCAGTATCACTACGAGCAGACCGGAGAGTACTGCGGCATTGATATATTTCCTATCCAATGCCTTGACCAATAGATATGCTATCAGTATACAGAAGCCAAGTGAGCACATATAAAGAAAGCGCTCGTTCATGATGATACCTACGGTAAAAAAGAGATTGGAAACCACAGAGAAGGTGATAAAAAAATACAGGATAGCGTAGGCGGGGATACTCTTTTTGAAAAGGCCATAGATGCCGTAGATACCCACGGCAAGAGTCACTACGAGAGCAATAAGAAACAATGGATCACTGACACCGACATAAGGTATCTCATTGAAGTAGTAATCATGTGTGAGGGGATGAGGAAAGAGGAGTAGCTTATAGTAAAGCAAGAAGGAATAGATGATCGTAGCATAGCGCGTCAGGTATCCCTCGGTAGTCTTAGGCAGGTAGGCGAATGGATTGTTTAGTATCTCAGTCGACTCTGCGCCCAGACCAGCCTGCGTGTATATAGAGCGCATATACAAAAAACCACCGGCTGCCATCACGTACGGCACGAGTATCAGATAGTGTTTTGCCTGCGCTTTGGTAAAGAAGTAAAATGTAAGCGGAACGATGGCAAGGAAGGTGATGGCGTTTTCCTTGGATAGAAGTGCTAGAAAATAAGCCACTGTACCACCGACTATATATAGGAGATTATTGGTGCGCACATATTTCACAGCTGCGAAAAGCGCCGCCAGTGAAAATAGCATACCCATTACCTCATCACGACCTTTGATATTGGTCACAGCCTCTGTATGTAGCGGGTGCCCGGCATACAACATAGCAGCTATGAAAGGAATAGTAAGGTAAAATACGGTACCCTTCTTAGGCGGAATAAGTGTTTTAAGAAGCCCGTAAATCAGCATGCAGGTCAATGCAAAGAGGAGAATGTTTATGAAGTGACTGATGCCAGGATGCAAGCCGCCAGTCAGTGATACCTCTATAGCCAGTGTCACGATGCTTAGCGGCCTGTAGC
The DNA here is from genome assembly GCA_964571705.1 of uncultured Chitinophagaceae bacterium. Classification (GTDB taxonomy): domain Bacteria; phylum Bacteroidota; class Bacteroidia; order Chitinophagales; family LD1; genus UBA1941. The sequence continues at coordinate 13,273 of CAZNDJ010000003.1, forward strand.
GGCCACCGCTCACGAGGCTGGCGCCACGCTCTCCAAAGAAACCAACGAAGGCATCTTTGGTCATCAGGTCCCCAATACCGCCTACGCCCTGGAGGGTAAATTTATTATCCGTCAGTACAAGTGTATCGTCTATGGCATATTTATCCCAGATGGAATTGAAATATATGCCCATGGTAAAAAGGAAGATGATCAGGTATGGCAGGTAAGATGCTTCGTACCAGTGAGTCGTATGAGGCGCAGCTGGCTGGACAGTAGCAGTAGCTCTGGCGGGTGGTGTTGGTTTCCTGGTTGGTTTAGATGCGGCCACGGGCTTTACATTTTGGTCAAATCTATACTAAATGGCGATAGCAGTCAAGAGGCTAAATACTCTCTCGTCCTCTCAATTTATCCCATATCCCTGCCAGTACGAATACTATAATGGTCGGAATCCAGATCCAAAGAAACTCACTGGCCAATACCCTCAGGCCCCACTGTGAGAAAAACTGAGTGACGCTGATAGGAGAGACGCGGATCACCTGCCAGGGTAGAAAGTAGCGCTGATCATGAAACGGAGCAAAAAGATCGACGCCAAGGCCGCCTGTAGTACATGCATCCAGCAGTGCGTGAGATGACACCGAGGCAAAGAAAGATATGAAGAGTACGGCCCTCGTACGGGTATCAATCCCGCCTGACCGGTAAAACAGTAGTATAGCTATGATGCTGTACAAAGCGGCGAAGAAGAAGGAATGGGTAATACCCCTATGCCCCCACATAGAGTCATATGGCACACCAGCCCAATATCCCAGCGCATCGAGATCAGGTATGGCTGCTCCCACAGCTCCTATGAGCCAAAAGCGCCAGTCACGGGCTACCGGTGTGATGCGGCCTATGGCGAGGGAAGCGACAGCATGTGAAAACGCAGATGCCATAGTGGCAAAGATAAGGTGTCAGGCGTTAACGAGTTTATATCTCTTGCCGGGCAGGGAGAGTACCATGCCATTCATCTCCATCTCCAGCAGAATGGCTGCTATCTCGCCACCGCTCATCTCAGACAGGAGTACCAGGCGGTCTATCTCCAGCTCCTCCTGAGAGAGCAGCTGGTATATCTTCTGCTCCTGTGGGGAGAGATGCAGGGAGAGTTGTGCTTTACGTCTTTTAGGGGTAGCATTACTCTGCCAGTTCATAGCATCGAGAAACTGTGCAGCACTTTCTATCATGGTAGCCTTGAAGGTGCGGATCAGGAAGTTACATCCGGCGCTATACTTATCACCTACGCGACCAGGTATGGCAAAGACCTCTTTGTTGTATGTATTGGCTATGCCTGCTGTGATCAGGGCGCCACCTTTGGCGGCGCTCTCTATGACCACTGTGGCATCGGCCATGCCCGCTACTATGCGGTTGCGCGCAGGGAAATTGCCCGGAGACATCTCATGCCTGGAGGTGTACTCTGTGAGCAGGCCGCCCTGCTCCGTCATGCGTCTGGCTACATTCTTGTGCTGTGCGGGATAGATCGTATTCAGGCCATGGGCCAGCACGCCTACGGTATTCATCTTAGTGTCCAGTGCTGCGTGGTGGGCGGCTACATCTATGCCGTAGGCGAGGCCACTTACCACCAGTATATTCTGATCCCCGAGTTCTTCTATAAACTTTTTAGTAAACTCCTTGCCATACTCAGTGATGTGACGTGTACCGACTATGCTCACTACTTTGGCTGCGTTGAGATCTGCAGTACCGCGATAGTACAGGATGATGGGTAGGTCATTGCAATCGCGCAGTCGCTGCGGGTAGGCCGCATCCGTATAGATGAGCGGCTGTATCTTGTAGTCTTGTATGAACTTCAGCTCTGCCTCGGCATCACGCATGACATCTGCAGAGAGAATGCTGTTTGCCCTCTCCTCGCCGATCTGAGGTATGGATAGGAGCTTTTTCTTTGAGCATTTGAATACCTCCTCTGCGCTGCCGCAGTAGGCTATGAGATTTTGCGCCAGCACGCTGCCGATGTCCGGCACGAGAGTCAGGGCAATAGTATGTAAGAGGGTAGAGTCAGTAGCGTCCAAAACAAAGAAATATGTGAGAAGGCTAATATAATGTAGAATGGATTGTTTTAGCTTTGGATGGCTATGGAAAATACCAACAATAAGGTCAAGGCCGCAATCGTAGGTCTAGGTGCAGTAGCTGTAATATTATCCTTGGCTCCGCTCCCTATATGGAAACTACCAGTAGTGGCTAATGCGATCTGGCTTGTCAAAGTAATAACACTGATCATCATACTGCGTGATGGATCCATCACAGACGCCAAACCTTATAATATACTGATGTTGCTCTGTTTGACGGTAGTGCTGGTGGGGGCGATGTTTAAAATAATGCACTGGCCCGGAGCCAACATGATGCTGATCTTATCACTGTCTGGACTAATGGTGATATATGCGGCGCGCTATGCCTTCAAACCGCGAAAAGATCTGCTGGATAATCTCAAGGTCATCTTTTTTTGTAGCTGGATACTCGCAGCGCTAAATCATATCATGCACTGGCCCGGGGCAGATGTACTGCAGCTACTGGCGAGCAGCTCCTTTATAGGCATGGCAGCAGTGGTAATAAAGAAATTTATGCAGCAGCCGGATACTGATGCTGGTTTTTAGATGGGTTCTTAGGATGCTTTAGCTATCCTGAGCAATATCCTCCCGGTATGTACAAAGGTTATATATCCCTGCTCACATCCCACTTCTCCAGATAGTCTGCTACGCGGCGTACGAAAGAGCCACCCAGCGCACCATCTACGATACGGTGATCGTAAGAGTGGGAGAGGAACATCATGTGGCGGATACCTATCACATCACCGTCTGGTGTCTCTATCACTACAGGCTTCTTCTTGATAGCGCCTACAGCGAGGATGGCGACCTGCGGCTGCATGATGATAGGTGTGCCCATGACATTGCCAAAGGTGCCCACATTGGACAGGGTGAAAGTGCCACCTTCTATCTCGTCCGGTTTCAGTTTATTGATACGGGCGCGATTGGCCAGGTCGTTTACCTTCTTGGCTATACCCACTATGTTGAGGAGGTCAGCGTTCTTGATCACTGGTACGATCAGATTGCCAGATGGCAGGGCGGCAGCCATACCTATGTTCAGGTCTTTCTTGACTACGATGTTATTGCCATCGATAGATGAATTGATCAGCGGGAAGTCACGCAGGGCTTTGGTCACCGCCTCTATGAAAATAGGAGTGAAGGTGAGGTTCTCACCATACATATCCTGAAACTTCTTCTTCATCTTATTGCGCCAGTTTACGATGTTGGTCACATCGGCCTCTACGAATGAGGTGACGTGTGCCGATGTAGACTTGGAGCGCACCATATTCTCAGCTATGAGGCGGCGCATACGGTCCATCTCCTGTATCTCTACATTGCCGGAGTAGGATTTGGCTGGGGCTACCGTCGCCTCTTGTTTTGGTGCTTCGGCCTGGGTCTGTGCCGGAGTCTGCTGCACGGTTTGCGCTGGCTGGGCCGGTGCATTGCCGCGATTTTCTACGTAGGAGAGGATGTCTTTCTTGGTCACGCGGCCACCAGCACCGGTGCCCGGCAGGGATTCGAGCTCTGCCATAGAGATGCCTTCCTGGCGGGCTATATTGAGCACCAGTGGTGAGTAGAACCGGTCACCACCTGCGGCGGCGCTATTGGTCTGCACAGGTTGTGTCTGTATTGGCTTGCTGACAGATGCAGTCGTCGTCGTTGCAGCCTTCTCTGTGACCACCGGTGCAGACGCCGAGGCTCCGCCACCGCCTGTCTCTATGACTGCTACGGCCTTGCCTACTGCTACGACATCACCTTCTTTGTAGAGCATTTTCACGAGTGTACCTGCTACGGGCGATGGTACTTCTGAGTCTACTTTATCAGTAGCGATCTCGAGGACAGCCTCGTCGGTTTTGATCGCATCGCCTTCTTTCTTAGTCCACTTCAGGATCGTAGCCTCGGTGATACTTTCGCCCATTTTGGGCATGATCAGCTCATAAGATGCCATATATGTAGTATGATTAGCGTTGTATTAATGGCGGTAAATATAGAAAAATCGGCGTGAGCCATAGCCCACGCCGATGCAATGTCATGATAACTGGCTTAGTCCAGCTTTTCTACAGCTTCTTTGATCGCATCAAAGTTGACCTGCACACCAGGGTTGGCAGTCTCCTCTGCATAAACTATGGTACCTTCTTTATCTATCACCGCAGCGCCGCGTTTGGCTACTCCCTTCATGCCAAAGGCAAACTCAGGGATATACATATCGTAAGCCTGGATCACATCTTTATTGAAATCAGAAAGGAGATCAAAATTGTAGTTCTGCTGCTTTTTAAATTGCTCCAGCGTAAAGATGGTATCGATAGATACACCGAGTATCACTGCATTGTGGCCGGTGTAGTAGTCGAAGTTGTCGCGCATATTGCACAGCTGCGCGGTGCATACGCCGGTAAAGGCCAGCGGGAAGAAATGGAGGATCACATTCTTGCCTTTGAGGTCAGCGAGGGCGATCTCTTTTTTCTCTGTATTGAAGAGTTTGAAGTCAGGTGCTTTTTGTCCGGGAGTGAGTGCCATTGTTTAGTTGTTTAGAATGGCAATAATAGGCTTTAGCGAGGAGAAATATGGATAATTTACCTTTGTTTAAATCAACATCCGCGGTTCCTGTTAGAATGCTTTTTATTTGATTATCAATATCATGCGAAATGATATCAAATGGTTAAATGTCATGTAATTGTCAGAATCGTTAATAATGCGTTAAACCACATGGTTTTGCAACTGTGATGCCGATCTCGCACGTCTTATAGGCAGAGTTTAGTTTTAAGGGTTAAACTAGGTTTGGTGTCCCTCCGGTCAGAGCCGGGGGGATTTTTTGTTTATGCCCTGATAAAGTCTAATATTGGGCTTTATAACCACACACGACATGCGTAAAAGTATCATACTGGGCCTGGCACTGGCTGCTATCCTCATGGCTACATCCTGTACGAAGAACAACACCTCTTCAGGCCCCAAGCTTATATTCAAATATAAAATGGACTCTACCCAGGCCCGCCTGGATAATTTTGGCCAGGTAGCAGCTATGCCTGCCGGCCATGCGGGACAGAATCCGAGATTTAATGTAATGGGTGCGCACTACATAGAGCTGGCCCAGAATGCCTACACTGCACTGGGTGGCGGCGCTGTACTCTACAAGACGGCCACGACTACTGCCGGCGGTACGGAAGCTATTGACTTTACCAAAGAGGCCAAAGGCAACACAGGTGATGTGATCTACTCCGTATCGCTGAAGGATGTAGCGCCCGGTACCTATCAGTACCTGCGTGTGTCACTGGCCTATCAGAATTATGACGTTACCTTCCGTGTCGACACTACGCTTACCTACGGGTCCTATCAGGTGCCAATACATCAGGACTTCCCATGTACCGTAGCGAGCTTTGTAGGGTATAATACCTTCCTGTCAAACTATACAATTAAAACACAAGCTGTCTCTGTCAATGCCAATAAGCTGCAAGGATACTGGGGGGCAGAGGAGAAAATAGACCTCTCTGCGTACAGCTACTCGCAGACCTTTACTCAGCAGGGACAAGCGCCGGCTACTACAGTGGTCAATCCGCTTTTTGCTACGTCACCTATCCCGGCAGGCTCATGCGTAGTGACGGCAGGATTCCAGCCGGGCAATCTGGTGATCACAGGCAATGAAACCGAAGATATAGTGGTGACGGTAGGTCTCTCTACCAATAAAAGCTTTGAATGGCAAGACCTGAACGGCAATGGCAAATGGGATGCCCTCAGCGGTGAGAATGTAGTGGACATGGGCGTGCGCGGTATGGTACCGACAGTCGGCCACTAATATAATCTACGGAATATTGCATGACAGATCTACGGAGTGCACAATGCATGCCATCCCAAAATGAATAGCAGATCTGTAAATACTAAATGTCTTACGCCTCTACGAGATCTTTTGTGATCTCGGCTACAGGTTTGATCGCGCTCACATGCTCTATGGATTTGCCGGCACACCAGTATGACTGGTAGGTAGCGCTGAAAGCTGCTTTTTCCAGCGCTTTCATACCCTTGTAGAATGTAAGCATCTTGACATACTTCTTCAGGCTCTTATTGCGGGAGAGCATCTTCTCCAGCCAGTTTTGATCCAGACCGAGTTGCTGTACGTATGGTGTATTGATCACGGTGCACGGTGTGCCTGAGAGTTTTGTAGTGCGTACGATATCCTTTTCTCCGTATTCTACTATAGCATTCTTGTATTCATTGGATACAGGAGCCTCCAGAGAGGCTATGAACGGGCTACCTACAGATACACCAGCCGCGCCAAGAGCGAGCATGCGATCCAGACCCTTGCGATTGCCCACGCCGCCAGCAGAGATCACCGGTATCGTGCAGGCTTTGACCAGCAGAGGGAGCAGCTGCTCAGGGCTCATATCGCCTGCGTGGCCACCTGCTTCATTATTTACCGCTATCACTGCGTCTGCGCCCAGTTCTTCTACCTTTTTGGCGTAGGCTACATCCACTACATCACAGAATACCTTTATGCCATGTGGCTTGCAGGCCTCTATGGTGCGCTGCGGGCTACCGAGCGAGGTGATGATGAAAGGTACCTTGTAGTCCATGCAGGTTTTAAGCTGCTCTTCAAAGCGGATATTAGATTTATTGACGATGAGATTGATGCCGTAGGCGCGGTCACCTACACCAGCTTTGATCTCATCCAGCGCCTTGCGAAAGTCTGCATCCGTACGGTAGTTGAGCGCCGGTACTGAGCCGGCTATACCGGAGCGGCAGGCCTCTACGACCATTCTGGCATTAGACACCAGAAACATAGGTGCCATGATAATAGGATAGTCCAGATTGAGCATCCGGGTCAGCGCTGTATCGATCTTTTGCATAGACCGAAAATATAAGATAAGCTGTAAAGTGCCAAAGGGATATAAGCCAACGACGGGTATCAAAGGCCGTCCGCCTAGTCTAACAACTGTGGACCCACGTCAGGTCCGCCCAGGGTAGCCGGCGCCGTGATAGTGCGCAGATGCGGTATGCCGGAGGTGCCGAGAGAATCTGCGAAAGGATCGATCAGGAACTTGCGGCTATCACGCGGGGCGTAGTGCAGCAGGCCGGCAGCAGGATAAACCACCAGAGATGTCCCGATCACGATGAAGATGTCTGCCTGCGCGGCTATCTCCTGCGCTACGGCTATCATAGGCACCATCTCTCCAAACCAAACAATGTGAGGTCGCAGCTGCGAACCCCGCTCGCATTTGTCTCCGATATTCAGGTCACCTTTCCAATCATATATTAGCGACTCGTCCAGTGAGCTGCGCACCTTGAATAACTCCCCGTGCAGATGGATGATATGCGAGGAGCCCGCGCGCTCATGCAGGTCATCCACATTCTGGGTGATGATGGTCACATCATAGCGCTGCTCCAGGTCTACCAGCGCTTTGTGGCCTTCATTGGGGGCTACCTCATGGAGCTGTCTGCGGCGCTTGTTGTAGAAATCCAGTACCAGGTCGCGGTTTCGGCGCCAGCCCTCAGGTGAGGCTACGTCTTCTATGCGATGCCCCTCCCACAGGCCATCCTGCCCCCGGAAGGTCTGGATACCACTCTCTGCACTGATACCAGCACCGGTCAGGATTGCTACTTTCTGCTTCATAGGGCCAAAGTAGCCGAAATGGACGAATAGCTGATGCTCCCTGGCAGATTTGCACGCAGAATAGGTGCCGATGACCGATTATAATGCGTAACTCGTTAAGAAATCAGGTAAAGGGGTGTTAAATTAATGTGATTATCATAGATTCGCGGGCTAAACGATGGCGTCCCGTCCTAAAAATATCATCCTGCTGGTCTCTGACAGCCTTCGCTACGATAATGTCTATCGTGATGGCGAGGCCGGAGTGAAATACATGCAGGAGAACGGCATACAGTTTTCAAATGCCCGCTCTGCTGCTTGCTGGACTTTGCCTGCTACCTCTAGTCTTTTCTCGGGTATGATGCCGCATGAGCATGGTACTAATACGCACTCCCGCAGGTTTCGCGATGAGATCCCTTCATTGGCGGGCAGGCTCAAGGGACAAGGCTACAAGCCTATCATGGTCACTGCTAACAGTGTGACGACGGAGGTTTTTAATCTCTCGAAGGACTTTGACGAACTGTATAAGATATGGAACTATGTAGATAGCCGCCATCCTATGCTGCTGCGCCTGGTACTGATGCTCAACAGGCCGCGTATCCGCCGTATGGTCATGAAGCCGAATGATGAGATATTCAGCGAGCTGTCTGAGGACCTCTCACAGGGCTTGGTATGGGCGCAGAAGACCTGCACAGACCTCTTTGCCAAAACCAAAGAGCTGATGAAGGCCAATAACGAGAAGGGCCAGAGCAATTTCTTTTTCTTAAACATGATGGAGACGCACTATCCCTATCATGTGAATGATACGTTTGAGCTGCTGAGCAAATCTATCTATGGCAAGGGACGTGAGTGGTACACGCTCTATCACCTGCTCTCGCAGACCTTTATGAAAACGGGCAAGCAGACGATAGCCGATGATATGCTGGCACTCTTCAAAGAGCGTCAGAGGCAGGCATGGCTGCTGGTGCGCAAGCATGTAGATGAATTCATCGAGGAGATACACCGCGACCAGGATAATCTGATCGTCTTCTGCTCCGATCACGGAGAGAACTTTGGCGATCAGGGCTGGCAGTATCATTTCAATAATGTGACGGATGCTGGCAACCGCGTACCGCTTTTCTGGATGGGACACGACCATCCCGGAGGCCAGACACTCCGGCATAATGTGAGCTCGCGATTTATCTACCAGTCTATACTAGAGGCTGCAGGCTGTGAGAAGCAGAATGGCAACCTCTTTGAGGAAACACCTGTCACCATGCCGATGCTGCAGAGCTATTGGTACAATAATGACGGGCAGACCATGGATCAGTACAAATACAATCAGTTTTGCTTCATAGATGGCAATGACCGCTATGTGCTGCGTGGAGACAAGTGGATGTATGCTCCTGTGGCCACAGATGGTATAGAGCCTACGTTCAACTTTATCGGTGCCGGTGTGGACCCGATACAAGAGCTCAAACTGGGTGGCGAGAAGAAGATCCACTTGGAAAATACGATCAAGGACTTCCGGTCTTTCTCAGACATGATCATGCAGAAGAGCCTGCACAAATACAAAAAATAATATAGGATCAGGCTTTTGGGCCCTTGTAGTAGCAGCTACGGCAGCGTGGCTCGTAGCTATCCTTTTCGCCGAGGAGTACCTTGGATGTATCTGCCACTGTACGATAGGAGAAGTGGGCTATCTCTCCGCACTTGACACAGATCGCATGCACCTTGGTGATATAGTCTGCTATGCTGAGCAGGGCCGGCATGGGGCCGAAAGGTTTGCCCTCAAAATCCATATCCAGGCCGGCTATGATCACGCGGGTACCTCCCTGCGCTAGTTTCTCACATACAGCTGGCAGCTCTGCATCCATAAACTGGGCTTCATCTATACCTACCACATCTATATTGGTAGACATCAGCAGGATATTGTCAGAGTGAGTGACAGGCGTAGAGCGGATCTTATTGGCATCGTGGCTCACTACCATGATATCGTCATAGCGTACATCTATGGCAGGCTTGAATATCTCAACAGACTGATTGGCTATCTGGGCGCGCTTCATCCGGCGGATCAGCTCCTCCGTCTTGCCGCTAAACATAGAGCCGCACACGACCTCTATCCATCCTTTCCCGTTACCGTTTTTGCCCGGCTCTATGAACATTTTCTAATAATTTGCACAGTAGATACTAAAAGGTGAAGATATTCATTTTAGTGTATAGAGCAACAGACGTAGCTTTGTACAAATAATACCAAAGAAATGGATATCAGGACACTAGCCGACCGCATCCGCGAATACTCAAAACAGCTATCTGAAGGTACACTCAGTGAGCTAGAGCGGGATATCCTGCTGTCTGACCTGCGTGAGCTATACATCCTGGCCAAAGGTGAAGTGGCAAGCACTAAAACCACAGTGCGCGAAGCGATCACTGTATCCATACCTGTAGTACCGGCAGAGGAAAAACAAATGGTAGTAGAAAAACCGGAGCCTGTGGCAGAGATTCCTGCGAGGCCGGTCATCGAGTTTATAAAGGAAGAACGAGTCATAGAAGAGCTTCAGCAAGCCCCGAAGGTAGAAGTGGAAACTCCTGTAAAGAAGGCCGAAGAACCAATCCAGCTGGAGACGCGCCGTATCCACTACCACGAGGGCTCACCTGTGCGCGGGCCGAAGCCTAGCTCTCTCAATGAGGTATTCACAGGGGAGGAGCGCTCTCTGAATGCTATGGCGGGTGGTGACAAGAAGCGCGCACTAAATGACCGCATAGCCGGTACAGATCTGAATAGCCTGCTAGACCTGAACAGGAAGCATGTACTGACCAATGAACTCTTTGGCGGCGATAGCCTGGCATTTCAGACGGCGATCCGGAGGATCAATGAGAGTCCTACTATCGAGGCGGCTTTCGAATACATCAAAACTGACCTGCTGCCAAAGTATCAATGGAAGGGAGATATGCAGTCTGCCAAGCTTTTCGATAAGCTAGTCAGGCAAAAGTTTGGTCTGTAAGGGTTCATAGGAATTATATAAGAAGGGCTGCCAGAGATGGGAGCCTTGCTTATTTGTATCAGTAGAGTCGTGAGACCCCAAGTTTAGAAATACTATAAAACATGAAAAGATCGGCCTTTCGACCGATCTTTCATTATTAAAACCCGAACCCTTATTCCTAGTCTGATAGCTGCTTTAGCCCGCTTACCAGTTTGCCCGAGGCAAGTAGTCCGTTTCTTATTTACTTTTCGTCATCACCGAGGTCAGCTGCTGCTGCGCCATTCTCAGATGGGTTAGCGTAGATCTTTACGTCAGAGCCAAACTTAGCGTCGCCAGTAGAGATCACAGAGCCGTTTGCGAAGTAGGTACCTTTGTTGCCAGTTACATTGCCACCAAAGTTGAGGATGTTTGTGCCGGCTACCATGTTAGAGTTGTTAGCCAGAGTGCCTTTATTTTCCAGTTCATTCATAGACTCGAGCATAGAGTTGTTTGCTATAGAGCCTTCGTTTACTATTCTCTTTACTGTCAGGTTGCCGTTGTTTACCACGTGGCCTGTAGCTGCTACGAAGAGGTTCTTATTGCTCATCATAGTCTTACCTTTTTCGATAGTGAGCTTACCTTTGATGGTCACATCTGTGTTCATGGTGATGTGATTCTTTACGATCACTTCATCATCGGCTTTAATCTCGTTGCCTGGAGCACCGTTTTCCCAGGTAGCTGCATCAGTCCATCTGCCGGAGTTGATCGCTACATATGTTTTAGCGGAAGCTGTGACGTTTATGAGAAAGAAAACTGCTGCAAGGGTGATCAGGTTTTTCAGGGTGTTAGTGTTGATCTGTTTCATTTTGCAAGCGTTTTATGCTTTCTTTTACGGTACTCACCAGAAATGGTTACACCTGATCGAAAAAAAATGAAAAAAATCTGCAGAAATGGGCAGAAAAGGAGGCGCGCAATCAGAATCTGAGAGACAATGTGTATGATATACAGGTGATTATGCTGTAAATAATAAAGGGGGTGATCTGGAGATACCGGGTCAAAGTAATACCATGTCTAATATACAGTATGGTACCCATGAGTATCCTTTCTACTATAAATGCTACAACAGTACCATAGGCCACCCCTACGAGGCCGAAGCGCTGCGCGAGGAGGATACTAGCTACTATATTGACCAGCATCTCTGCTATAGCGCAATATAGTATGATACGGTTTTCACGCAGTGCAGTCAGGACGGTCTGGGGAAACACCAGCCTCGGGATCGTGAGTAGCATCATAGCGGCAAAGATATGGCCGCTCATGGCAAACTGCGGGGAGAAAAACAGGGAGAATAGCCAGCGCCCGCATAACATAGAAACTATGGCTATCGGGAAAAAGATATGCATGTAGCGTAGGGATTCCCTCCTGATAGCATCCAGGCCAGAGTGCAGGTCTGCTGATACGCGGGGTATCATACTCATGCTGAGCGTAGCTCCCAGTATGGTGAAAAGGGGAAACTCACGAGAGCCATACCGGAAGACACTAAAGTCTGCCATGGAGAAATAATGCTTCACCACACTGCCATCTATATATTCTGCAGAGCCGTTTACAAAAAAACTGAGCATGAGCGGGAGGGAGGCTACAAACAGCTCCTGTACCCGCGCTCTCTCATAGCGCGTAATGGTATGCCGGCGCAGGAGAAAGACCACGTAGAGGAACTTTATGATCGACACTGCTATCAGTCCATATATAGATAGCTGTATATCACCATATATATAGACAGGGACGACACACAGTGCAAACTGGATCAGCGCCATGCTGATGCCATAGACAATGAGCTGCCGCCTGCGATCTGACAGAAATAGGATGTACTCTATGACATATGCGGCATTATTAAACAAGAGATAAGCGAGGCCAAAGATGGTGCCGCCTGTAGCCAGCTGCACAGCCCCGGCCACGACACTGAGCATCACTATCAGGCTAAAGGTGGCAAAGAGCAGTTTTCTTTTGCCCTCCGGGGTATGACCAGGATAGATGGCGAGCATAGAGTTCATGAGCCCGGCTATCCAGAAGAAGCTGAACAGTCCCATCAGCCATAGGAATGACTCAAACTGTCCTATCTTTTCTTTGGGGATTCCCAGCTTGGCAAAGGTGATGCCGATAAGGACAAAGCCGGAGTACCTGGTCAGCTGAAATAGCTGCAGGCTGGATAGGGTAGAAGGGCGTAAAAGGGCTTTCAGTTTGTCTATCAAATGCCGGGACAATTGTGCTGCAAAGTCGTTAAAAATCCATGAATAGGCAATATACATGCGATAACGCATATCCGCCTATGATATTACTGGCTTGATTATTGACGAGGATGCTTACTTTCGTACGTACAAAAAGGATAATCAAATGAAGCAGATCGCAGCGTTACTTTCTACGAGCATATTGACCCTCGGCCTTGCGGCACAAACATCAAACTTCACTGCTGAAAAAGGCGGTATAAAGGTGACGGGTGTGGAAAATCCTAAGACCTTCCTGGATGCAAAGCTCACTCTGGACAATACTTTATTTACAGGCAAAGAGCTGCTGGACACGGGCAAAACGGAATTCAAGTTTAAAGTAGAAGGCTACACGCTGGGCGCTCAGACGCCAGATGCAGACCAGAAGCTATGTGCCAACTCTGCAAAGGGCCAACATATCCACTTTATCCTGGACAATCAGCCATACACGGCCTCATACGCGCCGGACATCAGCGCCAGCCTCAAGCCGGGACATCATGTTTTGTTAGCTTTCCTGTCACGCTCATACCATGAAAGTCTTAAAGCTAAAAATGCTTTCATCGTGAAGGAGTTTGACGCGGGCAAGAAGGGGATCGATCAGTTTGATGCCAAGGCGCCTCAGATTTTCTACAGCAGGCCTAAGGGAGAGTATGTAGGCAAGAAAGAGACTCAAAAGGTACTGCTTGACTTCTATCTGATCAACTGTGAGCTATCAGAAAAAGGCTATAAGGTAAAGGCTACTGTCAATGGCAATGAATTTGTGCTGACTAAGTGGGAGCCTTATTTTATGGAAGGATTATCACTAGGGGACAATAAGGTCAAACTAGAGCTACTAGATAAAAATAATAAACTGGTACCTTGTGCTTATAACGGCGTCGAGCGTACTTTCAAGCTCGTAGAAGAGCCTGCAACAAAGTAAGAAGTCCAATATTGAGGTGATTTTTGCCCTTTTATACCCATTTAAGGTGATAATCAGGGCTTTTAGTGCATTTTTTGTTGAAAATAGTCAATTGAAAATTCTTCTGCATGACTGAAAGGGGATAGATTTGCAGGACCTTAAACCCCCAATATGAAGCTAGTATACTTATCCCCCATAGGTGTACCGATCTCTCCGCTGTATATGTCATCCTGCACAGACAGACAGATCGAGTCCATCATTACTTCCACTTTCTTTTTTATGGTCTTGGCCGATCGGCCTTTCGTCCTGATGAGCTATTAGCAGTCGCTGGCATTGTCATGCCCGGCTGCCTGTGTTATTTGTGCTACTGTGCTCCGTGCTGGTACTTTTTCCCGTATTCCCTTAAATCCCTGATATGAAAAATTTTCTACTAATCCTTCTGTCTGTGTATACGCTGATCCTGACCGCTCAGGCTCCCCCACAAGGTATCAACTACCAGACAATAGTACGTAATGCCTCCGGAAACATAGTGTCTAATACTCATGTAGCCATCCGGTTTACAATACATGATCAGACTGCCAGCGGCACTGTGGTCTTTCAGGAGACACATGCTATGACTACTAATCAGTTTGGGCTTTTTAATGCCGTGATAGGCACAGGTGGTGGTAACTTGGCTAGCGTAGCTTGGGGGAGCGGCCCTAAATTCCTGCAGGTGGAACTGGATGTCAGCGGAGGGACCAACTATATCAATATGGGCACCCAGCAAATGATGAGTGTTCCATATGCTCTCTTTGCCGGTAATGCAGGTGGTGGTACGACAGGGCCTACTGGCGCAACTGGCAGGACAGGAGCCACAGGACCAGCAGGAGTACCCGGTACCTCAGGTGCGACAGGGGCCACTGGTCCTAGTGGAGCTGGCGTGACAGGACCTACGGGCCCTGCTGGCGCGACAGGAGTCAGTGTATCATCTATCGTAAATAATGGTAACGGGACGGTTACAATAACATATTCTAACGGTACGACTTCTACTATATCTTCTGCTGGCACTACCGGGGCGACCGGTCCCGCAGGTAATAATGGGGTGGCTGGTGCTACGGGTGCCACCGGTGTCAGTGTTTCATCTATTGTGAATAATGGTAATGGTACACTTACCATCACCTATTCTGATGGTACCACGAGTACGATCTCCTCAGGAGGTACGACCGGTGCTACTGGTCCGACCGGTGCAGGTGTGACCGGCGCTACAGGTATAGGCGTATCCTCTATCGTAAACAATGGAAATGGTACGATCACTATTACC
This sequence comes from uncultured Chitinophagaceae bacterium, assembly GCA_964571705.1. Lineage (GTDB taxonomy): Bacteria > Bacteroidota > Bacteroidia > Chitinophagales > LD1 > UBA1941. The sequence continues at coordinate 28,294 of CAZNDJ010000003.1, forward strand.
TACTCTGATGGTACCACGAGTGCGATCTCCTCAGGAGGTACGACCGGTGCTACTGGTCCTACCGGTGCAGGTGTGACCGGCGCTACAGGTATAGGCGTATCCTCTATCGTAAACAATGGAAATGGTACGATCACTATTACCTACTCCGATGGCACTACGAGTACGATATCTTCGGCGGGCACGACGGGCGCTACTGGTGCTACCGGGGCTGGTACAACCGGCGCTACCGGTGCTACGGGAGTGACTGGCGTCGGTGTCTCATCTATCGTGAATAACGGTAATGGTACGATCACGATCACGTATTCTGATGGTACTACTAGTACAATATCTTCTACCGGTACGACTGGCGCAACAGGTCCCACCGGGGCTGGTGGAGGTGCAACAGGGGCAACAGGCCCTACAGGTGGTACTGGTATTACAGGTCCTACCGGGGCTACTGGAGCCAATGGTGTAAGTGGTACAACTGGTCCGACCGGAGTCGGTATTTCATCTATCGTCAATAATGGTAATGGTACTTTGACCATAAACTATTCGGATGGTACCACGGCGACCATCACCGGAGGTGGTACTGGCCCCACTGGCCCTACAGGTACAGGAGGAGGCGCGACTGGCCCTACGGGTCCTACTGGTGCCACAGGAAGTGGCGGTGGCGCTACAGGCGCTACCGGCCCCTCTGGTCTGGATGGTGCTACCGGTCCGACAGGAGCTGTGGGTCCTGCTGGTAGTAGCGGAGTAGCTGGCCCAACCGGGTTAACAGGTGCCACTGGTGTAGGCGTTTCTTCTATCGTCAATAATGGTAACGGTACTATCACGATCACCTATTCTGATGGTACTACGAGCACGATATCTTCTGGGGGTACTACTGGTGCCACAGGTCCTACAGGTGCAGGTGCAGCCGGTGCCACTGGTGCGACCGGCGTTGGTGTTTCATCTATCGTGAATAATGGTAACGGTACTATCACGATCACCTACTCTGACGGTACTACAAGCACGATATCCTCTACAGGAACGACTGGTGCCACCGGTCCTACCGGTGCAGGTGGTGGTGCGACTGGCCCGACCGGTCCTACTGGCGCTACTGGAACCGGTGGAGGTGCTACAGGTCCCACAGGTCCCTCTGGTCTGGACGGAGCTACAGGTCCGGCTGGTACGGCCGGAAGCAGTGGAGCTACAGGACTCACTGGCGCAACAGGTGCCAACGGCGCAACAGGTCCTACCGGTGCAACCGGAGTGGGTGGAGGTGCTACGGGCCCTACCGGTCCGTCTGGAGTGGATGGAGCTGCAGGCCCAACTGGCGCTGCAGGAGCAAATGGTGTAACAGGTCCGACAGGCGCAGCAGGCAGCAATGGAGCCCCTGGTTCAACTGGTGCTACCGGAGCTACCGGAACTGACGGTGTAACCGGCCCAACAGGTGTAGCAGGTATTAATGGCTCGACAGGTCTGACTGGCCCTTCTGGTACTGATGGGGTCACAGGTCCGACTGGTGCCACAGGAAGCAATGGAGCAATGGGCGCGACAGGTCTGACCGGTCCCACCGGTGTTGGCGGAGGTGCTACTGGACCAACTGGCCCATCGGGAATCGATGGTGCTACTGGTCCTGCTGGTGTAGCAGGATCTACTGGCGCAGCGGGCACAACAGGTCCTGCTGGAGCAACAGGTACTACAGGGCCTACCGGTGCGACGGGCGCTGGTGGAGGAGCTACTGGCCCTACGGGCCCCTCTGGTATAGATGGAGTGACAGGACCCGCAGGTGTAGCAGGGCCGACTGGTGCGGCTGGAAATAATGGAGCTACAGGTGCAACTGGAACTGCAGGCTCTATCGGTGCGACCGGTATCACAGGTCCGACAGGTGCAGCTGGTACGAATGGCTCCGCAGGTGTGACAGGTCCTACTGGTCTATCTGGCATAGACGGAGTGACGGGACCTGCAGGTGTTGCGGGCCCGACTGGTGCGGCTGGTTCTAACGGTGCGACAGGCATCACAGGCCCCACTGGTGCGACCGGTGCTGGTGGAGGAGCTACTGGTCCCACTGGCCCATCTGGCATAGATGGAGCGACAGGCCCCGCTGGTATTGCGGGCCCGACTGGTGCAGCAGGAAGTAATGGAGCGACTGGTGCAACTGGTGCTGCTGGCTCTAATGGCGCGACTGGTATCACAGGTCCTACGGGTGCGGCTGGTACTAATGGTACAGCAGGTGCCACCGGCATCACTGGTCCGACCGGTGCAGCTGGTACGAATGGCTCCGCGGGTGTGACTGGTCCTACTGGACCATCGGGAAGTGATGGCGTGACAGGACCTGCAGGTGTAGCAGGTCCAACTGGTGCAGCCGGAAGCAATGGAGCTACTGGTGCAAACGGTGTAACAGGTCCTACTGGTGCGACCGGTGCTGGTGGAGGTGCTACCGGCCCCACCGGCCCATCTGGTATAGATGGAGTGACAGGCCCCGCTGGTATTGCGGGCCCGACTGGTGCAGCAGGAAGTAATGGAGCGACTGGTGCACCAGGTTCTAATGGCGCGACTGGTATTACAGGGCCTACTGGAGCTCCTGGGGCTAATGGTGTAGCAGGTGCCACTGGTATCACCGGTCCTACGGGCGCCGCTGGTACCAATGGCTCCGCAGGTGTGACTGGTCCTACTGGTCCATCTGGCATAGACGGAGTGGCGGGACCTGCAGGTGTAGCAGGTCCAACAGGTGCAGCCGGAAGCAATGGAGCTACTGGTGCAAACGGTGTAACAGGTCCTACTGGTGCGACCGGTGCTGGTGGAGGTGCTACCGGCCCCACCGGCCCATCTGGTATAGATGGAGTGACAGGCCCCGCTGGTATTGCGGGCCCGACTGGTGCGGCAGGAAGTAATGGCATGACTGGTGCAGCTGGTTCTAATGGCGCGACTGGTATTACAGGGCCTACTGGAGCTCCTGGTGCTAATGGTGTAGCAGGTGCCACTGGTATTACCGGTCCGACAGGTGCAGCTGGTACGAATGGCTCCGCAGGTGTGACAGGTCCTACTGGTCCATCTGGCATAGACGGCGTGACGGGACCCGCAGGTGTAGCAGGTCCAACTGGCGCTGCAGGAAGTAATGGAGCTACTGGTGCAGCAGGTTCTAACGGTGCGACAGGTATTACAGGTCCTACGGGTGCCGCTGGCGCTAATGGTACAGCAGGTGCCACTGGTATTACAGGTCCTACGGGTGCTGCTGGTACAAACGGTGCTACCGGTATTGCGGGCTTGACTGGCCCTACTGGTCCTACCGGACCACTAGGTACAGCAGGCGGTGACCTGACAGGTACGTATCCTAATCCTACAGTAGTAGGACTGCAGACGACGCCGATCAGTAATACTGCACCGATCACGGGACAAATATTACTTTACAACGGTACGGCATGGACACCGTCATCCAGTGATGGTTTATTCTGGAAAATCACAGGAAATGCTGGTACCAGTCCCGCCACGAACTTTATGGGCACTACAGATGACAATGATGTGATATTCAAACGCAACAATGTGCGAGCTGGCTTGCTCAATAGTGCTAGTGCCAATACCTCATGGGGGGTCAATGCGTCCAATGCAACAAGTACAGGCACCTCTAATACTGCCATAGGCTATAATTCAATAAACGCCAGTACGTCAGGTAGTGCAAATACAGCCGTGGGCAATAACAGTATGTATGCGAACACTACTGGCTATCAGAACGTGGCAATGGGAGACTATGCTATGACGCAGAACACTACAGGTGGTCTCAATACAGCGCTCGGTGCGGGAGCGATGGATCAGCTTATCTCCGGTAATTCCAATACTGGTATTGGCTTCTGGGCACTGCGGACCAATAGCACGGGTGGATACAATGTCGGTGTAGGCTTCAGGGCAGGTTATGGATACAAGGGCAATAGTAATATTGCCATTGGAGTGGAAGCTGCTTATGGTACTAGTAACGTTTCTAATCAGATCGCCATAGGTGATAGTGCGCTGCGCACTAATTCTACAGGCACGGGAAATCTGGCGATAGGTAGTAAGGCTTTGTATGCTAATACTACTGCCTCCAATAACGTCGGCATTGGTACGCAGTCACTCAACGCCGCTACCACTTCCAGTTGGAACACGGCAGTAGGCTACCAAGCGCTCAAAGCCGCTACCACAGGTGCTGGGGCAAATGTGGCTGTAGGTAATACTGCTCTGACGACTAATACTACGGGATACTGGAATAATGCCATTGGAGCCAGCGCGCTACAACTCAATACCACAGGTGCAGGAAACGATGCGCTAGGTACAAATGCAATGTATAATATCACAACAGGTAATAATAATATAGCTATCGGCTCCAATGCTCTGTCAAACGCCACCACACCTGATGGTAACGTAGCTGTTGGACTTAATTCTATGCAGAATGCTACTACGGGCTCGTTTAATAGTGCTATTGGTACGGAGTCGATGCAGTTTGGGACCACAGCTATTTACAATGTTGCTTTGGGCTGGCGTGCGCTGCGTGCCAATCTGGCGGGTATGCAAAATACGGCAATAGGTGTAGGTGCAAAGGAATATGGAAGTACAGGCGATTATAATGTTGCTGTTGGCCGTTTCGCGGCTCCTTATCTGGTAGGTAATGGTAATACAGTGATTGGCGCTTATTCGGCATTTTATGATTCATCTAATTATGTTGTGATAGCTGGGTTCAATGCTGGTCAGAATAATAAGGCTGACCTCAATATTTTTATCGGTGATGCAGCCGGATATGGCAACTCAGGTAGTATCACGGGTACGCCTAATATAGGTATAGGCCCTTATGCTCTATACAATATTTCTTCCGGCCCATCAAACGTAGCAATCGGTTACAATTCCCTGAGTGGCAATCAAACCGGCCGGGCTAACGTAGCGATAGGAAACTATTCATTAGGTGGTTATTTCACTCAAGGTACCTTTAGTTATAATACAGCCATAGGTGATGGTGCTGGTGGATTGACCACATCAGGCACCAGCAACGTCTATGTAGGAAAGGATGCAGATTATCATGCGGTCAGTGGCAGTTCCAATGTCTTTGTGGGTGATAGTTCGGGATTTAATAATGTAGCAGGTCAACATAACGTGGCAATAGGTACCAGGTCACTGATGACGGCTGTTACCATTTCAGATCTGACTGCTATTGGTGATTCGGCGCTGGCGAATAATACCGGTACCTGGAATACCGCACTTGGTGCACGAGCGCTGGCATATAACACTTTGGGATATAGTAATACGGGATTAGGCTTTCTTAGCCTTTATAAAAACACAACAGGATATCGTAATACCTCAATCGGTACCAATTCTATGAGTTTTAATACTACCGGTTCCCAAAACACAGGATCAGGATATTACTCTCTTTATAATAATATTACGGGAAATTCTAATGCCGCATATGGGGCCTATAGCTCTTATTCCAATACTTCTGGGTCGGCTAACAATGCCTTTGGTGTAAATGCGCTGTTTTCCAATTCGGTCGGTACAAACTCCAACGCTTTTGGATATAATGCGCTCTACAATAATACCGCAAGCTATAATGGCGCATTTGGTGACCAGGCCCTATATAGTAATACCACCGGAGCCGCTAATATGGTTTTTGGTAATAGTGCTATGTATTCTAATACGACGGGCGGTGGAAACACAGCTATGGGAGAATGGTCTGGTAGTAGCAATATCACAGGTAATTACAATACATTCCTGGGGAGATATGCCAATGTCGCTTCGGGTGGTTTGACCTATGCTACTGCCGTAGGTGCCTATGCCACGGTAGCGTCCTCTAATAGCCTGGTGCTCGGATCCATCTCACCAGCAATCAATGTGGGTATAGGCACTACCACGCCTCAATATACTCTAGATATCAAAGCACCTGGAAACGTACTAGGTCTGCGGCTCTTGAGCGGTACAGCGGGTCAGCTCAGCTACCTCTCTGTGGGACAAGCCTCAGAATACGCGCAGATAGGTGCGGCTACTGCAGGTACCTTCTTTACAAACTCTGCTACAGGTGATATGGCGATCAAAAACTTTAATCAAGGGAATATTCTATTAGGTGCATCATATTGGGCTCCATCTGCTATGATCATCACTACCACTGGTGATGTAGGTGTAGGCAATAATGCACCCGTTTGCCGCCTTGATGTGATGGATACTAGTACAAGCTATATTAGTCGTATTACCAATAATTCGACAACCGGCGGTACTGGTCTGTACGCCAGGGTACTGAATGGTACAGGCTCGGGCTATCGTATAGCTGCGGAGGGGGATGCGATGTATGGTCAATACAATTACGGCTATTATGGTTATGCCTATGGCGGAACTACAACCTATGGTATATATGGATATGCAGCTGGCGGTACTACAAACTATGCTGGTTATTTCAATGGGGCAGGATATTCTACAGTTAGCTTCACGTCTTCAGATGAGAAGCTAAAAGAGAATATTGAGGATATTCAAGATCCAATCACTATGCTCAAAGCGTTGCATCCTAAAGTGTATGACTTTAAAATCAAAGAGTACTCATACATGAACCTGCCTGAGGGACGACAATATGGATTCCTGGCAGGTGATGTGGAGAAGGTAATGCCAACCGCAGTGAAACGGACTATACAGCCTGCGATGGAAGATCCTCGTACTCATGAAAAAAATCCGGAAGTGGATTTTAAAGCATTGAACTATAATGCAATCACTCCGGTGCTCACAGGTGCTATACAAGAGCAACAAAAGATGATAGAAGAACTGAAAAAGGAGAATGAAGAACTAAAGAGACGTTTGGATGCACTAGAAAGAAGATGATATCGAATGGTATGAAAGCAAAAGGCGCTTTTTTTGAAGCGCCCTTTGCTTTTAAAGCTGATTAAGATTTAGCATCCATTGGATACCGTATCGGTCATTGAGATCTCCAAACAATGCGCCCCAAAATGTTTTTTCTACCGGATGCTTTGTCTCGCCTCCTTGAGAGAGCTTTGCAAATAATGTTCTTATCTCCTCTTCGCTTGAGCAGTCTATCAGCAGGGATAGATTGTTTCCTGTATAGACCCCACCCTTTGGGGTCATGTCTGAGCCCATGATGATTACTTTGTCACTGGTGAGTGAGGAGTGCATGATCATGCTCCGCATTTCCTGGGGCAGCTGGTCTGCCATCGGAGACTCTCCTACGGTCTGAAAGAATATTTCTCCGCCAAAGCAGGATTGATAAAAAGTCATTGCTTCACGGCAATTGCCGGCAAATGTCAGGTATGGATTGATCTGTGCCATAATTATATTGTTTCTGCGTATTTTTTGAAATTATCCAGGATACTCTGCCATCCCATCCGTTGCATTTCGATAGGATGAGTGTTTTCAGTCTCAAAAGTTTCTACTACTCTGACCTGATCGTCCTGCTGACTAAAAATGACCTCTACTTTTCTGCCATCTCCTATGGTATAGGCTATTTTCTCAAGAGGCTTCACATCATCATAAATGCCACCAAAGTCAAATCCCATACTGCCATCCCGTGCCTCCATACGATATGTAAAAGCTCCACCTGTGCGCAGATCATTGTTAGCGTGAGGTGTATGCCATTCTTCAGATGCGTTATTCCACTTTACTATATGTTTGGGGTCTGTCCAGTATTCCCATACTTTTTGGACTGGAGCGTGGATCATGGTTTCAATCGTGATGGTTTGTGTGCTCATCGTTTTGGGTTTTAGTGATTAAGTAATTGGTAATAGCAATGCAAAGATGCTGCCGATTCGTTAATCAAGTAATGTGTGCAAACGACAATCGAAGGGGCTGTTTGCGACAGCTCTATTTCATATCTTTAAACCATGAAGAGTATTGCTATTTTGGTACCTGAGGCCTCGGTGATGCAGGCCATTGCTGATCCTCAATATTTGTTTGCTATGGCCAATGAATTTCTCACAGCTAGTGGCAGATCACGTCAGTTTAATGTCCAGCTGGTGGGCGCTAAAAAGGAGATATCATTGAATGAGGGCTGTTATTCTGTGTTTACTGACTGCCTCTTTACGGAGGCAGATAAACCTGATCTGATCCTTATACCTGCAGTTTTCGGCGACAAGAAAAGAGCAATAGACCACAATAGTAAACTAATGGAATGGGTCGCGGTGCAACATCTGGCAGGTGCAGAAGTTGCATCTCTTTGCGCTGGTGCCTTTCTCCTGGCATCTACAGGCCTGCTGAACGGCCGCAAATGCTCTACGCATTGGGTATTTGTCAATGAATTTCGGTCGCTTTATCCAGACATAGAGGTGGTAGATGGTGCGGTGATCACAGAGGATAGCGGAATCTACTCCAGTGGCGGAGCTAATTCATATTGGAATCTACTCCTATATCTGCTGGAGAAATATACGGATCGAGATACTGCGATCCTCGCCTCTAAATATTTTGCTATTGATATCGACCGGGACAATCAGTCTGCATTTGCAATGTTTCAAGGCCAGAAAAGTCATAACGATAAAGACATCCTGAAGGCGCAGGAATATATAGAAGCTAACATCAAGGATCGGATCAGTGTAGAAGAATTAGCTGATAGAGTAGCCATAGGCAGGAGAAGTTTGGAAAGGCGATTTAAGCAAGCCACTAATAACTCTGTGCTGGAGTACATTCAGCGCGTACGGATAGAAGCTGCAAAGCGAAGCTTTGAAAGTAGTAGAAAAAATATCAGTGAGGTGATGTACGAGGTGGGCTATACAGATACCAAGGCGTTTCGGACTATCTTCAAGAAAATAACAGGCCTCACCCCGATAGAGTATCGTAACAAGTACAATAAAATAGCTGCAGCAAGGTAGGATTTGTTACCATCCTTTCCTACGCGGCCTGGCACCCATCTCAAATATGAGCTGCCCACCCGCTACAATATCGCTATGATGTATAAAAGGCTGTGTCAGTTTACGGCCATTGATGGAAACTGATTGTATGTATTTGTTTCTTTTGGACACATTGTGGGCTATCACTTCAAATTTCTTGCTAGGATCAGCAGGGTCAAGAAGCAACGTAGCCTTAGGAAATGCTGGTGATCCCAGAGCATACTCCTCAGTGCCCGGCACTACCGGATAGAATCCCAGAGCGCTGAATATGTACCATGCAGACATTTGACCACAGTCATCATCTCCGTTCATGCCGTTAGGCTGATCGCGGTATTTGGCGCGACGATAATGGGCTACGCGTTGTTGGGTTTTCCAGGCTGCGCCTGCATAATCGTAAAGGTAAGTATAGTTGTGCCCTGGCTCGTTTTCATGCACATAGTGCCAGCCGCGAAACATATCGTCCAGACGTTCTATAAAATGCTCGCGCCCACCCATGAGGTCTATCATACCCGGTATATCATGTGAGGCAGAGAAAAGGTAGGTCCACGGACTGCCCTCTGTAAATCCAGCTCTCACGTCTTCATTCCAGGTGCCATCGTATTTCCTGGGAGCAAAGAACTCCGTCTCTTTGTTGTAGAGTTTTTTATAGTTGAGGCTGCGCTTCATGAGCAGTCTGCATGTGTCGAGATAGCCGAGCTGTTTCGCTACTTGCGCGACGCAGAAGTCATCATAGGCATACTCCATCGTACAGGAGACAGATTCAGCAGTCTTGTCTACTGGCACATACCCTTGACTGGCATAATAGGTCAGGCCCTGCCGTGCCTCATAGGCTGTCCACGGGACGCGGTCTCCCCAATATTTATGGGTATCACCATCCGGTGGCGTCGTTGCATCTTTCATACATGCCCTATACGCCTGTTGCTCATCAAAGCCTTTAATGCCTTTGACCATAGCGTCCGCTATGACTGCGTCTGCATGGGTGCCGATCATGATATTAGTATAGGTGGGATTTGGCCATTTGGGCATCCAGCCTCCTTCCTGATACATCTGGATCAGTGATTGCACCATACCGGGCACGTGCTCCGGAGCAATGAACAGCAGTAGGGGATGCTCCGCTCTATAGGTATCCCAAAGCGAATAATCGTTGTAGCTAACTCCTTTATGGATCTTGTCATCAAAAGCACTGTAATAACGTCCATATTCTGAAAACTCCCGCGGGAATAACAAGGTATGGTACATACCAGCATACATGATGTCACGGGCATGGCGATTGCCTCCCTCTATCCGGATACGGCTGAAGTATTTATTCCACTCGGCTTTTGTCTGAGTTACGACCTGATCCAGGTTTTTGTCGGCTATTTCTTTATTCATGTTATCCTCGGCCTGATCCAGACTGATAAAGGATGTAGCTACCCATGCCTGTACCTGGGTAGAAGCAAAAGATAGCCAAGCACCAGAAGCGCCTGACGATGTGGAGGTCGAACCCGTTTTGAGGCGTCCACTATCAGCAGTACCCCATTGTGTGAAAGGCTGATCAAAGTGAATGATAAAGTATCCTTTAAAGTTTGGCAGGGGAGGGCCCAGCGCCTCTGACTCCCGTTCGGTGTTCCATCCACGTACCTCATGCCGAACTGTATCTATTTCTATGTGTCCGTGTAGCCTTTCAATGATTACATTACCTACTTTGCCCTGAGGGTAGGAGAATCTCAAAATCCCGCAGCGTGAGGTAGCTGTCATTTCTACCTTCATTTTATGTTCTTTCTGGCTGACCTCCAGCGAATAATATTGGGGGGTCGCTATCTCATTTCGGTGAGAGTAACTCAGTTTTTGCGCCAGTTTATCTGTAGTCATAGCCCCCACCGCCGGAAGGAGTGTCACGTGTCCATAATCTCCCATCCACATAGCAGGCTTATGCGTAGCGCGGAAACCCGTGATGTGTTTATTAAGATACTGATAGATAGGCCGTCCTATTCTGCCGGGTTGTGTGCAGGCTGACCATTTGGTCATAGCAAATGGAGGCCCAACGAAAGGTGTAGTGCGCCCGTAGTAGAAAATCAATCCCTTGGTACCATTCAACGGGTCCGCATACTGCGAATAATCAGTAGTATCGAGTTGCGAAAAAACCAGTAAACTGGTCATAATCTGAAAGGTAAGGAGTATAAGTTTGCGCGTCATTAGTAATGCTTATACCCTCAAAGAAACAACTCTAATCGGAGAACAAAAAGGGAGCTGTCAGCGGACAGCTCCCTTTGCAATAAGTGGCTTATTTTTTCTTGCAAGCTTCGGCGCAGACATGCCCTTTTTCACCATGAGCATACATGTGCTTACCGGACTTGTGGCACTCTTCTGTGCATGCGTGTTTCTTAGTCGCCATTTCTTTCTTTTCCTGCTTAGATGTTTCTTTTTTGTCTGCCTGCGCCTGAACAGACAGCATGGCGCCAGCGAGCGCCAGCATTACAAATGTTTTTTTCATAAAAAACTAATTTTGAGATGAATTAATGGAGGATTGGACGGGACATGTCTGATCGCCTTACAATCAGCCGCAAATTTTATTTGAGCCCTCCGTTCAATTGACACTCCTGGCATATTTTTGTTTTGAAATCCGGATAACGGAGCAACTGGTAGTTCTCATTAAACCAACGGCAGAGCCTGGGCCTGTTCTTTGCGGCCAGCTTGGCCATTTGATTGTAGTAGAAATCTATTTTCTGATTAAGATTGAAATTAACAATGGCACCTGTATTTACATACAGATAGATCAGATCTTCATCATTGGGATATTGCTCCAGATACGTTTCAAGAAGTTTAGTGGTCTCAGTATAGCGGGCGAAATAATTGAAATAACGTCCAATATCGTAGACCTCCTGTGCTCGCAAGGAGGCAAGAGGAAGAAGCCTCTTGACATGATCGAAACTGGCGAACATATCCCGGAACTGGCGTTGGTGAAAATAGAAGATACTCCCTGACAGATAGTAGTTGAACTCAAGCTGGTAGCGTAGTTTTTTGTCCAGCTTTTCATCACTGGTCAGCGAGTCCACTGTTTTTCCTAGTTTTCTGAATAGCTCCACATCCGTCAGCTGCTGGTGAAAGTAGAGGTGTGTACGATATACCGCCATATTGAAACGCAACGGTTTGAAATCTGGGAACAAATGCTCGGCGCTGTCTATATATTTAAAATAGGGAGTACTAAAGGCGCTGTAGTCAAAAATGTCTGACTGTACGATGATCGATGCCAGGTAATTGCTCACCATTGGGACAAACTGGCGCTGCAGCGGGATCTCTATAGCGGACAGAAAATGTTTGCTCAGGTTACCTTTGCGGTAGGCGTCTATCACACGGGAATAGGCTATAATGGCTTGAGCTGAATCACCCTTATATATCCGGTCCTGTATGATCAGAGGCATGAAGCGTACTTCTGTATTGTCATCATACTCTTTGTGCAGGTGTATACGGACCCGAGCTACCCGCTGGTCATCGAGCATAGCGCGTATATCATTATCGTACATGTGGGCATTGATCCGTCGGCGTATCGTATCCTTCTGATATGGCGTGAGACTTGCCTTTGTAGGATCAAGGCCGCATTGCTCCATCATTCTTGGCCAGTTTTCCAGTGCTCTTTTATCAACAGATGCAGATTGCTGCATGTTTGCCCTCACAAATTTCTCTATAAAATCTGCCCTGGCTTTCTGCAACATAAGGTTGTTTGACGCTGTCCCTTCAATAGAGCTGTAGGCGGTGATCTCTACTTTAGTGATAGCACCATCAAATGTTGTAATGAGGTCTTTCAGTTTTTTAAAGTAAAATGTGTCTTGTCGTGTCTCATTTTTAGCAAATGGTATATAGAACTCTTTGTCAAAGTCAGCCACGCCGTGGCCGAGTTTGCCTTCTGCTTCGCACCACTGAGGATAAATAGGCAGATCCTTCAGGATATCCTGCTCTATGCGTATAGGATATGAGTACCGGCACATCATTCCATTTTGTATCAGGATGGTATTGACCTGCAGGCCAGCAGCCTCTCTCGGCGCTTCCTTTGGTATGGTCCCCAGGTAGCTGAGTAGTTCTCCGTTCTTGTACTTGTTATTTCTAAATATTTCGTCGCGATAGTGTGGCGGTAGCATATATCCATCAAATACTGTAGATGGATGTAGGTTATTATCTAGCGTACAGGAAAATTGTTTTTTGTAAACGAGGTCCAAAGCCAAACCGTCGCGTGCTTCTGTCAGCATATGCTTGATAGGATTCACATCCTGATAATATTGGTATACGGTATCTCCGACCTGTATGAGATAGCTTGAAAAAATGCTCGCGAGGAAATCATACTGTCCATACGTACGGCATTTGCTGGGATCCATTTCTTTGATGCCATAGGTAGTATCTGAGTAGGCGAGTGAGCCAGCGGCAGAGGGGGTGTATGGATCACAGGCGAAAACCTGTGCAGCATAAATCACCCTCTTATTTCTATATAGGGTGAGCGCGAGAGCACTGCGCGTATAGGCTCCGTTTATCATATTGGAGTAATGGTCCGGGCTATTGCGCCACTGCTCAAATATGGCATGCGCGAGATCTGCATATGTCCAGATCGTAAACTCTTTTTGAGTATTGGGGTCAGAGGCGGGCGTCCTCAGATATGTCATCAGCACATTTTCTCCTATCACGGCGTGGTTGCCCCTATACCACATCACTCTATCCTTGGGAGTGTATTTTTTAGGAAACTCTGCCTGGCGGTGAGTAGCAATATTGTTCTTATTGCAATAATCGGCCTGATCCTGAGCGGCTTTTTGCAAAATAGGATCAGTGCCAAGTATAGGAGCTTTGATCTGGCTTCGTAGTGCATTCAGTTCTTCGATATATAAAGATTGAATGAGCGCCTTATTGAGATGATCTGGGTCTATGGTGTCGGTGGCGCTCTGCGCCTGTAAAGCGGGGCGGAGTATCAGGGCAAATAGAAGTGTTAATAACGTAAACCTCATTATGAATCCAGCTAGTCGTCTATACTGAAACGAATTTAACACGGATTCATTATATATCTATAGCTGATTATCTGTGTAGGATATACGTGTCTATGGGGTGCGATGGGTCTGAAGTGATATAGTACTCGAATATTGCCACATTCTTTGTGACTTTGACCTTGATAGCCCCAAAGTTCTTGCCATCGCACTTGACCTTAAAGCGTGTGCTGTCCAGCGGATGGGCATTACAATTATACAACTGTGTATTGCCGCCATTACCACTGATGAGATATAGCAGGTCAGGAGTAGTCACGTCCTCTATTCTGGCATAGAAATGCTCATGACCAGCCAATACTGCGCTGGCACCCCATTGCGCATATGGCCATTGCAGGTGCGTGGCGCTACCATGGTCACCAGGTGAGAAAGGTGGATGATGGAAATAAACAAATTTAAATGGTGCGGGGCTTTTTGCTAGCTCATCTTTTAGCCATTTGGACTCTGGGGAGTCGCAACAGTCTATGTGGCCGTCTGCGCCAGAGTTCATACTATAAAACTGTACAGGGCCCCACGTGAATGTGTAGTTTGACTCGTCTCCTGGCAGTGTAAAATACTCCAGATACGGCTTCATGTGTTTTGAGTAATGGTCATGATTGCCCGGCGCAGGGAAGAAACGGTTTATTTTTTCTTGCGCAGCTTTGCCATCACAGCGCAGACCTACCGGTGCGTCAGGATTATAAATATAGTCGCCATAATATTTGCCGATATTCTTCTTCAGGCTTTTGCGCGCACCTAGAAAATAGTTGTTATCTCCCATGGTGATGATAAAGTCTATAGGCCAGCTTTTTATCATAGTGGCTACAGCACCCTCCTGCTTGCTGTTTTCGCCAAAATCCCCTACTATGGCGAAGGTGATGGAATCTGCAGCTACATTGACAGACTGGGTGGAGTCCTGTTGTGCAAATGAATGTAAGACAAGACTTGTGGCTAAAAAGGCTGTAGCTATAAGTTGCTTCATGGCAAAAAAATTGATCACCACAAATGTAGGTTTCTATAGCTACATTTTGACTATTTCTCACCACGCATATATATACGGCGCGAAAATTCTTTGAAATTCTTCCGGTTTTCTGGCGTCCATAAGGCTTCTGCTATCGCCGCCATTCTTGGCATCAATTGATGTATAGCTTGTTCCTCCGTTTTGACATATTCGGTCCAGAGAGCAGCCTCGCCACCGAGTATAAGTTCATTTTGTGCTCCATTTAAGCGTTTGGATACAGGTTGGAAGGAATATACTTTTTTTATCGGTAGGGGCAGCATCCAGATCGCTCTCGGTCGTTCGCCTTTTTGCGGATAGTCAAAGTAGCAAAATCCACGAGGAGCCATGATTACTTTGTTGCTGTGTTTGGCTGCCTTTATGCCAGCTGTTTTGTCCATCCAACTCATCACTATCATACTGTCGCTGAGACCGCCTTTGACTATCTCGCCCCATCCTATGGCGGTACGCCCTTTTTTATGGAGGTAGTTTTCGACTCTATGCATGAAATAATTTTGCAATTCTTCCTCATTTTTCAAATGATTGGCTTGCATCACGCGCTGAGCTATTTTGCTATTCTTCCATTGTCCCTTAGGAGCCTCATCTCCTCCTATATGAATGTAGTGAGATGGGAAGAGGTCGCAGACTTCAGAGAGGATATCTTCAAGAAAAGTAAATGTACTATCTGTAGGAGCGTAGATATCGCTCTTGATGCCCCAAGTGTGTGGTACAAACAGCTGCTCACCGGTGCAGCCAAACTGAGGATAGGCCGCTAACGCCGCCGACGAGTGCCCGGGGAGCTCTATCTCTGGAATGATCGTAATATACCTGTCAGCTGCGTACGCTACTATTTCCTGTATATCGGCCTGGGAATAGAAACCTCCATATCGCTGGCCATCTGCCTCTGTGCGCCATGCACCTATCTCTGTCAGCCGTGGATATTTTTTGATCTCTATGCGCCAGCCCTGATCGTCTGTCAGATGCCAGTGAAATACATTCATTTTGTACGCGGCCAGTATGTCTATATACTGCTTTATAAATGCTTTTGAAAAAAAATGCCGGCAGACGTCCAGATGCATACCTCTATAAGAATATGCCGGATAGTCTACTATCTCAAGGGCTGGAACCTTAGTGCCTGTATGAGCGGCTATGATCTGGTCATAGGTTTTTTTACCATTTGAGAACCCAGCTGCCGATTTTGCATAGAGTGTAGTTTCGCTGCGGGAAATGTACAACACGTAGCCTTCTGGGCTAAAACAAGTCGCTACGTGGGGCGTATCCATTTTCAATGGCTTTAAGTCGCTAACTGTAATAGAATCATGGTCGGGCACCAGCAATATAAAAGCCGGAGCCGGCGTCACTCCCACAGACTGGCAGAGGGCCATCAGAGGAGCCATAAAAAGAACTACAGATATGTATCTCATATTATGCATGATAATAGATACATGTTAAGTATAGGTTAACTTGTTTGTTTTGTCTATAAATTTAGTTCCTAATTTCATTTTGCAAATACATCAATAAAGGTGCCTAGACAGCTTGTTTATCACAATCGTTATTTTCTCGGGGTGTTCTCGGTATATCTCTTAGCGGGTGCACTGAGCTTCGTCTGGTATCGGCAGGGGAATGAAACCCTGTTCATGGACACCCATCATACACCCTGGATGGATTTACTGTTTGTATCAGCCACTCAGCTGGTAGAGGGAGTGACTTTGTCTATCATCTTCACCGCACTCCTGTTTTCTAAATTGCGTTACCTTATCATATTTGCCGTCAATATGCTGATCGTAGGCGCGGTGGTCATTTGGCTAAAATATGGAGTGTTTTCAGACCATATGCGCCCTGCAGCGTTTTTTGGCAATTCGCAGCATCTTCACTTTGTGACAGGACGGCCAATTTTATCCCGATACAGCTTTCCATCCGGTCATACGGCCAGTGCTTTTGCCATGGCTTTGATGCTGGCTATTTTTATCCGTCGTAGCTGGGTGAGCATTCTACTCCTTTGTCTCGCTCTTCTGGTGGGACTTTCTCGCATATACCTGCTCGAACATTTCTGGGTCGATGTCTATTTCGGCTCTTTGGTAGGAGTTACTATTACGCTTTTGGTGTATATTGCGCTGCAGCGGCCGCTTATACATAGCGAAAGCCGGATTTTGGATTTTTCTCTATGGAAGCGTCTTACCAAAAAGGCAAAGTGAAACATGGCTAATGTGCTGAAGCGATTTTCTGATGTCCCTCACTGGGTCTTTCTTTTTATCATCGGGGTGTTGGTCTTTATCCCTTTTTTGGGTAATGCTCATCTTTTTGATTGGGATGAGATCAATTTTGCAGAATCCGCCCGGGAGATGCTCCTTACACACCATTACCGGACTGTACAGATCAATTTTCAGCCTTTCTACGAAAAACCGCCATTCTTTATATGGCTACAGGCATTGTCCATGAGCTATTTTGGAGTCAACGAATTTGCCGCCCGGATTCCGAACGCGGTAATAGGTATAGCGACACTGATCACAGTATATAACGTAGGGAGAAAGTATTTTGATAAAAGTATGGGTATATGGTGGGCTTTGCTTTTTACATGCTCCATTTTACCACAGATGTATTTTAAGTCAGGCATCATAGATCCGGTATTTAACTATTTCATTTTTCTTAGTTTATATTTTCTCTTTGCGATCTCAATACGGGATGATTTTGAACCGACCAGAATGCGCCGTAAGAACCACAGGTGGTACCTCACAGCTTCGGCCCTGGCGGCTGGGGTAGCGGTACTGACCAAAGGGCCGGTGGCGCTGGGTATCATTGTTTTGGTGGTCACCGTCATCTTACTGATCAATAGGGGGAAGTTGAATTTTAATCTTGGAGATCTTATCTTGTGGCTGGTTGTAGTTATACTGGTCATTGCTGCCTGGCTATCATTTGAGATCAGGGCCAATGGACTCGTTTTTGTTCATAATTTCATTCTATATCAGATACGGCTATTCTCCACCGAAGATGCTGGTCATGGAGGACCTGTTTACTACCATTTACTAGCAGTTTTTCTGGGATGCTTTCCGGCATCGGTTCTGAGTATAGATTCTTTCCGCCGCCAACCGGACGATACCCTGCACCAGCTATCTCTGAAGCGGTGGATGATCGTCCTGCTTGTGGTCGTATTAGTTGTATTCTCTATAGTTAAGACGAAGATCATTCACTATTCCTCCTTGAGCTATTTCCCGGTTACTTTCCTCGGGGCCTATTATATCCATCACTTGCAGCATGGACGCTGGCGCTGGACATGGAGACAGGCCATACCGGTAGGTGTGATCGGAGCTGCATTTGCAGCAGCTGTGGCTGGAGCTATATGGATAGGTACTCATCCTGTTATCCTTTCTTTGGTCAGATCAGACGCATTTGCCGTGGAGGCTGTCAAAGCAAAAGTTTATTGGACCCTCAATGATTTATTTGTACCCGTAGGGCTTCTCATAAGCCTAGTTATAGCATTAGTACTGCTCGGCAAAGGTAGATCGATGATCGGTATGGCTGTAATATTATTAGGTACCTGTTTGTTTACGAATCTCTCCCTGGTGCTGATCGTACCACGCATCGAGAAGTATTCGCAGGCCGCAATGATCGAATTTATAGAGTCGAAAAAGCTGGAAGACTGTTATGTAGAAGTGGCTGGCTTTAAAAGCTATGCGCAGTTGTTTTATAAAGGGAAGCAGCAGCCTGTATCGCCTCAGGAAATGGATGCTGAGTTTATTCTCCGGGGACCGACCAGCAAACCTGTCTATGTCATCACAAGGGTAGATAAGCTCAATACCCTAAACTATCTAGACCGGTACACTGAGATATATCAGAAAAATGGTTTCGTTTTTTTAAAGAAAAACTGATGTGTTAAAATCACAAGCGGCATTTTGTCTTCTTACCGCTACATTTAACAAAATAGCCTCTATTATCCACAGGTTACGTTTGATTATTATTCATTAAGGGGTAATTTTAACGCCCTTAATATTTTATAATCAACAATCAAAGAATGAAGAAGTTTCTTCTACTTTCAGTAGCGTTTTTATCCGTTTTCAGTACATGGGCGCAGCGTACATGCGGTACCATGCACCATGAGCAGGTTCTCATACAGAGTGATCCGCATTATGCAGGGCACAGGCAGGCTATAGACCAGTTTGCCCAAAACTATCATATGGCAAATGCCGGGCAGCGTGCTGTGATCACCATACCTGTGGTGGTCCACGTGATTTATCATGACTCCGCTGGCAATATCAGCATGGCTCAAATCCAATCTCAGATAGACCGATTGAATCTCGATTATCATAAGCTCAATGCGGATACTGCCAGTATTCCTACGCCGTGGAGAAGTATAGCAGCAGACTGTAATATCCAGTTTTGCCTCGCGCAGCGTACACCTACCGGCGCGTCTACTAACGGGGTTGTGAGAAAGCGTATCAATACTGCTACCTCTTGGATAGATGATGATAAAGTGAAGTATACAAGCCAGGGAGGAGATGACGCTTGGCCAGCATCGTCTTACCTGAATCTTTGGGTATGCGACCTGGGTAGCAGTTTGCTTGGCTACGCTCAGTTTCCGGGAGGTACTGCCGCTACCGATGGCGTAGTTATCCTTAATACTGCCTTTGGTAGTACGGGTACAGCATCTACGGCTCCATATAATAAGGGACGTACGGCTACACATGAAGTAGGTCACTGGCTAAATCTCTACCATATATGGGGTGATGATGGCGGTGCCTGCAGTGGAACGGATCAGGTAAATGATACACCTAATCAAGCTGACATGAACTACGGCTGCCCTACGTATCCCCATACAGATGCCTGCGCCACTACCAGCCCGGGTGCTATGTTCATGAACTATATGGACTATACAGATGATGCATGCATGTACATGTTCACCAATGGTCAAAATACCCGTATGCAGGCTAACTTTGCTACAGGAGGTGCCAGGGCGGCACTATTAAACTCTCAAGGCTGTGTGCCACCATCCGGAGGGCCATCTACAGCATTCACAGCTAATAAAACAACAATATGTGTGGGTCAGTCTATCAACTTCACTGATCAGTCTACTGGTAGTCCTACATCTTGGAGTTGGTCTTTTCCGGGAGCAGCCACGACTACCTCTACGACGCAGAATCCTCAAAATATCGTTTACAATACCGCTGGTACATATTCCGTGACCCTCACCGCCAGCAATGCCGGAGGCTCTACCCCATTGACCAGGACTAACTATATTACTGTACTTGGTACTACAGCCTTGCCATTGAAAGAAGGTTTTGAGGGTACTACATTCCCGCCTAGTGGGTGGTCTATTGGCAATCCGGATGCTTCTACTACGTGGGTGCGGACTACCAATGCCGGAGGTTTTGGGCAATCTACAGCCAGCGCTTTTATGAACGACTATAATTATAACGCTGCAGGTCAAAAGGATTACCTGTACACTCCGGTCTACAATTTCAGCCGTGGTCTTAATGCTACCTCTAAGCTTAAGTTCGACTATGCATATGCGTTTTATAGTGCCGCTAATGCTGATACTCTGCAGGTGATGATCTCTACAGACTGCGGAGTGACCTGGTCTTCACTATGGAAAAAAGGAGGAACGCAATTGCGCACCACTACTACTACATATTCTAACCAATTTGTACCGACTGCTACTCAATGGGTACGTGACTCATCGATCAGCCTGGCCACTTATGTAGGCCAGTCATCAGTGCAGTTAGCCTTTATCAATATCAATAAATACGGACAGTCATTGCTGCTCGATAATATTAATATTGATACAGTCGTATCTACTGGTGGCTGTACTCGCCCTACTGCTTCCTTTGTGGCATCGACAGTCACAGTCACACAAGGAAGCACTGTGACCTATACAGATCAATCAGCCAACACCCCAACAGCTTGGGCATGGACATTTGGTGGTGGCACTCCGGCCAGCTCCACAGCTCAGGCACCAGGAGCTATCACTTACAATACTGTAGGTACCTACACTACCAAGCTGAGAGTGACAAATGCCTGTGGCTCAGACTCTATGACTGTGACCATCACAGTGATCCCAGCCAGCACACAAACCGGATGCGATACTTTGAGTCACCTGTTGGCAAATGATTCATTGAGGGTATATAGTGATGGCAACTCGACATGGGGCGTAATAGCAGGTACCAATAGCTATCATGACCTGGCTAAAGCTGAGAAATATACCAACGTGAACGGTCGTCCGATCAATTCTGTACTCCTCGGTTTCGTGTATGCCAGGTCTGCAGGCTCTACCGACTCGGTCACTGTAAATGTATGGGATACTAATGGAGCAAACGGCCTGCCAGGCACGGTGCTGGGGACTGCCAAGGTAGCTATGAGTACCGTAATGACCAATGTGGCTAACAGCAGGTTTACGCAAGCTACCTTCTCATGTCCGGTCACTACTGGCAGCACATTTTACGTCGGCTTTAATATCAACTACATAGCAGGCGATACGATATGGATGGGGACGACATCATACTATAATAATGCAAACCACCCATACCAGGGATATGAGCTAAACTATATCAACGCGACTACCAGCCAATGGGCTGCGGTAGATAGTGATTGGTTCCCGTATAGCCATTATATTTTCCCAATACAATGTACTCAAACAGCTCCCACCGCGGCCTGGACTGCCAACAAGACTTCTCTTTGTATAGGGGATTCAGTACGATTTACTGATCAGTCCACTAATTGCCCTACGGGCTGGTCATGGCAAGTGACGGGACCTGTGAATATGGTTTCTTCAAGTAAGAATCCGACCTTTACTTTTACTACCGCTGGCACTTACTCTGTGACATTGACAGCATCTAATGCGGGCGGCAGCAATGCACTACCACGGACATCATATATCACGGTGCGTCCCGCGCCTACAGACTCTATGAGTACCAGCCCTGTGAGCTGCTATGGTGGTAGTGACGGATCAGCTACGGTGACAGCATCTGGTGGTACATCATATACCTACCTCTGGAGTCCTGGTGGCGCGACTACAGCGACTATCAGCGGCAAACCAGCCGGAACCTATAATGTGACAGTGACCAGCAACTATGGTTGCTCATCCACAGCGTCTGTAGCCATCAGCCAGCCGTTCTCAGCATTGACAGCTACGACTTCTGCGACCAGTGCATATTGCGGAAATAGTAATGGTTCAGTTACAGTTGCAGCTTCTGGCGGCAATGGCGGCTTTACATATGCGTGGAGCCCTGGTGGCTCTACTGCTGCCAGTGTGAGCAACCTGGCCGCAGGGACCTATACAGTCACAGTACGTGACTCTAAGAGCTGCAGTGTCACAAGCTCTGTAGCAGTGACATCTCAAACTGCAACTGTCACGATTAGTTTCAGCAATACTAATAGTACCTGTGGCCAATCTAATGGCTCTATAGTGGCTACTATAAATGGATCTAGTAACGGCGCTCACTACCACTGGAGTAATGGGGATACTACTGGCTCCATCACCAATGTAGCTGCGGGCATCTATACTGTGACGATCACCAATGCACTGGGATGCTCCGCATCTAAGGCAGACACGCTGAGGTCTACTACAGGAGCTACTGTAGCTATCACTACTACACCCGTCAGCTGTAACGGTGGAAATAACGGAACGGCTACAGCTACACCTACGGGCACAGGTCCATTCACCTACGCGTGGAGTGGTGGCGGCACTACAGCTACGGTCTCCAATAAGACAGCAGGAACATATATAGTGACGGTAACGGATGGTAACTCTTGCCAGACTACAGCATCAGCTACAATAGCTCAGCCGAATGTCCTGACGGCCAGTGCTACATCTACTGGGGTGATATGTACTACTGCAGGGACAGCGACAGTCACCGGTACTGGTGGCAATACTGGAGGATACACATACTTGTGGAGTAATAGCCAAACCGCAGCTACCGCTACTAATCTCACCGCAGCTACCTATACAGTGACAGTGAAAGATACGAAACTGTGTTCGGCTACAGCATCTGTGACAGTAGCCAATCAGTCTCTGACGCTTTCTGTAACTCTAAGCAAAACTGATGCAACCTGCGGCAATAGCAATGGTAGCGTGACCGCCAGTACCACTGCGACGGGCATCACCTACACATGGGCGCCAGGGGGCTCGCATGCTACGTCCCTGTCTAACGTCGCAGCTGGCACCTATAGCGTGACTATCACTAATACGAACGGCTGCTCAGCCAGTGCTACGATCAATGTACAGAACTCTAATGGAGCCAATGTGACTACAGCCACGACACCAGTGACCTGCTACGGAGACGCCAATGGTACGGCGAGTGTGACAGCTACTGGCGGTTCAGGGACTTATACTTACATCTGGGCTCCCGGAGGAGCTACAGCATCCAGTATAAGTGGCAAGCCAGCGGGTACCTACACAGTGACTGTAAGTGATGGTACGGCATGTCCGGCCACTGCATCCCTCACCATAGGAGGGCCTGCTGCTGCGGTTTCAACTACCGTGGCATTCACACCGGTCATTTGTTCTACTTCTGGCACAGCCACTGTGACAGCGGCAGGGGGTAATACAGGTGGGTACACTTATCTCTGGAGCAATGCGCAGACCACGGCTACAGCTACAGGGCTTTCCGCATCTACATATACAGTGACCGTAAAGGATAGCAAGCAATGCTCTGCGGTCACATCAGTAGCAGTGACAAATCAGTCGCCTACGCTCTCGGTGACAGTCAATAAGACAGATGCAACATGCGGTAGTAACAATGGTACTGCTGCGGCTAGTACGACTGCGACAGGCGTGACATATCACTGGTCGCCGGGTGGTGCCACTTCTAGTACGCTCAGTAATCTTGGTGCAGGTACCTATGCTGTGACTATCACTGACGCCAATGGCTGTAGTGCCTCTGCATCGGCTGTCGTAGGCACTACATCTGGACTGACTGCTAGTATCACGGCTCACACGGATGCTACCTGCCACGGTGGATCGGATGGTACTGCTACAGCAGCTGGTACTGGAGGTACAGGTTCCTACACCTACGTATGGAGCAACGGTGGGACTGCAGCCCAGACCGCGGGATTGTCAGCTACTACCTATGTAGTCACAGTATCTAACTCTGGATGCTCTGCTACTGCCAGCGTATCTATCTCTGAGCCGACATCAGTCTCTGTGACTACCAGTTCATCCCCTGTGATCTGTACTACTCAAGGTACCGCTACTGCCTCCGGATCAGGAGGCAGCGGTTCAGGATACACTTACGTGTGGAGTACTACTGCTACTACTCAGACCATTGCTGGCCTTGCAGTAGGTAGCTATACGGTGACTGTGAAGGATGGTCATAACTGCTCCGCGCTGGCCACTGCCACTATCACTCAGCAGGCATCTACGCTGACAGATTCTATCAGATCTACACCATCAACTACAGCTACCTCAAACAATGGAACTGCAACCGCGTATCCTGTGGGGGGCGCTCCTAACTATACTTACGTATGGAATAACAATCAGACAACCCAAACCGCTACTCAGCTGGCGCCTGGAAACTATACTTGTACGATCACTGATATGTTTGGCTGTATGACCATAGCAAATGTGACGGTAGGTATAGGGCCAAATGCGATAGTCGATATCAGTAATAATCTGCAATACATCGTCGCGCCAAACCCAGCTACTGACAAATGTATGGTAACCATAGAGATGGACGAACCACAAACATTAGAATTGGATATATATACTCTACTGGGTCAGAAGGTGTGGTCAAAGGAACTAGGACATGGCAATAGCGTCTCGGAGCAGATAGACCTACGCGACATAGCTGATGGTATATATATCCTGAGGCTAAAAGCGGGGGAGAAGACTTACTCTATACGATTAGTAAAAGAATAGCTTGTTAAGGTATTAATTATGAAGGGCTCCGATAGCGGAGCCCTTTTTTGTTTACAAGCGTGGTGAAAAATAATTTTGTCTAACGGTTTTATTTGCTTGCTTTGTACCAGCTTTGGTTACGCGGCTATATACTATAGCCATGTATTAAAAGGGAATCACGTGTAATTCGTGAACAGTTCCCGCTGCTGTAAGCTCCGTAAGTGTCTGTGCACTCACGCCACTGTCGCCAATAGGCTGATGGGAAGGCGCACCGACTGGAGTAAGTCAGAAGACCTGCCATCGCTAGATAGTACAACAACTTTCGGGAAAAAAAGTTGGGCAGGATTACGGTGTACAACGTTATTCTCCCTTTCCATTTTGCTCCGAAGTTGATTTTTTAACTCATTGATGATTTAAACATGAAAAAAATCAGCTTTACCCTTATTCTGGCATTTGTATGCCTCGCCTCTGCTGTAGCTCAAAACAGGGCTACATTTGAGAACTTCTCTCTGCCTATTAACAGCTATTATGACGGCTCTGACCTATCTGGTGGCTTTCTTTCGGGAGACGCTTATTTTTATAATACCTATGATACTACCTACCATTTTTGGGCTAGTGGCTTTATTTATAGCAATGTCAAGAACGATACAAGCTCAGGCTACACGAATGCTTATGCTGCCGCGACAGCGGGTGGAGTTTATGGAAGCAATAATTATGCGGTAGCCAACTCGGCAGGAGGCAATGTGACGGTAGGTATGCGAGGTTTTGCACCGGGACATGAAGTACTTGGTTTTTATATTACAAATAGTACCTATACTTATCTCAGCATGAAAAATGGAGATGCCTTTGCAAAGAAGTTTGGTGGCGCATCCGGCAATGATCCTGACTGGTTTAAAGTAACTGTAAAAGGATGGCGCAATGGTGCTATGACTTCCGATTCTGTGGATGCTTACCTAGCTGATTTTCGCTCGACCAACAACTCTGACGACTATATACTCAAGACATGGAAATTTGTGAACCTGCTCAGCCTGGGAGCTGTAGATAGCTTGTCCTTCTCACTGAGCTCTACGGATAATGGATCTTTTGGCATGAATACTCCAGCCTACTTCTGTATGGATAATTTTATGACTACTGATGGCGCGTCCATAGTCTCTACACCTGTCGCTAATGATGACCCCGCCAGTACGACATATACTGATTCTGTGATAGTGGATGTACTTGCAAACGATATAGTGTCCTCTTTCCTTTATGGCAGAGTTACTTTGGTGTCTAGCCCACAGGTGGCCGGTGCCACAGCCTATATCAATGGGAATAATCAGCTGGTATATATCCCCGTCGTGGGACTCCGCACTGCCGATACACTTGTCTATAGCTATTGTGATGAGTTTAGTGTATGTTC
Source organism: uncultured Chitinophagaceae bacterium (assembly GCA_964571705.1). Classification (GTDB taxonomy): domain Bacteria; phylum Bacteroidota; class Bacteroidia; order Chitinophagales; family LD1; genus UBA1941. Next base: position 54,290 of record CAZNDJ010000003.1, read on the forward strand.
TTCTGCTAAGGTGGTAGTGACAGTCAATGGCTTGGTAAATACGGCTATCAGAGATCTCAATGCTGATATGATATCTATCTATCCCAACCCGACACGGGGCTACGTGACTATCAATAGCAATGATCTGATCAATAAAATAGTAATAGCTGACGTTTCTGGCCGTGAGGTATTAGCGCAAGGAGGCATTGGAGATAAGGGCAGCCTCAATATATCCTCGTTGAGTGCAGGTGTGTACACTATTTCTATATATACCGAAGGGAGCTTTTCTACTCATCGGTTGATAAAGGAGTAATCTCTGGATATGAGACATCACTCACTTTATCGGTTAGTGCTTCATGCTCCTCGTATGCTTCCTCTTTTGCTTATACTGGTGAGCTTGCATACATCAGCCCAATATGCGCCTGCAGCAGGGATATCTGGCAGCGCAGCTATACCCGCTAGTGCTGATTCTGTAGTTCTTTGGGCATCCGGTTGCACCGTATTGCGGGGGCTTCAGGATATAGCAGTGCCTGGATCTGGCGTGGCCACTGCCGGAGACTCGGCTCAGGCCATCGGGCCTGCTGGTGGTAATACTATAGTAAGCCTTGGGGATGGAGGTGTCGCTACTCTTACATTCGACCATGCTATAGTGAATCGGCCAGGTTTTGACTTTGCTGTATTTGAAAATGGCTTTAGTCCATCCAGTCCGGAAATGGCATTTCTGGAACTAGGCTTTGTAGAGGTGAGTAGTGACGGCCTCCATTTCGTACGGTTCCTATCCATAGATGATACCCAGGATACAATACAGATCGGCAATGGCGGCACTATGGATGCCCGCAGATTAAACAATCTGGCTGGTAAATATGTAAACGGTTATGGCACCCCCTTTGATCTGGAGGAACTCAAGGACTCTTCCGATCTCGATGTAAATCACATCACGCATGTGCGAGTAAGGGACGTGGTAGGTTCTCTGGACCCTGCCTATGCCAGCTATGACAGTCGCAGCCGCAAGATCAATGATCCATATCCTACTCCTTTTGCTTCTTGTGGGTTTGATCTGGATGCGGTAGGTGTGATGCATGCAGATGGCATCACGGGGACGCCTGATATCTCCATAGCATCCATCAGCATGTACCCCAATCCAGTAGAATCACGGCTGTACATACAAACCTACACCCACGAGCCTGGTACTTTGATTTTATGTAATGTTGCTGGTCAAGCTTTGCAGACGTTTACATTTTCTGGTGCGACTGGTATAGATATGTCTGCTTACTCTATGGGCATTTATCGCGCTAACATTGTCATGCCTTTTGGCTCATTCTCTCATCTGATCATTAAGCAATGAAAGAAATCTGTAGAGAAGGGAAACCCATCGTGATAGCAAAACAGCCAAATGCAGATGCTCCGCATTATTATGTAGATAATGGCCTGATGGTATTTACAGAGGCTTATCATTTGTCCAGAGGTTATTGCTGCAAGAATCGATGCAGGCATTGCCCATTCGGATATAAGAAAAGGCGGTGAAGGGGTCTGTTATATACGCGCTGACGGCATTTGTGCTAGCTGTATCAGATGATACACACGGGATCGGCATGACTGATACGACTGTACAGCTACGGACAGTGACCATAGATACTATCGCATATAGCAGGATAGGAGGAGCCAGGAATAAAGCTACGCTTATAGAGTTCAATGATACAGATGGTCGTAAGGCCTCAGAGATATTGTCGGATTTTTCGGGGATCTATCTAAAAAATTATGGTGTAGGACAGTTAAGCTCAATCTCATTTAGGGGCAGTTCAGCTGCTCAGACTGAGCTACAATGGAATGGCATCAAGCTAAATAATCCCAGTACCGGGCAGGTGGATCTATCGCTTTTTGATATCGCGGCTGATGACAAGCTCACTATATCAGATCGCGGCTCTAACAGTACTGGCATCGGAGGGGTGGTCACGATAGACAATGATTTGAGATTGAAGGCTGCAAAAGGTATATATTCAGATAATACGATCAGGCTAGGGAGTTTTGGGGAACACTCTGTGTCTACTCGTAATGTCTACCGGTTTCGGAATTTTATGGGGGCTACCAGAGTTAGCTATCTTGCTGCAGACAATGACTTTACCTACGTCAATAGCAGCATGCTTGGGGCACCGCTAATGCGGCAGGGAAATGCTGCTACACGCCTATTTTCTGTGATGCAGCAGCTACAATATTCCTTTCCGAAGGCGGTAATATTGAGAGCTGATCTTTGGGTGACTGATGCTGATCGTCAGCTACCGCCAGTTATGACCTCGGATCAGAGTAGTGAACGGCAATGGGACCGTTCTTACAGAGCCATTTTCCATATTTCTGGTCGCAGAGCTAAGTTCAGATATACCCTTCGTTCAGCATATTTATATGATAGATTGAGATATGTTGATACTATGACATCTATAGATAGTCGTTCGGTTTCTCATGCTATCCGCAACGTTTTTACTGGTCGCTATGAGTTTTGGAATTCGCTTATTCTGGAAGGCAGGGCTCACTACGATCATGAGATGGCTGGGTCATCAGGATATGATCATGTCTGGAGCCGGGATCTGGCTGGCATCACCCTGGAAATGCAGTACTATCATAGAAGTGGGTTTAACGCGAAAGCTAATGCCGGCTTGGAAATACAGGGCAACCGGCTACTGCCTATTTCAGCATCATTGAGTATAGGGTATCTTAGAAAATTCAATAAGGAGGTTTTTACCCTGGAGGCCACAGGGTCTCATGCCTACCGCGTCCCTGGATTAAATGATCTTTATTGGAGTACTGGGGGGAGCCCTCTACTGCGACCTGAGAAAGCATGGAAGAGCGGCCTGCATATAGCATATACACATTCCTTCTGGCTGAATATATTGACCGATGGTTTTTATAACTATGTCACCGACTGGATACAGTGGTCTCCAGAACAGAGCAGCGCAATCTGGACCGCTCAAAACCTGAAGCGTGTCTTATCGCGCGGTGTCACCGCAGAAATAAAAATGCAAAGCCGGCAGAATGTGACCAGCGGGAGGCTGGCAGTAAGTGGAGGGATAAGTTATACTTACACCAATACGATCTCCCTGGATCCGATCTCTGCAAATGACAACTCAAAGAGCAAGCAATTGATATATGTACCATTGCATAACCTGGTAGCGTCTGTACAGGTGCAGTACAGACACTTTTACATCAGGGCTAGTCAGGTGTACACGGGAGAGCGCTATATCACAACAGATAATTCACAAGCACTTCAACCTTACTCCCTGACGCATCTTGAGGTTGGCAAGGATTTTAATATGCAAAGTCAGCACCTCTGCTTGTCTTTTCGGATTTCCAACATTACTAACCAGCAGTACCAGATGGTTACCCAGAGGCCTATGCCGGGCCGGGGATTTGAGGGTACTCTTAGAATTAATCTAGCTAAATGAAAAATCTGCAGGCTTTAATACTCGGAGGGGTAATGTTTTTTCTGACCTCTTGCGGCAAAGATAAAACCGGCACTACTACCCAAGGTCGTGTAATAGTGATCAATGAAGGCGGCTTTCATCATGGGGATGCTTCTGTATCCGTGTATGATCCTGACAAGAGATCAATTTCCAATAATGTTTTTCTGGCACAAAACGGCTTTGCTTTGGGAGATGTAGCGCAGTGTATGAGTATGATAGGTGATACTGCATATATTGTGATGAACTTCTCCAAACAGATCGTGATAGCCGACGCTAGCCGAAATTTTAGCTATTTGGGTCATATATCGATGCCTGATGCTTCACCACGATACTTTTTACCTGTCAGTAGCACCAAGGCTTATGTGACTGAGCTCTATGGACAAAAGATTTGGATAGTAGATTATCGTGCAGGCACGGTGACTGGTAGTATCCCGGTATCTGGATGGACGGAACAGCTTTTATCATATGACGGTAAAGTTTACGTATTGGAGCAGACACTGCCAGACGGTGCACCAGTGCACAAAGTGCTCATGATAGACCCCGCTACAGACCAGATAGACCGTAGCCTGGATCTACCCACGGATCCAGGCAGTATGATACTAACAGATGACCATAAGCTTTTTGTACTTACATCCCGACAGGCTGCCCCGGTAGTGGCCGCTAGTTTGTATCAAATCAATCCATCTTCATTGATGATTTCAAAAAAGTGGGACTTTGATAGCGCGCAGCAGCCTTCTTATCTTAGGTATTCATCCTTTTCACATCAATTGCTTTTTGCCATGAACGGTATTTATACCATGCCGCAGGGAGATACTATTTTACCTGGGCAGGTCACTATCACGTCTGATCACTGGAATGTATATGGATTAGGAACTGATCCTGACAATGGTGATATATACATCAGTGATGCGATAGATTACCAGCAGGCCTCTCGTATCATGCGATACTCAGGAAGTGGTACCCGTATAGATGCGTTTAGCGCAGGCATCATCACTAATGGGTTTGTATTCAGGTAAATGGACAGTCTAAGAGTCATTTCGAGTGTACTGGTGGGACTATTTTCCAGTTTTATTATGGCGGGGTGCCACCCGACAGGAGGTGCCATGCCAAGTACTAAGGATATAATGATCGATTCTTTAGTGCCAGTTGCATCGCATAGTTTCCGCATAGAATATTATCAGCATTATAAAGTGATAAAAGTTTTAGTGCCGGGCAAAGAGCAACCTGTAAACTATGTGGTCTGTGCACCTGATGTGAAGCTCCCCTTATGGCTGAATGAAGCTGTGAGAATAGATGCCCCTGTCACACGGGTGGCATGCCTTTCTACCACTCATATCGGTGCTATGCAGCTATTAAATGCGCGTGACCGCATAGTCGTAGCGGCTAATACTGATCTCATATGTGACTCGGGGATCGCTACAATGATAGGTGCAGGTCATATCAGAAATGCTGGACATGACTACCAGCCAGACTATGAAATGATAGCCTTGGCGCAGCCACAGGTTTTATTTTCCGATGGGGAAAATGGTAGCTCCCAGCAAACAAGTGGAAAGATCAAGGCACTCCATATCAAAATTGCATCCTCCAGAGATTATTTTGAGCAAGAGCCTTTAGCCAGAGCGGAATGGATCAAATTCTTTGCTGCATTTATAGATAAGGAGGCTGCAGCTGATAGTATTTTTGAAAGAGTAAAGATCGGCTATGGATATACCAAAAATAATGTAATCGAGACAGCTGAGCGCCCTACAGTTTTTTGTAACCTTCCGTATAATGGTATCTGGTATATGCCCTGTGGCAAGAACTATGTTGCAAAACTTATAACGGATGCCGGAGGAGATTTCATATGGCAGAAAGACGACCCCATAAATGGTCTGAACCTCACATTAAATTTTGAGCAGGTTTACCAGCGTGCAGCCGGGGCGGATTATTGGATCAATCCCGGAGTGACAATCTCGCTGCACCAGATCATAGAGCAGGATGCAAAGTTTAAACTTTTCCGTGCTTGCAAAACAGGTAAAGTGTACAATTGTACAAATCGCCTCAGTGCTGGCGGAGGTATGGATATGTGGGAAACAGGGACCTTCCGGCCGGATATAGTGCTGAGTGACCTTGCCAGTATCTTTCACTCATCGTCGCCTCCCAAGGGGCTATATTACTATCAGCAACTCAAATGATGCGGAACGCTACATATCTGACTTGGTGGCTGATGCTCGTACTCTGTGCCATGCTGATATTTTTATTACAAATGTTGGTGGGATCATACTCCATATGGCCGATTGATATCTCGGATCCTGGTATAAGAAATATATTGCTGGAATCCAGGTTGCCTGCCGCTATAGCTGCTACTATAGGCGGTGCAGCTCTCTCTGTAGGCGGGCTGCAGATGCAGACATACTTTCGCAATCCGGTGGCTGGCCCTTTTGTCCTAGGCATCTCATCTGGTGCCTCCTTGGGAGTGGCTTTTTTTGTCATGCTATCTGGTGCACTAGATATGGCGACAGATAGCGAATGGGGCATAGCTTTATCATCATCGATAGGGGCTGTTTTAATCTTTCTGCTTGTCATGCTGATGTCCAGCAGGCTAAACAGCGCGGTAGCTATGCTGATCATAGGCCTCATGCTTGCTTCATTTATAAATGCGATCATCGAGGCTATCCAGACCATAGCTACAGCAGACTCAATCAAAAGCTATCTCTTTTGGACCATGGGAAGCTACCGCAATATCACCCTGGCCCAAGTACCAGTGATGATGGCGGTGATCGGCTCTGCACTAGTGATCAGTGTTACACTGATCAAGCCGCTTAATCTATTACTGACAGGGGAGGAGTACGCACGTCTCACTGGTCTTAATATACCTCGCAGCAGATTCTGGATTGTGATCAGCACCTGTCTTCTTACCGGAGGCGTCACCGCCTTTTGCGGACCTGTAGGGTTCATAGGCCTGGCGGTACCACATATGGCCAGAGGGATGTTTGGCACCTCAGATCATAAAGTGCTAATGCCAGCTGCCATTCTGATAGGTGCCTGCGTGAGTGGCTTATGCAATCTGCTGACCGCTGTGCCCATACACGGCCTAGTCTTGCCTATCAATACAATAACCTCCCTGATAGGAGCACCGTTTGTGATCTGGATTGTTTTGCAGGGGAAAGCACTCCGCTAAACTAGCGGAGCTGTTTTGTTAGTTCATTCATCATCTCAGTAGTGATGTCCAGATGTGTGACCATACGTACCAGTGTAGAAGAGAAAGGAGAGGTTTTAATGCCTTTAGCAGCGAGCATTTCTGCTATTTGTGTACTATCTTCTACTTCAAAAATTACAATATTGGTCTCAACTGGCAGCACTTGTCTGACCCAGCTACAGTTTCTCAGAATGGTTTCTATCTGCGTCGCTTTATCATGATCTTCTTTCAGTCTCTTGATATTGTTTTCCAGTGCGTAAATACCTGCCGCCGCCAGGTAGCCGCTCTGCCGCATGCCTCCGCCCATCACTTTGCGGATCTTCCGGGATTTTTTGATAAAAGCCTTACGTCCCAGCAGTACGGAGCCCGCAGGTGTACCAAGTCCCTTGGATAGGCATACAGAAATACTATCAAACATGCCAGCCAGGTCTGAGGGGCCTTTACCCAATGTGGTTAACGCATTGAAAATTCGGGCACCATCCAAATGGTATATCAGGCCCCGGGACCGGGCAAAATCACCGATTCTTTTCATCTGGTCGATGCTGTATACTGCGCCGCCTCCTTTGTTGACTGTATTCTCTATACATACCATGCTGGTATTAGGATACCAGTCATAGTCCGGCAGGATGCACCGCTCGATTTGCTCTATGGTCATTATGCCACGCTCACCATCTGTCAGACGTACAGATACTCCTGAGTGAAACGCCCAGCCTGCAGTTTCATAGTTATAGATATGGCATAGTTTGTCGCATATGATCTCATCCAACGGCTGGGTATGAGCTTTCACGGCGATCTGGTTGGTCATCGTGCCACTCGGGCAGAAAAGACCGGCCTCCATACCAAACATGCTGGCTGCCATTTCCTCTAGTCTACGTACGGTAGGATCCTCGCCAAAAACATCATCTCCTACTTCCGCCCGGTACATGGCGTCCAGCATACCGGGTGTGGGTCTGGTCAGGGTGTCGCTGCGTAGATCTATGATCATCGGTTTACGATTTGAGATATAAATGAGATAAACAACTCAGGCTGAAAAAACAACGGGAATATAAAACCAAATACAGCTCCTGAGAAATGAGCCATGTGGCCTATATTATCCCGCTGCTGCCTGGCCATATATGCAGAGTATGCCAGATATATTATCCCAAAGATCACACCGGGAATATCTCTAAAAAACATAAACATAATCTGGCTCATAGGAGAAAACAAAATGGACGCGAATATGACGGCAGATACTGCTCCGGAGGCCCCTACGGCACTGAAATATTGGTTATTACGCTGCTCTATGAGGTCCGGTAAGCCTGAGATTATGGAAGCCAGGATATAAAACACAAAAAAGACAACATTTCCATTAATGCCCGGATACTCATTAAAATAATATTCGACAAGAGGTCCGAAACTATAAAGCGCTAACATGTTAAAAATAAAATGCATCCAATCTACATGAAGGAATGCACTGGTCAGGAGACGCCAATACTCCCGGTGATACCATACTCTGGTGGGGGAGAAACAATAACGGTCAAAAACATGGCCATTTTGAAACCCTGCGAAAGAGACTAATAGATTGATTACAATGATTAAAAATGTGATATTGAAAGTAAAAGGAGGCATAGTGTGTCTGAGGCCGTGAAGATAGCAAACGCATGGATTCCTAAAAAATGATAATCCTATGACAAATTCTCCAGCCTATCATTTATATTTACGGTAGTATAAAACAAACACATGAAAAATAAATTACTCTCGGTTCTGGTATTGATGGTATGTATGACTGCTGCCAAGGCACAGTTGACTAATGTGAGTTTTGAAAACTGGAATACCAGAACCAGCTATCTCTCTCTGTCCCTGCTGGGTACTGTGCATGATACTGCCGTAGCAAATGAAGCGGACGGATGGACATCTACTAATATGATCACAGCTGGTACACTTTTTAATAAAACGCTGGTCACCCAATCATCCACAGCTAAAGCAGGATCTTCTGCAATGCAGCTCGCTACTGACAGTCTTTCTGCTAATATCAGTGGATTGGCGGTAAATCTGGTGGCTCCGGGTTTTGTACTAGCTGGTCAGTTTCCTATTGACCTCAATTCTTTTGCCGGCTCTGCTGCTACTGGTAATTTCAATCCACTGACCGTGCCAGGTGCTGGTACTGCCATAGATGGCCGCAAGGCAGCTATTGGTGGTTATCTCAAATTTGCTCCGCAAGGTGGTGATACAGCTTATGTGATTGCCCTGCTGCGTAAAGGTTCTACTGTGGTAGCGCAGGCTTCCTACAGGCATGCTAGTACTGACGCGGCCTATGTACCTTTTTCTGCACCTTTCGTTTACCAGAGCTGCTTGCAGCCGGATACACTGGTATATATCATATCCTCAGGCAATCCTTATACTTACAACAATCTGATCAGTGGGCAGCCTACAGGTTTGCATGCAGGCACTAGTCTTTTGGCAGATAGTATGTGGGTGAGCGATACACTTTCTACAGCCTTTGCAGTAGCTCCGATCGTAGTAGGAGATACTGCCAACACTGTCAAAAATACACCGGTCACAATCCCAGTCTCTTTGAATGATGTTAGCTGCTACAGTTATCCATTGACTGTGTCTGTCTCTACCCAGCCTATCCATGGTACTGCCGCAGTCTCAGCTGCTGGAGATAGCATTGTGTACACACCCGCAGCGGGTTATATAGGACTTGACACATTTTATTACACTTCATCAGTGAATGGCAGTCCATCTTCCTCTCCTGGGATGACACGGGTCAAAGTAGTCGCACCTACTGGCCTGGTGGAAGTGGCTGAGGGCCAGATCCGGGTTTATCCTAACCCGGCAAAGGATAATTTGCACATAATCAATGCCGGCAGCGCATATGCTAACGTAGCTATCTATGATATGCTAGGCAATCTGATAAAGACAGACGCAGTGACTTCAAACATGACTATAGATGTATCCTCTTTCACAGAGGGGATTTATATCATCCGTTTTGCCGGAAGCGAAGGCAAGGTGATAAATAGTTCCCGTTTCACTGTAGTTAAGTAAAAAATCACATATCCTGGAGATAATCGGCGTCATACCTGCACGCTATGCATCTACCCGACTACCGGGCAAGCCGCTGATAGATATCGGAGGCAAGGCAATGATACAGCGAGTCTATGAGCAGACGCTGAAGTCTGCTTATTTGTCCCAAGTAATAGTGGCTACTGATGATCAGAGGATATACGACGCAGTTAAATCCTTTGGGGGCAAAGTAGTCATTACCTCGCCGGAACATCAGAATGGAACGGAGCGCTGTGCCGAGGTGCTAACCTCGCTGCCTACAGCCCCGGACGTGGTAATAAATATACAAGGAGACGAGCCATTCATAGCCCCGGAGCAAATAGACGCTCTGGCTGTCCTTTTTCGGGAGCCAGAATGCCAGATAGGTACTCTCGTGAAAGCCTGTAACGACATGACTATTTTAGAGCGCCCTTCTATTGTAAAGGCAGTATTGGATGCTCAGCGCAGAGCACTATATTTCAGTAGGAGTGTAGTGCCTTACCTTAGGAATTCTAATTATAGCTGCACCTACTATAAGCATATTGGTATCTATGGATTTAGGGCCGAAGTCCTCAGAGAGGTAGTGAAGCTGCCTCCCTCACCACTGGAGATAGCTGAGAGCCTGGAGCAGCTGCGCTGGCTGGAAAATGGTTATTCTATTCATACAGCGCTGACTAGCCATGAGAGTGTGTCCGTAGATGTACCCGAGGATTTGGATCGGGTGCGGCAGCTGGCTTTATCTGGGAAATGAAAGGCGAAATATAGTGCCACCAATAGCATTGTCAGTCAGGTCTATTTTCCCCTTGTATATTTCTACGAAGCGTTTCACAATAAACAATCCTAGGCCTGTTCCTTTAGTTTTGCGTGTGTCCTCGCTACCTATCCGGTAAAACTTCTCGAATACTCTCTTCTTTTCACTATCCGGAATGCCGTATCCTTCATCTTTTACCTCCAGGCAGATTGTATCTTCTGTCTGAGAGAGCGCCACATCTATCTGTGTGTCAGGTCTTGAATATTTGATTGCATTTTCTATCAGATTCATGACTATAGATGTAAAACCTGTCTGGTCTGTATAGTAGTAGATTCCTTCCTCTACATCAGAATGGATTTTAATGCCTTTTTTGTTTTCACTAAATTTATCAGTGACCAGCTCTACTATGTCAGATAGATTTACCTCTTCATTAGCAAAGCCATGTGTGTCGCGCTCTATCTTTGCTGCAAACAGTATGTTATCGACCAGAGTCTCTAGTCTCACTACATCACCCAAAGCGTTATTTATGAGTTTACCCTGCTGTTCCGCCGTCAGCTGCCGCCGAAAGATGGTTTCCAGCGATAGCTTGACGCTGGATAATGGGGATTTCAATTCATGAGTGATGGAGTGTAGGAAATTTCTTTGCTGTGCGGCCAGTTCGATTTCTTTTCCAAATATCCTTCGTACCTGTAGCAGACCTAGTATCTGGAGTATAAGGAAGAAAAGCCCTTCACCAAGGATCATTACTTTTTGCCGCTCGTATTTGCTATATAGCTTGAGATAGCTATCCGTGTTTTCATATTTCATTTTATTGCCTTGGGCCTCATAGGCTACCCGGTTCAGTTCTATTTTTTCTGTAAAGGCTGTTTCATTCTTGGAAGCCAGTAGGTAGCCCCACCAGAGTGTAAAAACGAGAATGTACCCTGAGACTATGTAGAAGAGTACAAAAGGATTGCGGCCAAAGAATTTGAACATAAGGAAAGTTGTCACAAGCTAAAATAGGTCAAAGCCTAACATTCTTTATCATCATTTTGTAAATTTATGGCTGATGGCAAAGAGACGTAAAAAGACTAGCGATGAGCTGAGCACAGAGAATGAACTGATGAAACTCAAGATGATGGCTGAGTTTGGCGGTGACTTTGCCGGCTCTGAGCACCTGCCGCCAGACGTTGAAAATGCTTTTCTTAAGCAAATCAATAAGTTTCACCAGATGCATGACAAGGCGGGGATGATCCGCATCTATGAGTTTATCGGTGAACCCCTTTATAATCATGTGCATGACCTCTCAGAGCGTGAGGTACCCAAAGAGCTAAAAAAAATACGGAAGCTCCTGGCTCGCAAAGGTATCGTGGTAGATACGCTGAGTGGCGTGTCAGACAGAGAGCTTTACCGTTTCATCACCGAGGAGGTTTTCAAGCAAGAAATACAGAATATCCGGATGCCCAACTGGACTATCCACCTGATATATGAGGAATTTCACCCTAGCGATGAATTTGATGTCAAAAATCAGGCAGGTCATACACTTGCTCTGATCTTTGACAAAGGCTTTATCTCGGCAGATTTTGTGCTGGGGGAGGACATGAAGAATGAACTAGGGCTGTCGGTAGACCGGGAAGAACTCGTGGAGCGCATTGATACTTATAAACTAGGATTCAATCAAATGCAATTAATGGGGGCGGATTTTAAAAAAGTAGAGATCAATGATGAGCGGACATCTGCTATAGTAGATGTGGTAGCTGAGTTTCGTACTCAGACGCAGAAGGGGAGGAGATTTAAATCAGAAGTCTCAGAAGTACATATGCAGTTAAATAGGGATACGGATACTCAGATGTGGATGGTGAGCCGGCTGAGTTGCGATCGCTTATGATAGCTTTATTGTACAGTGTACGGAATAGCGAAGATATGGCAACTATCAATTTAATAGCGATATTTGAAATGATAATTTAACTCCAATAGAATATATGCATACTATCAGACTGACTCTCGCGCTCCTTCTGTTTTCCTTTATTTCGTTTGGCGCCTATGCAGACCGCGATCCATTTTGCCGGGTCTGGTATAACCAGGAACGAGACGCAAAGCTAGAAGTGTATCAGGTAGGAAATAGTTTTGAGGCAAAGATCATATGGCTGAAAGAGCCCAATGAAAATGGTAAACCCAAGATAGACAAAAACAATCCTGATGAAAAACTGCGCTCTCGACCGGCGCTCGGGCTTGTGATTCTCAGAGGCTTGGTGAAAAGCAAAGACGATCCCAATTACTATGACAACGGGAGAGTGTACGATCCCAAAAATGGTAAAACATATGATTGTCACTTGACGCTGAAAGGGAAAACTGCTGAACTACGGGGATTTGTACTCGGTATGTCTTTTTTAGGCAGGACGTCTGTCTGGACGCTTGCTGAGGGGCAATAGGCTTTTGTCCTGTTTAGTACACTTTACTCCATAAGGAGTTTACTTATAGCATTCTGTTCGTGAGGGTCTTGAGCTATTTTTACATACTCAATCTATGCTCATGAAAAGACCATACCACATTATTATATCGTTTCTTTCAATAGCTGCCATAGCCTTGGTGGCTGGGGTGCTGATACGTGGCCAGCAGGATCCGTCACTATATGCTACTGCATTGGAGAAAACCAAGGGTGCTGTAGAGGAGATAAAAGAACCCATTTATAAGTACGGACTCAATCTGAATGACTTTGTGGTGATAGACCAGAAAGTAGAGCGGAACGAATTGCTGGCAGATATACTGTTGAAGCATAATGTTGCTTATCAAACGGTGCATGTTTTGCTTCAGGGATCCAGAGAAGTATTTAATACAAGGAAGATAAAGGCTGGTGCAAAGTACACTGTTCTTGGTACAAATACGGATACAGGTTTTGTAGCCAGAAAAATAGTGTACGAAGAAAATAGGCTCAACTATGTGGTGTTTAACCTGGATGACTCCCTCTATATATACCGAGGCACTAATCAGGTGAAGCGCCGTAGACAGGAGGTGGCAGGAGTAATCAATGGCTCACTTTATGAGACTTTTGATAATCTGGGAGTGCCTTCCAGTCTGGCCATGAGGCTGGCAGATATTTTCTCATGTACTATAGATTTCTACAAAATACAGAAGGGTGATAAGTTTAAGATCATTTATGATCAGGATTTTGTAGATGACAAGCCTATAGGGGTAGGAGAGGTGAGTGCGGCATGCTTTACCAGTGGAGCTAAGGACTATTACGCCTTTTATTATGAAAAGGATAAAGCACATGTCGGAGAATACTATGATGAGCAAGGTAATAGCATGAGAAAACAATTTCTAAAAGCTCCTCTCAAATTTTTCCAGATCACCTCACGCTATAATTTGCATCGCTTCCATCCTGTAGCTATGGAGTGGAGGGCGCATCTTGGTACTGACTATGCTGCTGCATACGGTACCCCGATACTTGCTACAGCAGATGGCGTAGTGGAGGAGGCTCAATTTGGAGTGTATAATGGAAACTATGTCAAGATACGTCACAATGGCCAATACAAAACCCAATATCTGCATATGAGCAAGATAGCTCAAGGGATGCATCGCGGCAGAAGTGTACATCAAGGTGAGGTCATAGGGTATGTCGGTAGCACAGGTTTGGCTACAGGCCCTCATGTATGCTATCGTTTCTGGAAGGATGGGCAGCAAGTGGATCCTTTTAAGCAAAAGCTCCAATTCAGTGAACCGCTTGCCAAAAAATATAAGGCAGATTTTCTGGCTACAGCAGCGCCTTATCGCACTGATATAGATAAACTGGCATATGGTACCAAACCGGTACTCCCAGAGCAGGAGAAACTGCAAGCCCTTAAGTCCGAGTATGATGCCACAGCTTTCATGCAGCGGGTATTCTGATTTTGTGACACTAGTGTATTATTACTATTCTTTTCTGACATAGCAGGTTATTATCTGCATTAGTGATACTGCATATATATGAGCCGCTCGATAAATCAGATATATCTGTAGCCCACAGGGGGGATAGTAGCATGGAGTGATATACGCACCGGCCCAGGTGGTCCGTAAGAGTGACAAAGCAACAGGTAGCGTCCACTGGACTCTGTATTTGCAAAATATTGCTAGCTGGATTGGGATAGATACGACAGTTTACGTCAGATGAACCTTTGATGCCTGTTGTAGCTGATACACTATCTTGGATATAAATGAATTTAATGTCATCTATCCAGGTCGAGTTGCCAGCCAAAGCGGGATTACCAAAACGTCCTCCATAAAAGATCATTTTGACTGTATCTGCTTTGCCACTATGTCTGTAGCAGATGCTATCCCTGATCCGAAACCATTGATCAATCGGTGCCTGTGTATCTGGTATGTCTTTTTGAGCAAAGGCAATCGTATCTTCCTGATGTAGAGTGCTATCCCACCTGGTGAATAGATACATGTAACTGAAAGTATCGGCCAGATCATGACTCATCAATAACCAGAAGTCCAGTTTTTCTGGATTGCTGTCTATAGGTAGTCCATATTGCGGTACTGCCTGTCCTATGCGAATGGCGCTATCCAACGGATCCTGATAGCCACCATATACCAGCATGCCTGGTTGCAACCCTACACCATTCAGGAATGTCGTATCACTATACAGTAGCGCGGAATAACGTCCCGAGTGGACGTTAAATGGATTGTCCTCAAGAAAAACAAACTTATTATAGTTAAGCCCACAACTCTGCTCCGGTATACCCCAGTTGAATGGGTTTTCTACATTCCTACCGCAGCAGCGAAATTGTCCCCTTCTCCACCCCTCCAGGCCGCCGTTTGCAGGACGCTCTTGAGCCGATGTATATTCATACGAGAAGAAAAGGCATACTATAATAATAAGCGGCCTGAATTTCATGAGTGCAATATAAGTAATCGAAGGCAGGGATAAGGATGGTGCGACGGGTTTGCGCTATCATTTCTACGTTCTGCCGTTATTAACATATTTATGTAATAAGTGTTATGCGATTGCACGTATTTTTGAGTGCATGAAATGGCTCCTGACTTTATTGCTGATGAGTAGCTCCCTGTCTGGTGTACACGCCCAGGCACCAGAGATAGTCAATCTGGAAAGCCTGCAGCGTATTCTGGCTTCCCAAAGTGATACGACCTACGTGGTTAATTTCTGGGCTACATGGTGTGTGCCATGCGTCAAGGAGTTTCCTGCTTTTCAGGCCCTGGCAGAAAAGTATAGAAACGAAAAAGTACAAATAGTGATGGTCAGTCTTGATTTTGCCAGTGAAAAAGAGAAGTCGCTGGTACCATTTTTAGCCGGACATCCGATCTTGGCCCGCGTGATGCTCCTAGACGAGCCTGATTACAATTCGTGGATCGATAAAGTGGAAAAATCATGGGGCGGAGAAATACCTGTTACTTTAATTATAAATGGGGCGAAGGGGATACGCAGCTTTTATGGACATGACTTTACTATTCAATCTCTGCAGGACGCTTTTACTAAAACAATAGATAAATAACAATGAAAAACAAAACACGGACTCAGCTGGGTGGGGCTACGGCACTCGCGCTTGTGGTAGCTTTTCTTATGTCATTTGCCTCGGGCAAAAGTTATAAAATAGGAGATACGGTAGCTGATTTCAAGCTCAAGAATACTGAGAATGGAAAGATGGTTTCTATGGCGTCATATCCGGCGGCTAAAGGTTTTATTATCGTCTTCACTTGTAATCACTGCCCATTTGCAAAGAAGTATGAGCAGCGGATCATCAATCTGGATAAAAAGTATGCGGCGCTAGGGTACCCTGTCATAGCTATCAGCCCTAATGACCCTACGGTGACTCCCGATGATTCCTATGAGGAGCTGGGTAAACGAGCCAAGGAGAAAGGATATACTTTCCCTTACACTTTCGATGAAACGCAGCAAGTGGCTCAGGCTTTTGGGGCTACTAAAACACCACATGTTTTTCTGGTAAATAAAGAAAGTGGCAAATTGATTTTGAAATACGCAGGGGCTATAGATGACAACACCGAAGACGCATCTAAAGTTACCAAAAACTATCTGGCAGACGCCATAGCAGAAGTGATAGCGGGTAAGACTGTCACGGTAAGCGAAACTAAGTCTGTGGGCTGCACTATCAAGTGGAAGCAAAGCTAGTGGAAGTCGATATGAACTATAGAAAAGCCTCCTGCGGGAGGTTTTTCTATTTGTGGTTTATGGATTATTTGCGTCAGCTGCACCATTAATGGCTGCGCCGGAGCGGAGTCGGGCGGCCTTGTAAAACCAGCGTTTATAATATGGCTCGTCCAGACCAGAGACCATCACCCCGCCGTGTACGGCAGCGTGAGCAAACTTTCCATTCTGCAGATATATACCTACGTGATAGAGATAGTGCCCATTTATATTGAAAAACACAAAGTCACCTTCTTTGAGTTCACTAGGTAAGACGGCATCACACTTTTTAAATATATCTCCAGCCGAGCCCCCCAGATCAGTGCCATACAGCCTGTTAAACACCGATGAAGCGAAGCCAGAGCAATCCGTACCGCTTTTAGACTTACCTCCCCAGCGGTATGGGGTTCCTAGCCAGGCATAAGCTTCAAAGTAAAGATTAGGGTCTTCGGCCTCTATAATATTTACGTCCTTTGACTGATAATAAGTGTGCAGATCTGTAAAGCTGAGATAAGAATAGTCAAGAGTATCTGGAGTTGATAATTTTTGGGCCAAAAGCATATGACTACATAGCATAAAGAGAATAAACACACCATTGAGTGTGATACGGCCAAGGCTCAGACTAGATGCCAGGTAGGTGTGCCTCATATTTTATGCCTGATTTTTCAGTTTGCTGTGATGGCGGCCATATAGGAAGTAACAAATTAGTCCGATACCCAACCATATGAAGAAACGCTCCCAATTGGTTGCTCCTGATTCGGATAGCAGGTATGAGCAAGCCAGTAGACCCATCAGAGGTATCAGGGACAGATTTTTGCGAAAAGCCTGGACAGCTAGGGCAAGTAGAAGGATCAGGAAAAGATAGTGAGGGACCACTTTTCTTACATTATCAAATACCCATCCGTCGTGCAATCCTAGATATTCTATAAATACCGGGCGGTATTCCAAGCACCAGAAAGCTAAAACTACAACGAGGATAGTCGGGTATATAATTTTGGAATTGATGTAAGGAGTGCGAAATTTAGACTGAGGTCGGTCAGGCATACTATCCAGCATCATGACACCCCCTGATACCAGCGCAAATGCAAACAAAGTACCGATACTGGTCAGGTCTACCATGACATCCATATTGACAAAAATTGCTGGGATACCTACTACCAGACCAGTGAGGATCGTAGAGAAAGAGGGGGTGCCAAATTTGGGGTGAATATGGCTAAACACAGGTGGCAGAAGGCCGTCCCGGCTCATGCTCATCCAGATACGCGGCTGACCGACCTGGAATACCAGCAATACACTCGCAGTAGCGATCACTGCGCTGACAGCCACTATCCCTGCCATCCATGGCAGGTTTACCTGTTGAAATACGTAGGCAAGAGGCTCTCCCACATTTAGCTTTTGATAGCTGACCATACCCGTCAATACTAACGCAATCGCTACGTAGATGATTGTGCAGATGACCAGCGAATACATCATACCACGTGGCAGGTCGCGCTGTGGATCTTTGCATTCTTCAGCCGTGGTAGAGATAGCATCAAAGCCGATATAGGCGAAGAAAACCGAAGAAATACCCTTCAGCACGCCACCAGCGCCATTCGGTAGGAAGGGTATCCAGTTTTTGGGTGTTACATAAAATGCGCCTGCAAATATTACGAGGGCTATCACGGCCAGTTTTATGCCTACCATTATATTGGCTGAGTTTCGGCTCTCTTTGATACCGATATAAGTGACCCATGTGATGACAATCACGATAAATACAGCAGGAAGGTCAAAGATCAAAGGAATGCCTAAGAGGGAAGGAGCGCTACTCAGCGCTGCCAGGGCATCAGGTGAGCCACCCTTTGCGGCTGTCATGTATCCCATAGTGAGCCAGGCTGGGATGTGTATCCCTATGCCCTCCATAAAGGCGGTGAAGTAATCGCTCCACGAGATAGCCACAACTATATTCCCTATGGCATACTCCATGAGCAGGTCCCAACCTATGATCCACGCTACTATCTCGCCAAAAGCTACATATGAATAGGTGTAAGCACTCCCACTCACCGGCACGATACTGGCAAACTCAGCATAGCAAAGTGCTGAAAAGCCACAAGCTACTGCCACAAAGAGGAAGAGCAAAATAATACCTGGGCCGCCATCGTAGCTGGCCTTGCCTATGGTAGAGAAAATACCAGCGCCCACTACCGCAGCTATGCCCAGGGCGGTCAGGTCTCGTACACCCAGCGAACGTTGCATGGCGTGATGCCCCTCTCCATCACCATAGCCCTCAGCAGCATCCTTGATGACCTTGGCTACAGTTTTCTTTCTAAAAATATCTTTGATCATGCTTTAACACCGCTAAAGATAGAATAATTGTGTAAAGCAGATCCGGTACCTAATGCACATTACTTTGGCACTCGATTTGCTAAATCCTGACCAATCAACAACTTGTTTCTACTTTTTTCCATAAAGTGTATCTTGCTACCTAATTTTACTACCAGGAGAAAAAGCCTGATATGCCTGGCCGCAGTTATTATCCTCACTTCTTGCAAAAGCCTGCAACCCTTTCAGTTGAATTTTGGTAGTCAGGGTGGTTTTACTAACCTGACCACCACGTACACCTTGGCTGAAGATGGTAAGCTCTATAAGTCTACATCGCTGGCTCAGGATAAGAAAGAAATAACCACGATCAGCAAGAAAGATATCAAAGACATAGAGGCGCTGATCGCAAAAGTGAATTTCGCCGGCACCTCTGTCAATCAGCCAGGGAATATGTCCTCCTTTGTGAATCTGACCCGCGATGGTAAAGCATATACCACTACATGGGCATCGGGCAGCACATCCGGCAATGCCGCTCTTGATGAATTGCTGGCAAAATTAAATTCGTTAGTTCCTAAACAATAATAAACCCTATATCATGACCAAAACAATACTCTCAGTACTGTCTCTGGCTACCGCGCTGTCAGTCTCTGCAGTGAGTCCTGCGGCGTCCGGTCAGTCACCGGCCCATCCCTTCAAGGCAGTAGCCCGTACGGCGGGTACGCCCAGTATGCAAGGCCTGGGATCCCTGACACATGTACGGCAGGCGCTAGGTACAGTAAAGTTTAATGCGATACCGTACAAACGCTCTGCCTATGAGCCCTCTGCTATCAAAGAGGTAAAATATGCCAAGGATCAGAAGAATCCGGTTTTTGTCACTAGCAGCAAGGTGATAACGGTATCTGCCACTGCTACCACAGCAGAGATCGCAAATAACGCTATTCAGTTTCTGGATCAGAATAAAGCGGTACTATGGTTGAAGGATCCTGCACATGAGCTTTCTGTCAAGAGTGTAGATCGTGATGCGATAGGCTTTACCCATATCAAGTTTTCTCAAGTCTATCAAGGGCATCCCGTGATGGGCCGCGAGCTGATCGTACACTTTTCGCCAAATGGCACAATGGTAAATGGACGATGGTCTGCCACTCCAGCTATCGGGGTACCCGCTGGCATTCTGCCAGATCAGACAGCTATAGAGCAAGCAATTTTCACAGTCACTGGTGGTAAAGGCCTAAAGGCGATGAGCCAATCCACCAAGGACCTGTTGAAATATGCAGGTCCATCCATAGAGCTCGTAGTGTATCCGGCGGATCAGCATAACGATAAAGAATGTTGGGCGTATAAAGTCACTCTGAGAACGGATTTTATTAATATGTATGAGGTAATGGTAGATGCCAGGACAGGGGCCGTGCTGAAGAGCAATAATATAAGCTGTACCACTGGCGCAGCCGTAGCTCATCTCAATGATCTCAATGGAGTGAATCAGACCGTAAATGTATATCAGCATAGCAATGGTACTTATTATATGATCGATATCACTCGTAGCATGTACAATGCTGGCCAATCTCAGATGCCCGATAATCCAGTCGGTGCGATATGGACACTGGACGCTCAGGGTGCATCAGCCTCCAATATTCAGGTGGCACACCTTAGTACTAGCAACCTGAGCTCATGGCCTAGCTCGCAAACTGCATCATCAGCATATGCTAACGGGGCAGCGGCTTATAGCTATTATCAAACTATCCATAATAGGAACTCTATAGACGGCAATGGGGGCACGATCATATCTGTGATCAATGTAAATGATGATCAGGGCCAGCCTATGGATAATGCGTTCTGGAATGGCCAGCTTATGGCATATGGCAATGGAGACCAGGCTTTCAAACCGCTGGCTGGTGGACTGGATGTAGCAGGACATGAGATGACTCACGGTGTGATACAAAGTACTGCCAATCTCGTCTATCAGGACCAGCCTGGCGCCCTGAATGAAAGCATGGCAGACGTATTTGGGTCAATGATAGACAAGAACAACTGGACCATAGGAGAGCAGGTATGCCTCCCTGGGGTATTCCCATCTGGCTCGCTGCGCGATCTGTCCAACCCGCACAATGGAGCCTCACAAGGGGGTAATGGCTGGCAGCCTGCTACCATGAGCGAATTTGTAAATACAACCAGTGATAATGGTGGTGTACATACTAACAGTGGTATCACCAACCATGCCTTCTATTATTTCGCTACAGCTGTGACTAAACAAAAGGCAGAGCAGGTTTATTATCGTGCCCTGAAGAATTACCTGACACAAAATTCGCAGTTTCTGGATGCAAGGCTGGCTGTAGTACAGGCAGCGCAAGATCTGTATGGAGCTACTGAAGTGCAGGCCGCAAAGACAGCCTTCGACAATGTAGAAGTATATGATGGCACCAATAGTAATCCAACCAATCCTACACCTGTGACTGGTACAGACTGGATCATGGTGCAGAACAGTAATACCTCTGCCGGGTCAAATGCTCTCTATATGGTAAAGCCGCAAAATCCGCAGTCAGGTGACTTCCATCCGCTCAATACGACCTTTGCTCTAAACAACGTATCGATCACCGATGACGGTTCATATGCCTTCTTCGTAGGTACGGACAATAATCTGTATAGTATCACTACCGATTATAATAATCCGGTACAGACTCAGATGACCAATACAGGCGATTGGGAAAATGCTGCTGTCAGCCGCGATGGCAATAGGCTGGCACTAGTCTCAAGGTATCAGGATACTGCGATCTACATTTATGATGGAGTGACCCAGCAGTTATCTAAGTATCATCTTTATAATCCAACGTATTCACAGGGGGTGGTGACCAATGGTCCACTCTATGCCGATGCGTTGGATTGGGATCCTACAGGTCAGTATGTGATCTATGATGAGTACAATGAGTTTGACAATACGTCCAGCTCTACCAATATCAGTTATTGGGATATAGGCGTAATCGAGGCCTGGAACATTTCAGGCAATACTTTTGGTAGCGGGCAGATCAGCAAACTGGTGAATGACCTGCCGGATGGCATCAGCATCGGCAATCCTGTGTTTTCTAAAAATCATACTGATGTGGTTGCTTTTGATGTCAGTGATGGCTCTACATTCGACGTTCAGGCTGCTAATCTTACATCAGGAGATATGGGCACTATTGTCACCGGAAACTCTGTGCCTAACATCCCATCTTACAGTACCAATGATGATGCTATTACATTCACATCTGTAGACAATTCTTCAGTACCACTGGTAGGCATCGAGCCGGTTGCCTCGGATTATATCAATGGCAATGGCCAGATCACCTGGCTTTCTAACTACTCTCAGTATTCAGTATGGTTTACCAAAGGCACCAGGGCCAACTCTCAGTGCGCGGGTCTGTCGGTCAATGTCACCGCACAGGGGCCTACGGATTATCCTCTGACCAGCGTGGTGCTGGATGCCGGTACAGGATATAATAGCTATGCGTGGAATACTGGGGCTACCTCTCAGACTATCACTGTCTCTACTGCAGGTACCTATGTAGTCACAGTGACTACGGGCAGTGGCTGCACACTGAGCTCAGCCCCGCTGACCATAGGTTACCCCACGGGCATCATCACCCCAGGAAAGGATGCAGTAAAAGTATATCCGGTACCTGCCAGTGACAAAGTGGTCGTAGAAATGATAGCATCGGATTACACTAATATCGAGATCACAGATATGACCGGTAGGCTGGTACTGACGCAGGCGGTATCTGGTATGCAGCAGGTAGTCAATATCGCAAGCCTGGATGCCGGCATGTATATGCTGACCATAAAGGATAAGTCTAATACTGGCAGATCAGCCACACGTATCATAAAGGAGTAGCAGCCGTAAGCCTATTCTTTAGATAATTATAACGCCACTCTTGAAGAAGGAGTGGCGTTATAATTTTGCATGATCAGATCTTATTGAGGCGGGAGCGTAGCAGATGGTCCGCTATCACCAGTGCAGCCATAGCCTCTACGATAGGCACAGCGCGTGGTACTACACAGGGATCGTGACGACCTTTGCCATGCAGTGTGATCTCATTGCCCGAGTTATCAACTGTATGCTGGTCCTGCATGATTGTTGCTACAGGTTTGAATGCTATATTGCAGTAAATATCGGCTCCATTAGAGATGCCGCCCTGTACACCTCCCGAGTGATTGGTTTTGGTTACTACCTGGCCTGTATCATTGTGTATAAAGCTATCATTATGCTCCGATCCGCGTAGCCTGACACCGGCAAATCCACTCCCATATTCAAAGCCCTTTACTGCGTTGATGCTAAGCATTGCTTTCCCAATGTCGGCATGCAGTTTATCAAATACCGGTTCGCCGAGGCCTACCGGGCAGCCCTGTATTATGCATGTGACGACCCCTCCGAGTGTGTCGCCCTTAGCGCGCACTTCTTGTATCAATTCTATCATTTGCTCTGCCAAAACGGGATCGGGGCAGCGGACAATACTTTCCTCAGTCATGCTGAGATCAAGAGAGGAATAGTCCTTATCAAGGGCTAGTGTGCCGATAGCTGACACATATGCTTTAATGTCTATTCCACTTTTACGTAAGAGTAGTTTAGCTATAGCGCCGGCAGCTACTCTCGCTGCGGTCTCCCGCGCAGATGACCTGCCACCACCGCGATAGTCCCTGATGCCAAACTTCTGCTCCCAGGTATAATCTGCATGCGAAGGGCGATAGGCAGTTTCGAGCTGATCATAGTCCTGCGGTTTAGCATCTTCATTGGGTATGAGTATTGCTATCGGTGTACCTAGCGAGATACCTTCATAAACTCCGGAGAGGATGCGGATCGTATCAGACTCCTTGCGCTGTGTGGTGATGGCGGACTGGCCCGGACGGCGGCGATCCATTTCTGTTTGTATAAAATCCTCTTCTATAGCAAGCCCTGCAGGACAGCCATCTATCACTACTCCTATAGCAGGACCATGTGATTCACCAAAGGTGGTGATCCTGAATATTTCACCAAAACTATTACCAGCCATACATCAAAAGTATGTAATAGAAAGCACACTTTAGCCGGTGCAGAGTAGCGCTTAAATTGTAAATTGCCTGCACATTAGTAATCTTATGTCTACACTCATCACTAATATAAAGGGGCTGGTGCAAACCCGTGCTAATGCTGTCAGTACTGTCAGAGGCAGGGGTATGAAAGACCTACCTATCCTGACTGATGCGTACCTGCTGCTGGATGGCGGACTCATACAGTCTTTTGGCCCTATGGTCGAGTGTCCGGAGCGGGCGGATGAAGTGATAGACGCCTCGGGCCGATATGTCCTGCCATGCTGGTGCGATCCACATACTCACATCGTATATGCCGGCAGCAGGGAAGGGGAGTTTGTAGACAAGATCAATGGCCTGAGCTATGAAGAGATAGCACAAAGGGGGGGAGGGATAGTCAACTCGGCTAAGAAGCTGCAAAACGCAGAGGAAGCAGATCTGGTAGATGCAGCTCTGGGGCGTCTGGCTGAGATGGAGGCGTTTGGCACCGGTGCGGTAGAGATCAAAAGCGGCTATGGGCTATCATATGACGGCGAAATCAAAATGCTGAGGGTAATACGCAAACTAAAGGAACAATCACGCCTAAAACTCAAAGCCACCTTTCTGGGAGCGCACGCTTATCCTCCGGAGTATAAACAAGACCATGACGGCTACATAAGCGTTTTGATAGATAAGATGCTGCCTGCTATAGCTGATGAGGGACTGGCAGATTATATAGATGTATTTTGCGATAGAGGGTTTTTCTCAGCAGATGAGACTGCCCGCATATTGGAGGCTGGGGCCCGCTACGGTCTTCGGCCTAAAATACACGCCAATGAGTTGGACTATTCCGGCGGTATAGAGACAGGCGTACGATACCGCGCCCTGTCAGTAGACCACTTGGAGTACACGGGTGAGGAGCAGATCAAAGCTTTGCTGGATTCCGATACCATGCCTACGCTGCTACCGTCTACGGCGTTCTTCCTGGGGCTGCATGAGCCTCCAGCCCGGCGCATGATAGACAGCGGCCTGCCTGTCGCACTTGCTACAGATTACAATCCGGGATCATCACCCTCAGGCAATATGCAGTTTATCCTCTCCCTGGCTAGTATAAAGCTGAAGATGCTCCCCGAAGAAGCGATCAATGCAGCTACGATCAATGCAGCTTATGCTATGGGTATGGAGAAAGAAATGGGCTCAATAACAGCTGGTAAGCGCGCCAGTGTGATGATCACACGGCCTATCCCATCCCTCACTTTTATGCCATATTCCTTTGCCAATAATATGGTGGAGCGCGTTATTATCTCCTAGTCTTACTGAGCTGCCTTGACGATCTTATTCTGATAGCTGATACCAGAGTGCAGATCTGTGATACGTAGCATATATATGCCCATAGCCAGCTGGCTAATGTTAATGGTAGAGCTATCATCCAGGATTTGGTCAAAGCCAAGCTGACCCGTAGAATTGTACAGCTCAACTCGGTAGTTGTGGTTTTGATCGGGCAGATCAAATCTGAGCATACCGTTTGTCGGATTAGGATAGGCTTTGATGGTATGCTGTGATGTCTCAGCCAGACCTGTGCCTATCTGGCTGGAGCGGCGCATTAGCAGGCGTATCATAGGAGAGCCTTGTGTTTGTATGCCTGTAGGCAGCCATACTCCATTTGAGTAGACATACATATGCTGGAAGCCCTTAGTGCTATTGCGATCATATCCTACTTGCAGGTTGCGGGTATCGGTCTGTGACCAGCCGAAATAAAAGTGCGTACTGACGGCCAGCGGGCTGATACGATAGGTAGCAAAACCGCTTACTGAGTCGACGTACAGCGGTACCTGATTGCCAGAGGTATAGCGTGGCGTATCGTCTGCAAATGGATTATTGACGGAGATGCTGTCCCATAGGTTGAATACAAACACCAGATCATGCACATCCTTCTCCGTATTGGTAAAGAGTACCTGATAGCCCACTATCGTATCCGGCTGATGCAGGTTAAACTCATAGCCAAACTTCTTAAGGTAGAGATTGCGCAGGCCATAGGCCATCTCGGCGGTACCATCATCATATGCCAGTACATTAGTGAGTGTCTGGGTAGCAGCAATCGTGTCATTTAGACGCAGGGCATTGGGCACATTTATAGTAGCTGTAGAGCGTATCACAGTACTATCAGGTCCTGGTGCTATACCGTAGTCTATAGATGGGAAAAGAGTGATCGTATTCTCCAGTGTAGCATTAAATGAACTGGTGCTATTATATACAGGCTGTGCAGTGGGATAGGCCTCATTAGCTACTATAGAGTACGCTGTAGCCGGAGGATTATTGATAGCCTGGTCTGGATTGAGATTGGTCACATACAGCGTGATAGAGTCTGCGCGGTCTGTGCTATCTACATATTGCCAGGCTGGCATCTCGGTGTAGTGTTTCAATATAGATGGGAACTGGTATTGAAACGCAATATCATTGATAGAGGTATCACTTACTGACCGGTTTTTGTCCAGGCGCACATAGTCTATATGCCAGTGGTCATTCATGCCGGTAGTGGAGGCATTATTAAGAAACCGGAACTGGAATCCTTTATACATATACTGCTGTGTAGGCAATATGGTACTCGGTATGCGTATCATGACCTGACGAAAAGTGTCCGGAAGAGAGGGTACTGTCTGAAAACCCGGTACACCCCAAACCTGATCCCATGTACTGGTATAGCCATTATAAAACTGCAGCTTCAGAGAGTCATACAGGTTAGGCCAGTCACCCAGGCCGCGCGGTTCATAAAAGAAGCTCAGGTACAGTGAGTCTGCATCTGTAAGGCCGCTGAGATCGAGTGGCTTGGTGGTCAGGGTATCGGCAGATTCATAGATAGCCAGGCTGCGGATATCATATGGCCGGCCCTGTTCATTGAGTCCGTCCAGAGTCGCTACACCGATAGATGGTGGCAGGTAGGGCAGGTTATAGTTTTGAGTGGCATAGTTATCTATCCATTTCACGTATGCAGGCATACGCGAGCGGAAAAGCATGGCAGCGTAGGTGATCAGGGTATCCGGGGCATTGGCATCGCGCACGGGATGGTATGCTGCACCAGTAGCCGAGTCAAAACTATAATGATACCACAGCGGATATAGTGTAATGGAATCAGCCAGGTGGTCAAAGCAATCCGTGCCGACCTGAGGGTAATAGTGAAAGATCAATCCTTGCGTAGGCTGTGAGTCTACCCTATGCAAGCCCATATTGAAGGTATAGGTGTACGACTGAACGAGGCTGAGGCGGATGGTATCCGTAGCTACTTGCCGTGCACTGTCACATGGGCCATAGGCACGTAGTATCGTATCATAGACATACTGCTCATAGTGAAATGGCTTCAATGTATTATATGAAAAATCATCTATAAACGGCAGACCTAGCGTATCAGTCTCTATAAGCTGGCTACCTTTCTGTATGATGATATTTTTGTGCAGGCTGGTACTGGCACCAGGATGAGCCGGATAGGTATGATACAGGCGTGGATTAGATGGGAGAGGGGTCAGCTCCTCACTCTGAGCGATGGAAGCCAGCCCTATCAGCGCACATAGGATGGTAAAGAAACACTTCATTCTTCGTGTAATATTAGACAGCATAACGAACCGCCAAGATAATTATTATTGCGCGGACTAGGGCAGGCAGATAGCAGGCACTACACCTGTATCTTATATAGATTTTAACAGTTTTGTGTTATTAAGTAGCGGGCTCCTTTCTGCTGCGGCGGTATCATTGTCGTACCTTTGCTATAAATAACAATGACCCGTGGGCCTCTTTAGTAATTTGTTTAAGAAAAAAGGACCTGTATCCTCCCTCACTGACCTGTCTGGCCTCGGTGTGGATCTACACTCTCACCTCATACCTGGTATAGATGATGGTGCCAAGACACTGGAAGAGTCGCTCATCCTGATCCAGGGTCTGTATGACCTCGGCTATCGCAAGATCATTACCTCCCCGCACATCATGAGCGGGGGGTACAATAATACGCCGGAGATCATCCTATCCGGCAGGGATAAGGTGCGTGAAGCACTCAAAGGAGCTGGTATCAATGTAGCCTTTGACGCATGGGCTGAGTATTACCTGGACGAGACCATCATGCCCAAGATAGAAAAAAGGAACCTCCTGACGATGGGCGATAATTACGTCCTCGTAGAGCTATCCTATCTGATGAAGTCATTTAGCACTACGACCTACTTTTATAATCTGATATCAAATGGCTACAAGGTAGTGCTGGCGCACCCCGAGCGGTATCCATACTACTATAGTGATGATCTGGACGAGTATAAGATGCTGAAGGATCATGGCGTCTACTTTCAGCTCAATATATCATCTCTGACCGGTACATATGGTCAGGGTGCACGATCTACCGCAGAAAAGCTCATAGACAACAATATGATAGACTTCGTAGCCACTGATCTCCATAATATGAGGCACCTGAACTATATACGTGAGTCTGTCAGGCTACCCTATCTGGAGAAGGTAATAGGGTATGAAAAGCTCATGAACAAAGTTTTCCTCTGATCACATAGGGGCATGAAAAAAGCCGGACGGATCCGGCTCTTTATCTTGAAATGCTCTGATGTTATTTAGCTGCAGCAGCCTTGGCTTTCTTGCCAAATGGATCTGCAAATATCTTCTTGCTCATATTGAACCTTACACCTACAGTAAAACCGAAGTTGGTAATATTTGCTACCTGACGGAGTACGTCATGGCCCTTGGTCTCATTTACGTAATTAGGATCACTATTGTGTGCACCGGAGATGTCACGACCTTTGCCAAAATCAGTAGTATTATTGGCAAAGGTCAGGTTATCTACAAAGGTAGTCACCTTGCTGTAGGTAGTATAGCTAGTGAGCGTATTGGTCTCAGGAGTGTTGCCTACTTTAAGCCTGTATGCCTCCAGGTCTGACTGCTTGGCGCGAGCCATGAGGTATTGTGCATTTACCTCACCATAGATGCTGAGCAGTGGTACCGGTGTGTACTCTACACCCACTCCACCTTGAAATCCGAGAGATACCGTAGACTCTGTCTTCACCTCGATATGAGCTGTGACACCATCCGGGCTGAGCAGCGAGTGAGGTGCATTGATATCAAGTGTGTGATACAGGGCGCCAAACACCGGCAGTGCGATGCCGAGACGCGCAAATGGAGCCACCTTGGCGCCTGGCTTGGCACCACGGAAGTAGAGGGATGGATTAAGGCTGAGGCCATTAGAGTGTGTCTTGGTCACGATAGTAGCACCATTGCCCAGTACACCGCCCACATCTCCTATCTGGGTAGCTGTGATGGTAGAGCCCCAGAGGTATGCACCGTCTATCTCCACTCCAAAGTAAGGATTGATCATGTAGCCAAATGAGAAATCAAAATGACCACCCTGGCCATAAGTGCCATAGATGTTTTTCTTGTACCTGTTTTTGGCAGAGTCCAGACCGGTAGTATTGTAGCCTACCAGCGGTATGATAGAGGCATCTGCAGGATCCGGACTGGCACCCGGCTGAAAGGTCAGCACAGTGGTGCTATTCTGCAGGCCAGGCCATGAGTAGCCACCACCTAGCTTCATGGTGAAATACTGGCCATAAGAGTAAGTAGCTGCCGCCAGCACAAGGATCAAAAGCAAGTTGAGTTTTTTCATAATTGAGTGATTTTGGTTTGCAAATTTCCGATGGTTAATTTAGATAAATATGCTTGTTAACTTTGAATAAATATAGGAGAAAATCTGAAGTAATCTACACAGGCATATGTGTATTACTTTCGCCATAATGTCACGCAGATTTGTGAGTTTAGACACGGATGTTTCGCAGGTGTACCTTTTCTTATTGTCTGATATCGCTGGTGGTGTGCTGCACCGCCATGCTGCTGCATTCTTGCCGTGACAGCGCTCAACCTTTTGACAGGCAGGTATTTCATTACAATCAGGCTGCTGGTATTGCATCACTCGATCCCGCCTTTGCCCGTGACCAGTCTGGCATCTGGGCCTGTCACGCACTCTACAATGGACTGGTGCAGCTGGACGATAGCCTGCAGGTGAGGCCGTGCATAGCGTACCGATGGGATATAGCTGACAGTGGCCGCACGTACATATTCCATCTCAGGAGGGATGTGCCATTTCATGCTGACGCTTGTTTTCACGGACAGGAGCGTTATGTCACTGCACGGGACGTGCTGTATGCGCTATCACGTGTAGCCGATCCGCGCACTGCCTCACCTGGTGCCTGGGTGTTTCATGACAGGGTAGATACGGTGCGTCCATTTGAGGCCAGGGATGATTCTACTTTTATATTGCACCTGCTGCGGCCCTTCAGGCCTATGCTGGGTATCCTGACCATGCAGTATTGCTCAGTAGTGCCACATGAGGCTGTGGAGATGTATGGGCCAGACTTTCGCTCGCATCCGGTGGGTACGGGACCATTCTACCTGAAGGTCTGGCGTGAAGGCTCTGCTATGATCCTGTCGCGAAATGAAAAATACTTTGAAGAGGAAAATGGTGAACGGCTACCTCATATCAAAGGCGTGCGCATCTCTTTTATAGGAAACAAAAAGACCGAGTTTGTGGCATTCAAACAGGGTAAGCTTGATCTCATATCTGGCATCGATGCGAGTTTTCAGGATGAGGTGCTGGACGAGAATGGTGCATTGAAAAAAGACCTCACACAGCGCTTTGATCTGAGCAAGGTACCCTATCTCAATACGGAGTACCTTGGCTTTCTCATGAAAGGGGATAGTATGGAGCCGCTGCAGGATGCCCGCATCCGTCAGGCTATCAATTATGGTTTTGACCGTGCAGAGCTGATACGCTACCTGCGCAATGGTATAGGCCAGCCGGCAGGGCAGGGCTTCACTCCACCGGGATTGCCTAGCTTTGATGCCTCTATCAAAGGTTTCAGCTATGACCCTGCCAGAGCCCGGCAGCTCCTCCGCGATGCAGGCTATGGCACCAGGACCCTACGTCTCACGCTATACACCAACGACACTTACAAGGAGATGGCCCTCATGCTGTCCAAGCAGCTGGAGAAAATAAATATCCACCTCAAGGTGGAGGTGACAGAGCCTGCGATCTTGCGCCAGAGAATGAGTGAGGGACAGGTCGCTTTCTTCCGTGGCTCGTGGATAGCTGACTATCCGGATGCCGAGAGCTATTTTACGGTGTTCTACAGTGGCAATACTGCACCGCCAAACTATACAAGATTCCATAATGCAGCGTATGATAGAATCTATGAGCGCGCACTGGCGGAGAATAACGACAGCATACGCTATGCCCTCTATCATCAGCTGGAGCAGATCATAATAAAAGAGGCACCAGTGGTGCCCCTGTATTATGATGAGGTACTCCGCTTCACGCAGAAACGGGTGAAAAACCTACAGTCTAATGGACTGAATCTGCTCGACCTGAAACACGTCAGGCTGGAGTGACATTATACCCTTCGTGGTTCGTCTTTCCTGCGGCCCATCACCAGCAGCAGGATGAGTAGCAGTGACAGCAGGCCAAATCCTACAGCCGCATACCTCCACGCAGGTGATACGCACTCTGCACTATTCGTATTGATATAGGTCTCGGTGGTAGTAGAGGAGCTGCCCTCTGTACTGGCTCCCTCTGCTGTAGCGGTATCATCAGTATCTCTGTCCTGATCGCGTGCCTGCTGCTCCAGTCGCTCCTGGCGTGCCTCGCTGGCTTTGGTAGGCCTGCGGCTGATCACGGTGGTATCGGCTTTGTCTTTGACAGGGACCTTGTCAGCATCGTATTCAGATTTAGTAGCGGTGTCGCCTTTCTTGGTAGTACCATGCATGTAGCCTATGCCAGTATTGATCTGGGCAGAGATAGACATGGTGATAAATACCAGCGCTATCACGGGTAGTGTTTTTGAGATGGTTGCTTTCATGACACATAGTTTTGCCTGATGCAAAACGAACGCTGTGCCAAAGCAGCTAATTCCCCAAAATGTGTCATCAAAATTATATATGAATGAAACCGCTTGGTTGGCTCATTGCCTCTCAGCTACAGTGACTTGTAGCCTGGATTTAACTTTCAGCATCACTGCGCTGATAACGAAGACAAGCGTACCCGATAGCAGCAGCCCCAAGGTCAGATCGTTTCTCACCCCGGCCAGTATGCAGCCGGTCATGGCCAGTAGCAGTGCGAGCGACAGTAGCCGCGTCAGCATCATAAAGAGGAACTTCTGATGATGGATATACCCTGCCAGGCTATAGCGGCTCGGATGAGGCAAAATACGCGAACCATCGCCCAGATAGATATGGTGCAGCTCATGAGGATGAAAGATCCATGGTGTAAAAAGATTGCCACGAAAGCCCCAGGCCCGGCGGAATACACGCGCTATACGGCTGCGACTGTAGATGACGAGGCTTGAAAACTCTTTATCCGGTAGCTTGTAGAATACAAAGGTCTTGACCAGCCAGAGGAAGGTGCTACGGCCACGGGGATGGTCGCTTTTGCCCTTGGCCAGACCATATAGTAAGATTCCGCCCGTACGTTCATATTCGTTGGCAAAGGCACGCAGGTCTACCTCAGACAGCAGCACATCATCGTCACAGTGCATGATGATATCAGTAGTGGCCTGCTGTACGCCTGCGCTATAGGCTATCAGCTGCCCATGGCGCGTATCGAGGCGCAGGAGCTGGATGGAGGAGGAGAGGGTAGCCTTCTGCCCACACAGTACCTGCCAGGTGCCATCAGCGCTACAGTCATCTACGATGATGACGGCCGACAGTAGCCCCCGCCCCAGCATGTCATCATAATAGCGAAAGGTCTCCGCTATGAAGCTACTGCTATCGAGTGTAGGTATGACGAGCGTGATGGGGGGCATGCATTGCGAATATAAACGAAGCATTCATTCTCTTATATTTGTCTATACCTAAAACCACAATCCTGTATGAAAATAGTCCTCATCAGCGCATTGGCGCTCATGGCGTACACCTGCTCCGCTCAGACGCAGCCGGCAGCAGCAAAGCATGTTTCCACTACTGCAAAAACAACTGCACCCAATCACGTTTCTACTAAATCTGACACGCTTAAAATAGTCACTGATACCTCGTGGGAGTGTACGATTATGACCGCGGCAAGTAGCAGTAAAAGCTCCATCAAACCCCGGGTAGTAGAATATGCCGAGATAGACCTCGACACGGCCAGTATGCCTTTACCCTTCCTCATCAAAGCTCCTGTGGGATCTACTATCAGCTTCGATCAGGGAGTAGTAGTGACCGCACCCGACACTACTTTCTCCATCCTGATAGATATGAGCTATAGCGAGATGCCGGCCAGCATAGCCCAGCGCAAAAAGGACGCACAAGACAATCCTGTAGCAGTCTTCTCAAAATTCATCATAGACAAGCCGGATGTGCTGCTCTATGAGGCAAAGAACATGGGCAGGAGCGAATACCACTTTGAGATGGCAAGGGACATCAAAGGCACCCGCTACTATCTCCACGACCAGTGGATACAGGGCCACAGCTTTACGCAAAAGCAGATAGAGGCCATGATGAAAGCAGCCAGTGAGGCGCATCCGAAGCCGTAATGTAGCACTAAACTTGTGGTTGGCGGGGACGCACAACCACGGATAGTCTTTCACGAAAAAAGCCCCTCACCGGGGCTTCTCTATTTCTTGTATGGCCAGTCAACAGTCACCTGCCACCAGCTTACGTAGTTACAGGATGATCTTCAGTACCTGACCCTTCACCAGCGTCTTGCCGCTGAGGCGGTTGTCAGCCTTCAGCTTATTGATAGTGAGGCCCGGGTAGTGCTGGGTGATGCTCCAGAGGCTGTCACCATTCTGCACACGGTAGTAGCGGATGGCTGGCGTCTTAGATGCCTGCGCCTGTGCCACGGGTACCACTTTCTTAGGTGGAGCAGCTACGGCCTTGGCGGTATCCACTTTATCCTGGCCGTAGTAGTAGACCACCTTCTCCGAGACCACGTGACCGGCAGTGTCAGAAGCTGCTGCGGTAGCGCTGTCCGGCTTGACCGGTGTCTGGGCTACATTCTGCTGATTCTGATAGCTAGGCACCTCAGGGAAGGTCAGGATCTTCAGATTCTGGCCACGGGCTATGTAGTTATTCTTGAGGCGGTTCCACTCGCGGATCTCGGCTACAGACACACCATAGCGGGCAGCGATGTTGTAGATATTCTCATTGCGGCGCACCTTGTAGTAGATATAGCGTGGCACGCGTACCATCACAGGGTTGGCATACATATCATTGATACTGGCCAGGGCGCTCAGCTCAGGGTCATTCTGCAGCACATCCTTCTTGGCCTCAAAGCTCGCAAAGTAGTTCACCGGTATATTGAGCGGATAGCCATTGGCCATGAGCGGCACCATGTTAGCCTTCAGGGCCGGATTGAGAAACTGCAGCTCCTCCAGCGGCATGCCGAGGGTAGAGGCGATATGCTTCAGCGTCACATGTCCCTTCACAGACACCGTATCTACGGCATACAGCTCACGCTTAGGCTCGGCAGAGACCAGCTTGTAGTCCTTGTAGTAGTGCATGACATACACCACCGCGAGGAAGGTAGGCACATAGCTGCGCGTCTCCGCAGGCAGGAAGTTCTTGATGGCCCAGAAGTTCTTGACACCACCTGCGCGGGTGATCGCCTTATTGACATAGCCGGGGCCGGAGTTGTAGGCGGCGAGGGCCAGCTGCCAGTCACCGTAGAGGTCATAGAGCTGCTTGAGGTACTTCACGCCACCCTGGGTAGACTTGACCGGGTCGCGGCGCTCATCGTAGTAGCTGTTTGCATCGAGGCCCATCATCTTGCCGGTGCCGTACATCATCTGCCAGAGACCGGTAGCGCCTGCCGGCGAAACAGCCTGCGGGTTGAGCGCAGACTCGATCACGGGGAGGTACTTCAGCTCGTCTGGCATGTGATTCTTGTCCAGCTCCGCCTCAAAGAGTGGGAAGTAGATCTGAGAGCTGGCCAGCAGCTTGGTCATCAGGTCTCTTTTGCGGAAGGCAAAGAGATCGATAAAAGCCTGTACGTCAGGATTGTAGTCCATCGGGATCAGGGCGGGTATCTCCTTCATGCGGCGCTTCATCTCAGCGGCAGAGTAGCTAGGCAGCTGATCGCGCGGTATGGTGACGCAGCGCTCCAGCTCTGCGCTGGTGCCGAATAATTTATTGCGGGTGAAGAGCTGGTACGACATGCTATCCAGCGATACGACCACCGGGTCCATATCCGCACGGATCACGCTATCGCGCGTGAACGGATTGACCGCCCAGGCAGGTACGGATGCCATGACGGTAGCCACGGCCATAGGTAGAAGCCTTTGTAAGAGTTTCATTTTTAAAACCATTTTAGTGATTTCTAAAAATTTTTCGGGTCAGTAAAACATTTCTGGTAGGTCGAAAATAAGGAAATCTGCCAAGCTAAAAAGCGCGCGGTTGCACGTGTTAATAAAAATTAGCACCCTGAAACCCGCGCCAGTGGCTCGTCTCCGCTTTCCGATGACCTGCAATCCAGTGTTTACAAGGTATTTAACGCATGAGGGCCTCAAAAAATTTTATCCCTGACGGGAAAATCTAACGGCGGTAGAATTTTTGCACTTTCGCCGCAG
>CAZNDJ010000004.1:0-30981 GCA_964571705.1 uncultured Chitinophagaceae bacterium
AGAGCAGGTCATTATTGCCCTTCAGGTCATGCTTGTGGTCTTTCAGTATCTCTCCGCGAAAGTCCTCCTCCGTCAGCTTGTAGCGCTGGATCATGGTGCCCATAGCGCCATCCAGTACGAGTATCTTTTCTTCTGCGAGCTGTGCGAGTGTCTTCATTCTTCTGCGTATTTAGTAGTCAGTATTTAGTACTAAGTCAATGCCTCTGCGCACAGGTATTGAGTAGTGCGTAATGAGTATTGAGATAATACATCAATACAATAGCCTTTAAATATGATTTTTCGGAAAGAGTGGAAGTCGCATGGATATGCACTGTTATCTTTCCCCGGCATAGCCAGGGCAGGATTTAGCACCTTCAGCTGTCTGCGTTGCCGTTTGGCGTTATTGCAGACATGGGTTGCTAAGACATCAGCGGGCCTGTCCCTCCGTCTTTCTTGATAATCATACTGGTAAAGAGCGGCTGCAAATATAAGGTGAAAAGGGGAATGTGCAAATGCCTGCCTGGCCCCGGTCAAACAAGCTATCTGACCCGCACGGAGTCCCACACCAGGCTGGTCATCTCCATATTGCCGTCCTCCTTCATATAGTCCTTATAGTACCACTTGCCGCTTTCCTTCTCCAGAAACCCCGGTATGTAGTCCCTCACAGGCGTATCGCCCGGCATGTGCTGAAAGGCTCCCTCAAAGATCTCAAACTCGCCCGTTTGCTTCCAGCCATCGCTGGTGTGAGAATATATCTTGCAGCTATTGAGACTGCTCCAGTCGGCATAGTCTATCACCAGGGCTACTTCGTCTCCTTTGTGATGGTCCACATTGCCGATATTGATCAGGCAGTAGAGGCCAAGTGCGCCGCCGCTATACGCTATCGGCCCCAGCGTATCGATCGTACGGGAGGAGAGGAAAACAGAACTCTCCAGATTGCGAAAGTAGTTTGCCATCGAGTCCTGTGCGCTATATGGGAAGCTGTCTATCTCCCGGCCCGTCACCGTACTGATACAATGCTGGTACAGCGTATCCATCACCCCGTTACCATCAAAATCTCCCGTCAGCGATAGCCGCGACATCCTTGCAAACTCAACAGTCTCTGTAGCTGCTGCAGGCTTGGCCCCGGGATCATTATGTGCAGGCCTATGCTGGCATGCGCTCAGTAGCCATACAGCAGCTATCCCATACCAACTCCATCTTATCCGCTTTCCTTTCATGCAAAGGCAAAAATAATAGTAACCGATACTAGACCCTTTCATTTTCGCAACTGTAAAAATGCAGTACTACGCGGTGCTTTGTATGTCACCGTATCCACGATGTCCGTCCTATTGCCACGGGTAAATCGCCTGTGCAGCAGCAGGGTAAAGTCCGACCGGCCTTGCTGCTTGCGCAGCTCCTCAGACATGAGCATCGAGATGCTGCTGCCATTGTTATGCATATTCCGCTGGATACCATTGAGGTTGATTTTCAGGTCTATGGCCCGGTAGTTTCGCTGATAGCCGCCCGATGTATTGTCTGTGTAGAAGAAAGAAGAACCGACATTATTGCGCATCATGCGCTCATTGGCCCTGGTGAGTGTGTTTTTTGAGACGACCCCTTGGCGCAGTTTCCATGTGATGACACGGAAGCCTCTGAAAGATATCTTCGGCTGCCAGCTTGATCTCGGGGGGAGAGGGGTTATCAATGGTTTGAGCGAAGGTATGATGATAAAAGTTTTGTCCAGAGCGCTCACTTGTACTCCCTTTTGGTCAAAGGCCCGCAGGTGTAGGGTGATGGTAGCCGAAGGTATATTGCTGTCCGGCATGGAGGGATTAATATGCGTGGTGATAGAGAGGGTCGTGTCTATCACAGATAGGTCGCCGCGGCTCAGAGAGGCACGTAGCGTAGTGCCATTGGTTACTCCTGCCACTACAAAACGAGTGGTCACCCCATCTGTGATAAAATCCGTATCAGGCAGCAGCGTGAGTGCTGGCCCACGGTGTATCCTGATCTCCAGATCATCACCCTGCGCTGCACAGAGCAGCATACATAGACTGAAGATGATGAGTATGGCGTTTTTCATCAGGCGTGATCGGGTCATTGAAATTAAATAAACACAGCTGTTTTGGGAAACCACAGATCCTTAAAAAAGTATAACGCCTATTGTGTGCCTATTGGTGTACCTCGTGGAGCTTTTCCAGGTCGTCTTTTTGCAGCCAGATCAGAATACCTCCTGTGATACAGATGCCCCCTAGTACTGCATTGGCATAGACGATGTTGATGCCCTGATGAAACAGTGGCAATGCAAATAACCCGGTGAGCATGAGCCGCATCGCTACATTGATCACAAAGAATACACTGTTGGTGCGCCCTATCACAGAGTTTGGGATATGGGAGAAAAGGAACGTGACCCGCAGCACACGTGCAGCCGCATTGCTAAAGCCGATCACGAAATAGCAGAGGTAGTACCAGGCCAGCACATTATTATAGACATGTACAAAGTACATCATACCTGCTATCAGAGACAATCCGGCCAGTCCGGATATAATACGCCGCTGGCCAAAAAGCCGTGTAGTGACAAAGCCGGCGAGCAAAGCCCCCATGGAAAAGACCATATCTGATAGTGCATAGACATCGCCACCATGATTCAGGAAGTGGTCTACGTATATAGGATTGACCAAGGTACTGTGCACGATGATGGTGAGGAATATGAATAGTGATGTATTGCCAAAGAGGAAAATGACCGGGTGCTTTTTGAGATAGGACATGCCCGTGCGGATCCGCGTGATCAGC
The DNA here is from genome assembly GCA_964571705.1 of uncultured Chitinophagaceae bacterium. GTDB lineage: Bacteria > Bacteroidota > Bacteroidia > Chitinophagales > LD1 > UBA1941. The sequence goes on from CAZNDJ010000004.1 coordinate 2,755, forward strand.
GGATCGGTATCAATAGTACGATCTGCCATGGGCATGGACCTGATCTGCCAGATGATGATAAACGCTAGTATATAAGTGACTGCATCTATACTAAACACCTCATAGATACTGAGCGGCCGGATGGTAAATGGCACAATGACATCGGCGCCAAAGAAATTAAAGTGCCCCGGTACTCCATTCAGCAGCAGTGCGCCGAGGCCACCGGATATGGTCCAGGTGAGCTGCCCCTGCACCTCCAGCTGGGAGGTCACACGGCCATAGTCCTCCCGGGCTGTGATCTCCTGAGCAAATCCGTATAGCGTAGGGAAATGGATATTGTAAATAAAAACTGTGGTAGCAAATACCAGCGCCACCAGCGGCCAGGGCGTGGCACCCTGTATGTACCCCGTCAGACTGGCTATACCGAGCATGAGCATACCGGCTACATTGATAGCCAGGAATATGCGCCGGCGGTCATAGCGGTCTACCAAGGTACCGGCATAGACGCCCCAGATGAGTGATATGCTGGTCACCGCAAAATATATCTGGCTGAATAGTCCCTCGTCATGCGCTACGGATATAAAGTACCACGGGATAGCGAGCATGGATATACCCTGAGATATACCCGAGATCGAGTTGGCCAGCAGTAGCAGGTATATGGCGCGCTTGTTTTTCACTGAGGCAAAGCTATAATATCCCGCTCCACGCCATAGCAGGCTGACAATAAATCCCAAAACCCGGCATGCCCATGCGCTGAGCGGAAACGATTTTATACTTTTGGCCACTATGTCCCCTGTCCGTAGTCTGATAGCTGCCCTGATCCTCGCTGCCGCCCTCACCGGCTGCAAAAATGATATGGAGGAGGCCAAACTGGTCACGGCCCGTGCCAATACCCAGATAGAGCAGGGAAAGAATGTGACGATCCGCTACTCAGACCATGGCAAGACCAAGATCAAGGCCGAGGCGAAGACACTGACGCGATTTAATACAGACAGGCCCTACATGGAGTTTTCTGATGGTATAAAGGTGTCATTCTACTCTGTGGATGGGCAGGTGTCTACCACCATGGTGGCAGACTATGCCTCTGCGGTAGAGAGCTCCAGCATCATGACTGCGCGCAAAAACGTGGAAGTGATCAATGCCAAAGGTGAGAAGCTCAATACCGAGGAGCTGATCTGGGACGAGCAGAAGAAGGTACTCTACTCCAATGCATTTGTAAAGATCACCACTCAGGAGGAGATCATATATGGCAATGGGATGGAGGCCAATGAAGATTTCTCTGACTACGTGATCAAGAAGATCACAGGCAAGGTAAAGGTGAAAACCGAAAAGGAATAGCAATATCCGTATACCTGTGCCGTCCTAAACGGTGTTAAACTATCCTAGTATGACCGACTTTACCTATTTTGCGCCGGTTTTCATCAGCAGACAGGTACGGGATTGATATATGGCCCTTTTTGGCAACAATAACAATGTGAATGATGGCGCAGAGATGGGTTTCTTTGACCATATCGATGCGCTGCGGCAGCATGTCTTCAGGGCAGCCATCGTGATAGTACTGGTGACCTGTGTGATGCTGTACAAAAGCTCATGGGTATTTGATCGCCTTATCTTCGGTCCGGTCAAAAGTGACTTTCTGACCTACCGGGTACTCTGCCACCTGAGCAACTCTATCCGCCCGCTGCTTTGCAAATTTTCTCCACTCCTCTGTCCTGACAAGGGTCTCTGCTTTGACGGATTGGATATCAAGTTCATGAATACTGAGCTTTTTGGCCAGTTTATGACGCAGATACAGATATCTATCGTGCTCGGCGTGGTCTTTTCATTCCCCTATATCATCTGGGAGATCTGGCGCTTCATCCGCCCCGCACTATCAGAGACAGAGGCGCGGAAATCAGGCCGCATTGTGGTATTCAGCTCCATCTTTTTCTTTATCGGTGTCGCTTTTGCTTACTTCCTTATCGTGCCGTTTTCATTGAACTTTGCCTATGGCTACCAGATCAGCGGCCAGGTCAATAACATGTTCTCGCTGGATAATTATATCAGCTTCATCACCATGATGATGCTCGGTGCGGGTGCGATCTTTGAGCTGCCTATGATCATATTCTTCCTAGCTAAATTTGGCATCATTACGGGCCAGTTTATGCGGCAGTACAGGCGCCATGCGGTGATCGTGATCCTGATCCTGGCGGCTGTCATCACGCCATCTCCGGATATGTTTACCATGACTATCGTGGCCATACCGATCTATTTCCTCTTTGAGCTCAGCATCATAGTGGCCACCCGTGTCAATCCGGGTCAGAAAGAGATCATCTGATGCCTTGTGGCGCCCATCTATTTTCGTATTTTTCGGTCCTAAATCATATACTATGCTCATAGCTATCGGTGGCGACCACGCAGGATACGATCTCAAATCTACACTTCGTGTCTACCTCCTGGAGAAAGGATATGAAGTAGATGACCTCGGGGCCTTCTCGTCAGAGTCTGTAGACTATCCCGACTTTGCACACCCTGTAGCACGTGCAGTAGAGTCTGGCAAGGCGCACTTTGGTATACTGATCTGTGGCAGCGCCAATGGTGTGGCCATCACTGCCAATAAGCACGAAAAGATCCGCGCCGCCATAGCCTGGAAAAAAGAAATAGCCGAGCTGGCCCGCCAGCACAATGACGCCAATGTGCTCTGCCTGCCTGCCCGCTTTATCACCGCAGAGGAGGCTAAGGAGATGGTGGATGTGTTTCTCGATACACCATTCGAGGGTGGGCGCCATCAGCGCAGGGTAGATAAGATAGCCTGCTAGTAGTGATAGCACAGGTTATATTTTAAAACGCTTAGTTTGTCGTATGAATTTTGACAGAAAAGACCTCAGCAACCAGCAGCTGATAGATCTCTATAAAAGGATACTGAAACCGCGCGTGATAGAAGAGCGCATGCTGAAACTGCTCCGCCAGGGACGCGTGAGTAAGTGGTTCTCTGGTATAGGCCAGGAGGCGATAGCGGTAGGCGTCACCGCCGCGCTGCAGAGCGATGAATACATCTGTCCGCTGCACCGCAACCTGGGCGTTTTCACCACACGCGACTGCGATCTGCAGCAGCTCTTCGAGCAGTTTCAGGGCAAGGAGAACGGTTTCTCGCAGGGTCGTGAGCGCAGTTTCCACTTTGGTACCAATGAGCATCATATAGTAGGCATGATCTCCCACCTGGGTCCACAGCTCTGCCTGGGAGATGGTATCGCGCTGGCCAGCAAACTAAAGAAGGAGAAGAAGATCACTGTAGCCTTCACCGGAGATGGTGGTACTAGTGAGGGAGACTTTCACGAGGCATGTAATATCGCTGCCGTGTGGGACCTGCCGGTCATCATCCTGATAGAGAATAACGGCTACGGCCTGTCCACGCCGACTAATGAGCAGTTTCGCTGCAAGCAGCTGGCCGACCGGGCTATAGGCTACGGCATCAAAGGCCTGACCATAGATGGCAATAATATACTGGAGGTTTATCATACGATATCCAAACTAGCCGAAGAGATGCGCGAGAATCCGCACCCTGTGCTACTGGAGTGTATGACCTTCCGCATGCGCGGCCATGAGGAGGCCAGTGGTGTGAAATACGTGCCAAAGGAACTCTTTGAGATATGGGAGAAGAAAGATCCCGTGAGCAACTATGAGAACTGGCTGATAGAAAACGGCATCATGTCTCCGGACTATCCGCTCATGCTGCGCGAGGAGATGGATGCAGAGGTGCGTGCTGCCTTTGACGCGGCAGACAAGCAGCCTGAGGTGCAGCCGGATACTGCAAAGGAAGAAAGTGAGGTCTACAAAGCCTACAGCTACGATGAGGTGACTGCCGCCGGCAGCAAAACCAACAAGCGCCTGGTAGATGCTGTGAGTGATGGCCTGCGCCAGAGTATGGAGAAGCATACCGACCTCGTGATCATGGGGCAGGATGTGGCGGAATATGGTGGTGTATTTAAGATCACAGAGGGTTTTGTGGAGCAATTTGGCAAGGACCGAGTACGCAATACGCCTATCTGCGAGAGTGGTGTGCTGAGTGCGGCGCTGGGACTGAGTGTAAAGGGCATGAAAAGCGTGGTAGAGATGCAGTTTGCAGATTTCGTCAGTACCGGTTTCAATCCTATCGTCAATAACCTGGCAAAATCGTATTGGCGCTGGGGGCAGAACGCAGACGTAGTAGTGCGTATGCCTACAGGCGCAGGTGTAGGTGCCGGCCCGTTCCACTCGCAGAGCAATGAGGCCTGGTTCACCCATGTGCCGGGACTGAAAGTGGTCTACCCATCTAATCCGGTAGATGCAAAGGGCCTGCTGTGCGAAGCGATCAATGATCCTAACCCAGTCATGTTCTTCGAGCATAAATTCCTTTACCGCAATGCAGAAATAGAGTGCGAGGTGCCCGATGGCTACTATACCACGCCTATAGGCAAGGCTGTAATAGCGGAAGAGGGTGATGAACTCAGCATCATCACCTATGGCCTCGGAGTCCTCTGGGCCAGAGAGGCGGTGAGAGAACTGGGCATCTCTGCAGACATTGTAGACCTGCGCACCCTGCTGCCATATGACAAGGATGCTATCGAGGCCACCGTGCGCAAGACTGGCAAGGCTATCGTACTGCACGAGGATACACTCGTAGGCGGGCTGGGAGGGGAGATCGCAGCGTATATCTCTGAGCACCTCTTCACCAGCCTGGATGCCCCGGTCATGAGGGTAGCCTCACTGGATACGCCTGTGCCGTTTGCCCTGTCTCTGGAGCGCAATTTCCTGCCAAAGGATCGCTTCAAGGCCAGACTGGCTGACCTGGCAGCCTATTAAAAGCGGCTTTGCACATGCTGCTGGCCTTATTTTTCAGGCTTTTGCGGCTAAAATGCTGTCCGGAATGTGGATATTTTCATATTTTGCCCGAAATCCTTTATTTTGCGCTCCCTTTAAATAAAATCATAATAGACTCATAAGTATGGCTGTAATCGGTGAGATAAGAAAACGTCCCGGCATTCTCGTAGGTGTTATTGCATTGAGTATTGTCCTTTTCCTTTTAGGAGTGGCAGTCAATGACCAGTTCAGTGTACTCCGTCCGGGCAGAGGTACTGATGCTGGCTCAGTAGATGGTCAGGCTATCGCGTATAATGACTATACCAATGAGGTTTCTGATAATGTGAAAAATATAGAAGCGCAAAACCATATCAGTCTCAATGAGGTACAGCGCAACTATATGAACCAGCAGACCTGGAATGAGATGGTGAATGACATCGTCATGGAGCGCGTGTCTGACAAGACTGGCGTAGTCGTTTCTGACGATGAGATGGTATCTCTGACCATGACAGCAAATCTGCACCCGATCATCCGCCAGCAGCTTTTTGGTAATAATCCTCCTGATGTGGCTGGCCTCAATGGCTGGATCAAAAACCTGAACGTAGACGAGAAAGGTCAGGAGCCAGGTGCTAAGAGGAAATTCTGGAACAACCTCGTAAAGCAGGTGAAAAAATCACAGCTCCAGGCTAAGTACAACACCTTGCTCATGAAGAGCATCGGTAACGTACCAAAGTGGATGGCAGAAGAGTACTATGAGGAGACCAACAAGACGGCTGATTTCCGCTATGTTATGTTGCCTTACTCTGAGGTAAATGATAATGATATCAAATATGCTGACAGTGATCTGAAGGAATACCTCAATAAGAATGCTGCGAGGTTCAAATCCACAGAAGAGTCGCGTACCATACAGTATGTAGCGTTTAATGTCATTCCATCTTCCATAGATTCGGCTAACGCGCTGAAAGCACTCACCGACAAACTGGAAGATTTTACAAAGGGTGCTACCAAGTCTGACGACTCTCTCTTTGTAAAACTGTATTCAGAAACTCCACTGTATGACCTTTACAGCATCAAGGGTCAGCCGAATCCTCAGGGACCAGCTATTGCTGATTCACTCTATGATCTTCCGGTCAAGACAGTCATAGGCCCATATGTAGAGAATGGTATGTACAAGTTTGCGAAGGTGACAGAAAAGAAAATGATGTCTGACTCTGTAAAGGTGAAAGAGATCGTATTTTCTTTCGCCAATGTACAATCTGAGGCAGACCAGAAGGCTAAGCTTGCGATAATAGACAGCGTTTACACAGCTATCGATTCTCTGCATGCTGATTTTGGCGCTATGGCCGCTGCTTATAGCGATGACCAGGCATCTAAGGCAAATGGCGGTGTGGTAGGCTGGGTGAAATTCACGGATCCTACTAAGGACGACTTCTACAAAAGCATCGTATTTCACAATGGCAAAGTAGGAAAAGCATACAAATACCTGGATGCGCAAAACAATGTGATCAAGATAGTAGAAGTAGCCGAAGACAAACCAAGCAAGACTGGTGTCAAGGTCGCATACTTTACCCGCCAGCTCGCTCCTAGCCAGGAGACAGAGACGAGCGTATATAGCGATGCTACGCAGTTTGTTTCGGGAAATAATTCAGAAGAAAAGTGGAAGAAGTATGCTGCAGCTCATCCTAATATGATGAAGAGGGCTGTAAATATTACAAAGGAAAGCTATGATGTAGACCAGCTCAGTGCGCGCTCAGTAGTGAAGTGGGTGTTTGATGCCAAGAGGGGTGACGTATCACCTGTCAAGACTGTAGATGATGGCTCTGGTGTGAACGGTCGCAAGTATATCGTAGCATATCTGGAATCTGTAAATGGAGAAGGCACGCCTGATCTGGAGTCAGTAAAGGATCAGGTAAAAATGGCCTTCCTGAAAGAGAAGAAATACGAACTGCTGGCTAAGAAAGTAGAGGATGCCAAAGCATCTAACATAGATGACCTGGCTACTAAACTTGGTAAGCCGGCTCAGGATGCGACTAACAGCATTTTCGCTAATCCAAACACCCCATCTGGCATCGAGCCTGCTGTAGTAGCCGCCGGTGTATATATCGCTCAGGGTAAGCTCTCTGCGCCTGTACGTGGCAATCAGGGCGTGTTTGCTGTGCAAAAGGTAGCTGGTGTAGATCCTCCTGCCCCTACAGACCTGACACGCGCTGTGATGATGGCCCAGCAGACTGCAATGTCTAAAGCCCGTGCTACTCAGGATGCACTCCGCAAACTGGCTAAGGTGAAGGACTACCGCCTCAATTTTGAAGGAAACAACTAATACTTAAGCAAAATACCAGCAAAGCCTCCCATCACCGGGAGGCTTTGTTTTTTATAGCCGGCGGTGATTATAGTGACAACATTAATCGTCTATATCAGATGTCTCTGACAAAATGGCGTTTATTACCCATTGGCAGGTATTTTGATATGTTTGCGCCGGAATATTATGCCTGATATGGAAGAAAATAAAGACCACAATGCTGAGCTGCCGCAGGATGGCACCAATGATGAAACACTATCTCACGAGGATACTCAAAAGGTGCTGGATGATATCAATGCAGCCACTGTAGATCCACGTGAAGAGGAGCTGGTATCCCTCAGGAAGCAGCTGGATGAGTATAAGGACAAACACCTGAGGCTCTATGCTGACTTTGATAATTTCAAAAAGCGCAATGCTAAAGAAAGGCTGGAGCTGATATCTACAGCCAGCAAGGATGTGATCAAGGAGCTGCTGCCTGTGGTAGATGACTTTGAGCGGGCGCTGAAGGCGGCCGAGACAGCTACAGATGTAGCAGCTGTGAAAGAAGGTATGCACCTGATCTATCAGAAGCTGGTACGCAACCTGGAGGGCAAGGGCCTGAAGGCGATCGAATCAAAGGGCAACGACTTTAACGTAGAGCTGCACGAGGCTATCACTGAGATACCAGCACCTACTCCGGATATGGCTGGCAAGGTGATAGACGAAGTAGAAAAAGGATACTACCTCAATGACAGGATCATCCGCTTTGCAAAAGTGGTGGTAGGCAAATAAATTATTAATCATTCATCCCTGAGAGGGAGTATATGGCAGGCAAAAGAGATTACTACGAGGTACTGGGTGTAGCCAAGGGCGCATCGGCAGAGGAGATCAAAAAGGCATACCGCAAGGTAGCGCTGAAGTATCACCCTGACCGCAATCAGGGAGACAAGGCAGCAGAAGAGAAATTCAAAGAAGCTGCTGAGGCCTATGAAGTATTAAGCGATGATCAGAAGAAGGCCCGCTATGATCAATATGGTCATGCGGCAGAGAATATGGGCCAGGGTGGAGGATTCCACGGAGGCGGGATGAATGTGGAAGACATCTTCCGCAATTTTGGCGACATCTTTGGCAATGCCCGTGGCGGTGGCGGAGGGTTCGACCCTTTTGAGAGCTTCTTTGGCGGAGGCGGAGGTGGTGGCGGTCAGCGCCAGCGTGGCCGCAAGGGTAGCAATCTGCGTATCCGTGTCCGCATGACGCTCAGCGAGGTGGCCAATGGCGCTAAAAAGACCATCAAGGTCAAAAAGCACGTAGCCTGCCATACCTGCAATGGTTCTGGTGCTAAAGACGCCAGCTCGGTATCTAAGTGTACCATGTGTGGTGGCAATGGCGTAGTACGCCGTACTACCAATACCATCCTCGGGCAGATGCAGACTACTACTACCTGCCCTCAGTGCAATGGCTCCGGTGAAATGATTACAAAAAAATGCCCTACCTGCAATGGTCTGGGTACGGAATATGGCGAGGAAACACTGACTATCGATATACCGGCTGGTGTGCAGGACGGCATGCAGCTCTCTATGAGCGGCAAAGGTAATGCAGGAGAGCAGGGCGGCCCGGCAGGCGACCTGATCATAGCCATAGAGGTAGAGCAGCATGCAGACCTCGAGATAGATGGTCAGAATGTGATCTATAATCTCCACCTGAACTTTGCAGATGCTGCACTGGGCTGTAGCGTAGAGGTCCCTACCGTAGATGGTAAGGCCAAGATCAAGGTGCCGGCAGGCACACAGGCTGGCAAAGTCCTGCGCCTCAATGGCAAGGGTGTACCATCTGTGAATAGCTACGGCAAAGGCGACCAGCTGGTCATCGTAAATATCTACACGCCTCACAAGCTGAGTGCCGAAGAGGAGAAGCTGATGGAGAAACTCCGCCAGTCACCAAACTTCAAACCACAGCCGCAAAAGGGCGAGAAAGGCTTCTTTGACCGGATGAAGGATGTCTTCCGCGAGTGATAAAGCGCTACTGGTTTTTACCAACACATTATCCCTTTTTTCTATCATTTAGCTTCACCTGTATTATATTAGCTATCAGCTAGTAATGCAGATATCATGCAGCAGGTGAGAATACTGATCGTAGAGGACGAGTCGCTCGTGGCTATGGATATGAGCGATATGCTCACCCGTATAGGCTATGATGTGCTGCCAGCTGCCTACTCATATGACGAGGCGGTCAAGGCACTGGACGAGCACCAGCCTGATCTGGTACTCACAGATATACAGCTAGGCTCAGGCCGCACGGGTATCGACCTGGCCCGCCTGATCCGTGACCACTACCGCAAACCTTTTGTGTTTATCACCTCGCACTCTGACCGGGCTACAGTATCTGAAGCGGCTGCGCTCCGGCCCAATGGCTACCTGGTCAAGCCCTTCGGACAAGAAGATCTCTATACATGCATAGAAGTGGCCCTGGCCAATTTCACCCAGCCGCAGCCGGAGTCTAAAGCTCCTCAATGGCAGATAGGTGAGAGCGTATTTGTAAAAACGGATACACGCTATATCAAACTGAATATATCCGACATCCACTATCTCGAGAGCGATGGCAACTATATTCATATCGTGACAGACAAGGCAAAGCACATCGTCCGCTCCAGTTTCCGTGATTTCCTGCCCAACCTGCCTGCTGATTTTTTCATGCAGATACACAAAAGCTATGTGATACATGTGCAGAAAGTGGAGTCGCTCAGCCATACAGAGGTCATGATAGGCAAGGCCAACATCCCGCTGAGTCGTAACTACAAGGAGGAGTTATTTGACAGGATCAGGCGTATACAGTGATATGCCGGCTGCCTCTCGTCACCATAGCGCTGCACTTCACCCCATAAAATTGAAATCAGGGCCAAAGCTCCGCAGATTGTACCCTGAGATATTATGACGATCCGATCTGCCATATGCCTTGGGTTTCTGCTGCTGTGTCTGGCTACTACGTATAGCCAGTCTGCAGATGCTGTGCGCCTGAGAGCTGAGCTGGCCGATGCCCGTACTGATAGCGGTCGCGCGCGGCTTTGTGGTGCACTGGCCTGGGAGATGAAGTTTATCCAGAATGACTCTGCCTGGATACTCGCAGAGACCGAGGTACAGCTGGCACATGACAATCCGCTGCTGCTGGCAGATGGTTACCGTACCATGGGTCTGGTGCGTGTGATAGAGAATAAGCCTGCCGAAGGCATGGACCTCTACAAAAAAGCCATAGACTATGCACGCAAGGCGCGGAGCGGCTTCTATGAGGCCTCATGCCTAAGCCTGACTGCCGGCATGTATCAGGATATGGGAGACTATGACCGCTCGCTGCAGTACTATATAGATGGCCTGCGTGTGGCGGAGCAGAGCCACAATGACCGGATGATCGCGACCATCTCCAATAATATCGCCTCTGTATATGATGCGCTCGGGCGCGACCCGATGGTCACCATTGGATATTACAAAAGGGCAGCGGCTGGTGCGAGAGCTATGAAGAACTGGGGCTTTGCAGAGCTGATCGCAGCCAATATAGCCAGCGAATACCATAGGGCAGGCCGGGATGACTCTGCGGAGATCATACTAAAAGAAGTGGCAGATATGGCCCGCATGAATGGGCAAAACAACTATGAGCACGCCTCATCACTCACCAGCATGGGCGATATCTATCTGGAGATGCACAAAACCACAGATGCGGAGAAATGCCTCCTGCTAGCTGTAGCGATCATGGATAGCCTCAAGCGCCCCATGAATGTAATGAACGGCCTCGCTACCCTCAGCAAACTATATGTGCAGACCGGGCGCATAGCGGATGCAGAAAAATATGCCTCTCGTCTGCTCAGTGATGCTACAGAGTACCATGCGAAGCTGTATATCAAAGAAGCAAATAAAGTACTGAGCGATATAGCCCACCTGCGGGGACAGGATGCACAGGCACTGAAATACTACGAGGAGTACAATAGGTGGGATGATAGCGTGCTCAATGATGCACAGCGCCAGACAGCAGCCAATCTGCAGCTGCGCGCAGAGATGGCCCAGCGCGACCTGGAGGTCCAGTATCAGGTGAAGGAGAAAGGACAGGAAAACAGCAATCTGCGGCAGATCATAATCGGAGCTGCTGTGGTACTGGTACTCCTCAGTCTGATGGTGCTGATAGTGATCCGAAACTACCGCACCAGCCAGCGTGCAAATCAACTGCTGGCTCTGCAGAAAAAACAGATAGAAGATCAGGCTGCAGAAAAAGACACTCTGATGCTGGAGATACACCACCGCGTCAAAAACAATTTACAAATAGTCTCCAGCCTGCTCAGCCTCCAGGCCAGCTCTATGACTGACGAAAAAGCCAAAGATGCACTTCGCGAGAGTCACAACAGAGTGCGGAGCATAGCCCTCATACACCAGAAACTCTATGCGCAGGATGCGATCTCGGCTATACAGCTGGAGGACTACATATCCCAGCTATGCACTGATCTGAAGGCCCTGTTTGGAGCGCAGGCCATACATGTCTCAGTAGCGGTAGACCCACGCACACTGACCCTGGATATGGAGCGCTCTATACCACTGGGCGTGATATTAAATGAGCTCATCACAAACTCTGTGAAATACGCGGGTGTCAATAAAGCCGGCGGAGCCATCAGCATAGATGTCAAAAGGGATAGCACCGGCTCTTTCACGCTGCGGTATGCTGACAATGGTGTGGGTATGCCCGCTGACTTTGACCTCAGGTCTACTAGGACGCTGGGTATGCGTATAGTGAGTGAGCTGGCCCGACAGCTGCGCGGCACGCTGACCTATAGCTATGAGGGAGGCACTGTCTTTGTATTGGTGTTCCCATTGTCATAGAGATAGCCTTCTTGCATCTCATCACCTTTCTGATGCATTTGATACCATAAATTACTTGTAGCGGTGTGCAGACGATAGTTTTGAACTATCAACCAAAACTGATTACATGAAAAAATTATTATCCACCCTTACCACAGTGATATTGAGCTGTATGGCTATGGCCAACACTTACACCGTGACGTCAGACGGGCAGGGCCCCGGATCGCTCTATGCGGCGATCTTGGATGCCAATGCTCACCCTACTACACCGAGCCATCCGCACATCATCAATGTGTGCACGCCTATCGGCGGATCTTACTATATCGATCCCGTCCCTACTACATCTATGGAGATCAATGGACCAAAAGATCTTTCGGCCCGAATGAGCCGCACCTGGTTTCAGAGTTCACCAGCTGGTACCCATGTCACGCTCCGAAACTTTTCCTTCACAAACACTAGCCTCATAAGCTTCGGCTCAGCAGTCTTTGTTGGTTCCGGCGGTATCACAGTCTCACTGGACCACTGTCTCTTCAGAGGCAATCTGGCCAATGACGAAGGTGCTGTTTTCAATAACGGCGATACGGTCATGATCAGCAATTGCACCTTTGACAGGAATGCCACACTCAATGCAGGCGGCTACCTCAGTGGCGGAGCTGCAGTGTGCAATAACTTCGGGTATATGGAGATCACAAACTGCACCTTTAGTCACAACTCCAGCGCCAGCACACAGTTTGGTGGTGGTGCTATCTCTAACCCTCAGGGGGGCAAGCTGCTGGTGACAAACAGCACTTTCTATGGCAACCATAGTGCAGCACGTGGCGGCGCCATCATGCGCGGCGGCTGGCAATTTGGCACAGTATCTATCAGCAACAATATTTTTGTGGGTAATACAGCAGACAGCGCTGGCAATGACCTGTATGGCGACTATATTTCTGCGAATGGCCACAATATCATAGGCGACACTGTGAGTGGACACCTGTCAGGTGTGTTGACAGGCAATATTTACGGCAGCACTGCTACATCTGTGCTAGACACTGTACTATGGGGTAATGGCAGGTATGAGGGCACTCTGGCCCTGATCTCCGGCAGTCCTGCTATAGATGCAGGAGACAATGCAGTAGCCCCATCTACAGATGCACGGGTTTTCTCCCGGGTAGGTACGTCAGATATCGGGGCATATGAATATGGTGCCACTAATATCTGCGCCAGCCTTTCTACCAATATCAATCCCGGCCTGCAGGGCTGCGGACCACAGGTGAACCACTGGAGCACCGCCACGACAGGTGGCGCACCGATAGAGGATATATTCTGGTATGATGGTACAAACTATACCTGCGGCGATACACTGGTGTACCAGGGCTCAGGCACATTCACGGTCACCGTCACTGATACTAATGGCTGTGTGGCAAAGGATACGGTATCCATCCAATATTCATCTATACCTATCATCTCGTACCACTTTACCATATGCCAATATGATAGCGTGACCTTCAGAGGTGTGACTTATCACGGATCCGGCACCTACACCATACCATATGGCTGCGATAGTTTTGTGAATGTGGTCATCAACTACACTACTATACCTCATGTGAATAATACATATACTGTCTGCAATCTGCCGTCTATCACAATCCATGGGCATTCATATGCTACCAGCGGTACTTATATAGACTCCTTTGGCTGTGATAGTATCGTGACCTCAGATGTCACGTTTATCAATGGCAATTTCAGCTACATGGATACCGTCACTCATGGTGTCACTTGTCATGGCGGGGCTGATGGAGAGCTGCAGATATCAGCCGACAGCTCCAGTGCTTTTACCGTTTCCTTTGGATCTGCTACCTACAATGCCGGCTATATCTGGGCCACCTCTGTAGAGGCGTATAGCACGCAGTATAGCACAGGGGGCTGGTCAGCTGCACAGCTCATAGGGGCGCCCAATACCTATCCTTCCTATGGCGATATAGCGACCTCATGGACACCGTCCAGCTACCACAGTCATCGCGACTCCGTAGTGCTGGGATACAATCCTCCCGTACAGGCGAGCGAGATAGCCATCTATGAGACTTACACTACCGGTCTGGTAGATACCGTCTCAGTACGTGAGGCCGGTAGCCATATCTGGCATACAGTGTATGCCGTGCAGGCTGTACAGAGTGGTGTTAGCGCCGCTACTATACTTCACATCCCGCTGTCGGGCGCTTATCTCGTAGACCAGGTCAAGGTGGGTGTGGCGACCAATGTCGCTACCAGCTGGGTAGAGCTGGATGCGGTAGGCCTCTTGGGCCCACTGACTATCAGCACGCTGCCGGCTGGAGTTACGCATTTCACCGTGACAGACTCGCGTGGCTGTACCTATGCAGACAGCGTGACCATACCAGACGGACAGCCATCTCCTGCTTTATCTGTGGCACCTCATCAGGTCACACTATGCCCGGGTGCCAGTACAGTACTCACTGCTACTACTGCCGTATCAGTAGTGTGGAGCACAGCGGACTCTACTAGTGCTATTACTGTGAGTCCGGCGCAGAGCGATGTCTTCATCGCTACTGCCACCAGTGCCAATGGGTGTACAGCTACTGATACTGCATATGTCACAGTCCTGACAGTACAGTATCCTAGCAGTTCGTTTGACATCTGCCCTGGTCAGCACATCACTGTAGGTACGCACACTTATACACAGGCTGGCTCCTATACAGATACGCTGAGCTGCGATACCATCATGACCACTACGCTCAATGTATATACTGCGGCGGTACCTGTCGCCACAATTTCACATCCTGTTTCTTGTGTCGGTCTCACAGATGGATCGGTTCTATTCGGCGCAGATTCTACGGGCAGCTATGCTGTGGTCTTCCAGGGTCAAACCTATCAGGCTGGCCCGCAGTGGGCAGATACGGTCCTCTACAAGTCACGCGAATATCGCACTAGCCCTGGCGGCTGGTCATCCTACCAGCTACTCGGCGCGCCTAACACGTATCCTCGCTACGGTGATATCTCTACCGCATGGACGGCATCCTCATACGGAGACCAGCGCGATACTCTGATAGTAGGATACAGCACACCTGTGCCAGCTACATCAGTAGAGATCTATCAGACCTATAGCCCGGGATATATAGACAGCGTATTCGTACGTGAGTCCCCGTCGCACATATGGCACCGTGTGTATGCACGTCATGCACATGCAGATACCGCTATAGCTACGATCCTCACCGTATCACTACCGGGTACATACAGCGTAGATGCAGTGAGGCTGGATATAGCTACAGACTCGGCAGATGATTATGTAGAGATAGACGCTATAGGACTCCTGGCACCTGCACAGGCGTCCGGCCTGGCCCCAGGAGTCTATCCCTATATCTCTACAGACGCCAATGGCTGCCACGTGAGCGATACGATCAGGCTGGCAAATGGTCATCCGCTGCCGAATGTGGCTTTTACACTGCCTCAGAGTACGTTCTGTATAGGCAACTATCCTGCAGTGACACTGCAGGGTGGTGTGCCGGCTGGTGGAGCCTTCAGCGGCAGTGTGGTAGTGAATGATACAGTAGGTCTGGTCAGCGCTACAGCGGGCAACTATATGATCACCTATAGCTACACAGACAATAATGGCTGCTCAAACAGCGCTACAGATACGATCACACTCAAGGTGTGCACAGGCATAGACGAAGTTCCAGCTGGCGCGATCCTGCTAGACCTGTTCCCTAATCCCAATAATGGCATCTTCACTATCCTGAGCGATGTCAGCGGGGACTTCGTTTTGATAGATGGGATCGGTGCACAGGTGGCTGAGATGAAGATCAGCGCCAATACGCCTTACGCCTTTGCCGGCAGAAACCTCGCAGCGGGCATCTACTATCTGATGGCCAGAGACAGATCAGACCTGAAGCGCAAAATGGTGGTGACAAAATAGCAAGCGACCTGTGATCCTATACGGCGTTTTTTCAGAGTAATGGTTTTGTTCCTGACAGGACAGGGGCTCCGGCTCCTGTCCTTTATCCGGACTGATACAAGCCCTAAAACCACGATACTCTTTTCTTACCGGAAGAGCAGGGGATGCAGGAAACTGCATCCCCTATTTGTTTGTCTATACTTATGAGCTGGTCACCAGATTGAGGACGCGTATGAGTTTCTCATCGCGGCCCAGACCCATTTTTTTCTTGATACGATAGCGGTGCTGCTCATAGCTTTTTTCACTTTGGCCATACAGTTTAGATAGCTCTTTATTGGTCATGCCAGTTTTGAGTAGTGCGCACATGCGTATTTCCAGCATGCTCAGCCCAGGATATTTCTCAGACATGATGCTCATAAAATCACCGCTGGCTTCATTTATTTTTTGCTGCAGGGTAGATTTATCCTGCTCCGTGATGATCACACTGTCTATTTTCTGAGATATGGCGCGGATGAGATCATTGGTTTCCTTTCCCTTTTTCTTGAGTGAGGTTACGTAGCCTTTCAGCTCGTCCAGTACGGTCACCTTTTCCTGCAGGTTCAGTGCTGTCATTTGCATCTCTTTATTCATGGCTTCCATTTTCTGATGTAGTAGTTTCTCGTTTAGCTCTTTTTGTTGCAGTTCATACTTATTGATCAGTGCATCCATTTTCTCTTTACCCTGTGCCTGATTGTATTTGTGATTCAGGTCGTTTACTTTATTCAAGGTCCACATTGCCTTGCGGTAGTGGTCAGGTAGCATGGTCGCCTCTGCACGGTTTCGATAGTTTTTATAGGCTTCCTCCCAGATGTCTATCACATGATTACTATAGTCAATACTGCTAAAAAACCTCAACGACCTGGCCAGCAGAGTGACCGCTTTGTCATATTGATGTAGTACCCGCATGAGCCGTGCTTCCGACAGGTCGAGATAATGTATTATGTACGGGCGCTTTTGAGTAGAGAGCAGAGACTTGGCCAGCCCGAGGTACTTCTCTTGCCTAGCTATTAATGCATTTCTTTGAGTTGCGCTTGCTTTCTCACATTGCTCATTGAGCATTTTGAAGATCTGTATGTAGACATACATCATTAGCCTGTCATAGAAAGGTTTGCCTCCAAATCTTTCTGTCAATAAAAAATAGCTTTTGAGCGCTTCTTCATTTTGACCAGCTATGGCTGCTACATTCCCCTTAAAGTAATGACATACAAATGAACAATAAGGTGAAGTGCCTGGCATATCTACCAGGGTTGTAGCTTCATCCATGGCCTTTTGTGCGGCTTCTATGTCGCCGGTATGGCTTAGAGCCTCTGCCTTGTGTTGCAGCATATTGGCCAGACTTACACGATACTGTGCCGTTTGCTTTGGGTTTGACCTTAGTAGCGTTTCTGCTTTGAGTGCGAGCTCTACCTGATTGGTTTTATTGAGGTCCCGCATCATCTGGTAGTTGCTGGTAGCTATCATCCTGGCTACCAGGTCTTCGGCAGAGGCTGTTGCGGCATATTTCTCTTCAAATTCTTTGTCTTGCGCCAGCAGGGCTTCAG
The DNA here is from genome assembly GCA_964571705.1 of uncultured Chitinophagaceae bacterium. Classification (GTDB taxonomy): domain Bacteria; phylum Bacteroidota; class Bacteroidia; order Chitinophagales; family LD1; genus UBA1941. The sequence goes on from CAZNDJ010000004.1 coordinate 20,137, forward strand.
CATTGCCATCTGTGATATTTGCCCGCATCATCCAGAGGAGCGTAGTCGCAGCTTCTGCCCTGTGGTTGTGCTTTTCAAAGTACACCTTCAGCGCATAGGCATCGATTTTTTTTCTGGATGAATCAGATATAATAGTTGCTATGATGAAGCCGATCATTTGTGCTTTTGCAGATGCATAGTTCAGTCGGGTGTGATTGTTTTTTTGCATGACTACTTGTGCCTGAGACCATGCTGCTTCTGTATCTATCCAGATCATCTCATATATATCGTCAAAGGCTTTCTTATCCCCGTTCTTTGCCATGTGTTAGCTGTTCATTGTTTGCCAAATATAAGAGCTACAATCTCTTAGGTAATACTTGTAGTGAATTTGTAGTGAAATCAAGATAACATGTGCCTACACTGATCATAATCCGGTCTTTATCTTTTCTATCATACAAATTGATACCTATAGGCTTATTCGGTAGGCGGATGATAGGCTCCTTAGTATAGTCATCAGATCAAATGGTTATGTTTTCTGCTTTCGATTTATCAATAATACGAATGTGTTTTAAATATTATTAACACATTTTTAAGCTGGCCACATTTTACTATTGACCACCAGCCAGGTCTAAATCCACTTGATTAATAGCCAACTGATCCGCTGCATTCACCTCAGTAAATCGGTCCTTAGACTAAAAAAAGTTATTTTCTTTTGACCCCGTCCGACATGTTAGTAAAATTGACCCCCGAAATGACTGCTCAGTACAGGCGCACAGATTATCGCCATGCTTACTTGTTGTCGGCCCGGTCAGTGATTCGGTCCTGCCTGTTTCTTCTTGTAGGATTCACGCTCTGGTGCGGACACACAGCAGCCATTGCAGGCTGTAGTGACACTGCAGTTTTAATACAGCCTCATTATTGCATTAAGGTTTCTTTGCATAGTGCTGGTAATTCATCTTCCACGTTCCTACCTTCATGTGAGTTTCGTTTGACACATGGTCAGTTTGAAGTGTTTGACGAGATCGGACCCAATGACGACGCTCCGGATTCAGACCACGATGGGGCCCTAGGTGAAACATCTACAGACAGGAGGTTTGATTTTATATCTATCGATAAACTTTCTGCATTTTATACGGAGATGAGCCAAAGTTGCTCTACCATCTGTTTATTCATCCTCCACCACTCCTGGAAGAGTTTTCTGTCCTGATATTATCCATCAAAGCGCATGTAAATCTGGCATAGTACCAGCACCATGCGCTCATCTGCACGCAGTCATGACTGCGGCGTAGTGAGCATAGGCTCATCATCACGGTTTTACCGATATCATCATAATTCAAAATCAAAAAGCATCATGAAGAGGATCGCACTTCTCATCTGTCCTATCGTCCTGTTAGTATTAGCCAGCTGCCATCACACAGAAAAGGAGAAAGAGGAATCGGAGGTTTTTCCGATCACCAGCCCTATCATCAAGGATACGATCATCTACAAAGAATATGTAGCAAAGATCAACTCTATCCAGCACATCGAGCTACGGGCGCTGGAGCCTGGCTACCTTCAGAATATCTACATAGATGAAGGCCAGCATGTACAGAAAGGGCAGCTCCTTTTCCAGATCATGCCTACTGTCTATCAGAATGAAAGACAAAAGGCTGATGCGGAAGTAAACTATGAAGAGATAGAATATCAGAATACCAAGAGCCTCTCTGATAGCAATATCGTATCGCCTAAGGAACTGGCACTGGCAAAAGCACGGCTGGATAAGGCAAAAGCAGAGCTCAGCCTCGCGCAGACGCACCTCGGGTTTACGGAGATACGAGCACCATTTGATGGTATCATAGATCGCTTTATGGTACGGATGGGTAGCCTGCTGGATGATGGTGAGCTGCTCACCACGCTCTCTGACAATAGTAAGATGTGGGTGTACTTTAACGTACCTGAGTCTGAGTACCTGCACTATATCACGAGCAAGAAATCCGACAACCCTACCAAGGTAAAATTGAAAATGGCCAATCAGGATATGTTTGACCAAGAGGGTACTGTAGAGACGATCGAGGCAGACTTTAATAACGAAACGGGTAACATCGCCTTCCGCGCCACTTTCCCAAATCCTAAGAGTGTACTGCGCCACGGCGAGACTGGTAATATCCTCATGCCTATCACGCTGAAGCATGCCCTGATCATTCCTCAGGCTGCTACGTTTGAGGTGCTGGATAAAAAGTTTGTCTATGTGATAGACAAAGACGGTACTGTGCGTGCACGCGAGATCACGATAGGCCAGGAGATGCCTCACCTCTACGTAGTGACAGAAGGCATCACGACAGAAGACCATATCCTCCTCGATGGCCTACGCAAGGTGCAGGCTAATGATAAGATCAAGACAGAGTACGTAGATCCTCAGAAAGCCATCTCTGATATGAGAGGCCTGCACGCAGAATAATGTAAGACCAATAACAAGAAAAAATGTTCAGCAAATTCATACACAGGCCGGTGCTGGCGATAGCCATCTCCCTGGCCATTACATTCCTGGGTATACTGGCTATCGAGACCATACCGATAGCGCAGTTTCCAGAGATCGCTCCACCGCGGGTCATGGTGTTCATCGCTTTCCCGGGTGCGAGTGCAGACGTACTCGTGAAGTCTACCCTCATCCCGCTGGAGCGCGCTATAAACGGTGTACAAGGCATGCAGTATATCATCTCTGATGCTACGAGCGCGGGCGAGGCTACGATCCAGATCGTATTTGATCCGGGCACTGACCCCAATGCAGCCGTAGTCAACATCAAGACGCGTGTGGACCAGGTCATGAATAACCTGCCACCCCTGGTGCAGCGAGAGGGTGTCGTGATCTCGCCGCTGCAGCCGAGTATGCTCATGTATGTGAATCTCTACTCTAAAGACAAGAATGCAGATGAGAAGTTCCTGTACAACTACGCCAGCGTCAAGGTACTCCCCGAGCTGCAGCGTATCAAGGGTATGGGGCGTGCGCAGATCCTGGGTAGCCGTCAGTTCGCCATGCGCCTCTGGCTAAAGCCGGACCGTATGCGCGCCTACAATGTCTCTACCGAGGAGGTGATGGATGCCGTGAGCGAGCAGAGCGTAATAGGTCGCCCCGGCCGTATAGGCCAGGCATCGGGCAAATCTGCGCAATCGCTCGAGTATGTTTTGACCTACAAGGGAAGATTTAGCACACCGGAAGAATATGGCAACATCATCATCAAGGCCAATCCGACCGGCGAAAGCCTCAAGCTGAAAGACATCGCCACAGTGGAGCTGGGCAGCGAGTTCTTTGACATCTATTCCAATAAAGACGGTTTCCCTGCTGCCTCCATCGTACTGAAGCAAAACATAGGTAGCAATGCGAGTAAAGTCATAGAAGAAACAAAGACCCGGCTGGCAGAGCTGAAAAAGGACTTCCCTCCCGGCATGGACTTTGAGATCAACTATGACGTATCAAAATTTGTGGATGCCTCTATCGAGAAAGTACTCCATACACTCCTTGAGGCGTTTATCCTTGTAGCACTCGTGGTATTCATCTTCCTGGGTGACTGGCGGTCTACTTTGATCCCGATCCTCGCGGTGCCGGTATCACTCATCGGATCCTTCCTGTTCATGCAGATGTTTGGCCTCACGCTGAACCTCGTGACACTCTTTGCACTCGTACTGGCTATCGGTATCGTGGTGGACAATGCGATCATGGTGGTGGAGGCTGTGCACGTGAAGATGCACGACGATCACCTCTCGCCATACAAGGCTGTGAAGAAAGTACTCGGTGAGATCAGCGGTGCGATCATTGCCATCACACTCGTGATGACGGCGGTGTTCATCCCGGTTGCATTTATGTCCGGTCCGGTAGGCGTGTTCTATCGCCAGTTCTCTATCACTATGGCTAGCTCCATCATCCTCTCTGGGGTGGTGGCTCTGACGTTGACACCTGTACTGTGTGCCATGATATTGAAGAATACACATGGACAGAAGCGCAGTCGGACGCCGATCAATATGTTTATCGATTGGTTCAATAGGACCTTTGAGACCGCTACGAATAAATACACGGGCTTCCTCAGGCTGATCACAGGTCGCCGTGTGGTGACATATGGCCTGCTCTTCGGTTTTGCCTTTGCCATATTCGGTGTCAATAAGATCCTGCCATCAGGCTTCATACCAAATGAAGACCAGGGTATGATCTACGCCATCATCCAGACACCTCCGGGCACCACGCTAGAGCGTACCAATGATGTAGCGCGCAAACTGCAAAAGATAGCCATGAAGGTAGACGGCGTACACTCTGTATCGTCACTCGCCGGATATGAGATCCTCACAGAGGGTCGCGGCTCCAATGCGGGTACTTGCCTTATCAACCTCAGCGACTGGTCTGACCGCAAGCACAACGTGAAACAGATCATAGCAGAGCTGGAGGAGAAGACCAAAGATATGGGTGCTGTGGTCGAGTACTTCGAGCCACCTGCCGTACCGGGTTATGGTTCTTCGGATGGTTTCTCGCTACGCATGCTGGATAAGAACTCCACAGTAGACTACCAGGAGTTTGACAAGGTCAATAAAGACTTTATGGCTGCGCTGAAAAAGCGCAAAGAGCTCTCCGGTCTATTCACCTTCTTCGCGGCCAACTATCCGCAGTATGAGCTGGTGATAGACAATGAGATGGCCATGCAGAAGGGTGTCTCAATAGGCAAGGCGATGGACAACCTGAACATCCTCATCGGTAGTACCTATGAGCAGGGCTTCATCCGCTTCAGCAACTTCTTTAAGGTCTACACACAAGCAGCCCCTGAGTACCGCAAGCTGCCAGAGGACATCCTCAATCTTTTTATCAAAAACGATAAGGGAGAGATGGTGCCATACTCAGCCTTCATGACCATGAGGAAGACGCAAGGCCCGAATGAGATCACCCGCTTCAACCTCTACACGTCATCATCTATCAAGGGGGTGCCTGCTCCGGGCTATACCTCCGGTGATGCGATCAAGGCGATCCAGGAGGTCGCTGCCGAGACACTTCCACACGGCTACGGCATCGCATGGGAAGGTCTCTCCTATGATGAGGCACGCCGTGGCAATGAAGCGATCATCATCTTCCTCGTGGTATTGATCTTCGTGTACCTGATCCTCGCGGCGCAGTATGAGAGCTTCCTCATACCGCTGGCTGTACTCCTGTCATTGCCTCCTGGTATCTTTGGTTCCTTCTTCTTGCTCAAGGGAATGGGACTCGCCAATGACATCTATGCGCAGATGGGCCTCATCATGCTCGTGGGCCTGCTGGGCAAGAATGCGATCCTTATCGTTGAGTTTGCCGTGCAGAAGCATCTGCAGGGTGCTACAGTATTGGAGGCCGCTATCGAGGGCGCCAGGGTGCGTCTCCGTCCTATCCTGATGACATCATTTGCCTTTATAGCGGGTCTGATGCCACTGGTAGTAGCCACTGGCCCGGGCGCAGTAGGCAATAAGACCATCGGCTCCTCCGCACTCGGAGGCATGTTCTTCGGTACTGTATTTGGCATCATCGCTATCCCTGGCTTGTACTTCGTATTTGGCAAGCTGTCTGAAGGCAAGCATCTCATACGTGATGAAGAAGAAAGCCCGCTGAGCGAGGATTTTGTAGAAAGCCAGTCTGAGGCTGCGCTCTCCAAAAACATCAGGAAAATATTAAAGAAAATAACCGGCAGAAAAAATGATGAACAGAACAATGCATAAATACGCGGTGGCCATCCTGCTGCTGGTATCTATAGCAGGTTGCAAACTTTTTAAAGAGCCGATCCGGACAGAAAATAAAACTGTCCCGTCTGCCTACAATGGCGGCTCACAGGATACGACCAACTCTGCCAATATCAACTGGCGGCGCTACTTCTCCGATCCGGACCTGATAGCCCTGATAGATACTGCCCTGCGCAATAATCAGGAGCTCAATATCACCATGCAGGAGATACAGGTAGCACAGGCCGAGGTGCGTGCACGCAAAGGCGAGTACCTGCCCTCAGGAGGGCTGAAGCTCGGTGGCGGTGTGGAGAAGACCCCACGCTACACCACGCAGGGTGCGGTAGAAGATCAGCTAGAAGTGCAGCCGGGCAAAAAGTTTCCGGAGCCGCTGGGAGATGTAGCGATCAGCGCCGCTTTTTCATGGGAGCTGGATATCTGGAAGAAGCTGCGCAATGCCAAGAAGGCTGCCGTAGCCCGTTACTTTGCCAGTGTAGAGGGCAAGAACTTTATGGTGACCAATCTCGTGTCTGAGATAGCAGAGTCATACTACGAGCTGCTCACGCTGGACAATCAGCTGGAGATCATCAACCAGAATATCGAGATACAGAAGAATGCACTCAACATAGTGCGCCAGCAAAAGGAAAATGCTGCAGTATCACAGCTCGCCGTGAATCGTTTTGACGCACAGCTGCTGAATACGCAGAACCTGCAATACGAGATACAGCAGAAGATCGTCGAGACAGAAAACCACATTAATTATCTCGTGGGTCGTTTCCCGCAGCCGGTAAAGAGGACAGCCTCTACGCTCAATACGGTGAGGTTTGACTCTATCTTCATCGGTACGCCTGCACAGCTGTTTGAAAACCGCCCTGACATCCGCAAGGCTGAGCAGGAGCTGGCCGCTGCCAAACTAGATGTGAAAGTAGCGAAGGCGAGTTTCTACCCCACCATACATCTATCTGCAGAGATAGGCTTTCAGGCGTTCAACCCTGCTGTATGGTTCAGACCGGAGTCACTACTAGGCTCCCTCTTTGGAGATATAGCTGCGCCCCTCATCAATAGGAATGCGCTCAAAGCTCAGTACATGACCAGCCGCGCCAATCAGGTGAAGGCGGTCTATGGCTATGAGCAGACCATTCTGAAAGCCTACGTAGAGGTCAGCAATCAATTCTCTGCTATAGATAAGTACACCAAGAGCTATGAGACCAAGTCAAATGAGGTCAATATCCTGAACCAATCCATCACAGTGTCGGACAGGCTCTTCCGCTCAGCACGTGCGGACTATATGGAGGTGCTCCTCACACAGCGCGAGGCGCTGGAGTCACGCATGCAGCTCATAGAGATCAGAAACAAGCAACTCAAAGCCGATGTCAATATCTACAAGGCACTCGGCGGAGGCTGGAAATAGATTTATCTGGGTGGTAAATTTGAAGGGGGATGCTTCGGCGTCCCTTTTCTATTTGAGGGAAAGTAAACTGACCGACACTTTGGATCCGATACAGGCGAGCGCAGCTAGAGGCCAGAGCCTTTCATGCTGAGCTCCATCAGGTGTTTTACCAGATTGTCTTTCCGGGTCAGCAGCATCTTCTTTTTGATGCGGTGGCGTAGCTGCTCATACCCACGCTCTCCAGATCCAAAGAGTCGTGACAGCTCCTTGTCAGAGAGGCCTGTCTTGATCAGTCCGCAGGCATGTACCTCGCGCGGAGTCAGTGCAGGATACATCTCCGCTACCAGTTTGAATAGTGTGTGGTTGCCCTCATCCATTTTCTGCTGCAGCACCGCTTTTTCCTGTTCTGTGATCCGGGTGGCACCTATTTTCTGGATGATAGTACGGAGGGTATGCTGGCCTGCACTCCCCTGTTTCTTGAGCGCCTCGAGAAAGTCTTTTAGCTCATCCAGTAGTTTGATCTTCTCCTGCAGGCTGATGGTGGTTAGTTGTATTTCTTTATTCACCGCTTCTACCTGCTGCTGTAGCAGCTTGCGGGTCAGCTCTTCCTGCTGCAGTGCATGCCTGACCTGTGCAGCTTCCATTTTCTGGAGGTGTGACTGCTGGCTTTGAGCCTCTATCATCTCGCCCTCCTTCTGCTGCATTTCATAGGCTTTCAGCAGCTTTTTAGGGTCGCTTGTAGCTTTGCCCCAGGCATAGTAGACCTCATGTGACAGGCGGTAGCAGTTGCGCACGGAGAGATCGTGCTTCATACTGATGTACTGTGGCAGGCAGCGGCCCAGCAGCGCAGCCGCCCTGGCATAGCTCTTATTCTGATAGGCAAACATGGCAGATGCATACTGAAACAGCAGGTAGGGCCCACTGGTCTCATCCTGTGGCAGCATCGCTGATGCTGCTCGTATGTGAGACTTCTGTCGCTGCTCAATTTCCTGTCGTTCTTTTGCTTTGAGCAATGGGTCGCGGTATAGCAGATGGTAGTGGACAGTCACCAGCAGGTATGTCTGCAGCAGATATGCCTGATGCAGGGCATCTCCTTTCAGTAGCGATATTACCTTTTCATACCAGGCCGTAGATTGCCGGTAGTCCTTTAGCTCTTCGTAGTATACGGCAAAGTAACTGTAGACGTTAAACCTATTGTACGTGGAAACCCCCGGTAGCTCAGTGATAGCCAGCGACTGCTGCAGGTATGGCAGCGCACGCTCAAAATCTGCATTGGCCATATAGCTAAATGCGATCTGCGTGTAGAATACCGTAATGATATTGCGATGCCAGATGTCAGGCTCGCCCATAGCTTTGAGCTTGTCCAGCGCCTGCAGGCTCACTGCCATCTTCTCCTCGTACTGATTCTTCTTGCCGTGTATGAAGGCCAGGCGCGTCAGGTACACTACCTGCACGCGGGGAGAAACTTTGTCTAGCAGCTGGTCACGTACTTGCTGTACGACCTCCTCACCGCCGCTGAGGTTCCCATTAGTAAAAAAATGCCGGGCCCGGGCCAGCATCACCTGCGCAGCTTCATCATACTTTTCCTCTTGCAGAAAGTAATCTGTCAATGCCCTATGATCTATAGCCTGCTTGTCAAAGTCATTTCGGATGGAGGCGATAAGTAGTGTGAGCAGGTCGGACGTTGCCTTGACATGCTGCTGCCGTATAGGCTGGTGCCGGGTCTTAAATTTCTCCAGCGTCATGGCGGCCTGATGCGTGTCCTGATGGATCATCTCGGAGATTTCTCCGAGCTCATCTAGGAGCGCAGCTGCTGATCTGGTACCGGATGCAAGGGCCATGGCGAGGTGGGTTGTCGTGATTTTGTCGTGAGACTAAGATAAGGTGGATGGAGATATTTGTTGAATATAATTCTGTCCTTATCTGAAGTGTGCCTGTGCTGAGCATGCATATCGGCTTATTACAGAGTTTTTTACCTCAACCTCCCGTCATGAATAAATTATTTACCGTTCTCCTGGCCTTCTACACTGTGCTTACGTTTGCCCAGGCACCCCCGCAGGGGATCAACTATCAGACAATAGTCAGGAATACAGCTGGCAATGTAGTGGTCAATACGCATGTGGCTATCAGGTTTACGATCCATGACCAGACAGCTGTGGGTACCGTAGTGTTTCAGGAAACGCATGCACTTACCACCAATCAGTTTGGCCTTTTCAACGCTGTGATAGGCACTGGTGGCGGCAATCTTTCTACCGTAGCCTGGGGCAGTGGCCCCAAATACCTGCAGGTAGAAGTAGATGTAAATGGCGGCACCAGCTATACCGACATGGGCACTACGCAGCTCATGAGTGTGCCCTATGCACTGTTTGCCGGCAATGCCGGTAGCGGAACCGGACCTACCGGGCCTCGTGGTAATACCGGAGCCACCGGCCCTGCGGGAAGTCCCGGCCTGACGGGCCCGACGGGGATAGCCGGTGCTACGGGCCCACAAGGGCCAAGTGGCAATACTGGTGCAACAGGTACAGCTGGTATCCAGGGCCCGACAGGGCCATCAGGCCTGAATGGCGCGAATGGCATCAACGGTGCTACAGGCTCAACGGGACCATCAGGTAGTGATGGAGTGACAGGAGCACAAGGCTCGACAGGACCCCCAGGTATAACCGGAGCAAATGGTGCAACCGGTCCCACGGGCGCACAAGGTCCAAGCGGCAATGATGGGGTAGCTGGTCCGACCGGACCGTCTGGTATTGATGGCGCAGCGGGCCTACAAGGCCCTACCGGAGCAAACGGCACAAATGGAGTCACAGGCCCAACAGGTCCTACTGGTGTAGGCGGTGGTGCTACAGGTCCCTCAGGCATAGATGGTGCGAATGGTGTCAATGGTTTGACAGGCCCAACAGGTCTGTCGGGTAATGACGGCGCAACAGGCGCACAAGGTCCTGCCGGAGCAAATGGCTCGAATGGGGTCACAGGCCCAACGGGTCCCTCAGGCATAGATGGTGCGAATGGTGTCAATGGCGCTACTGGCCCAACAGGTCCGTCGGGTAATGACGGCGCAACAGGCGCACAAGGTCCTGCCGGAGCAAATGGTACAAATGGAGTCACAGGGGCCATAGGCCCCACTGGTGCAGGTGGTGGTGCTACAGGTCCATCAGGTATAGATGGTGTCAATGGCGCTACTGGTCCGACGGGTAATGACGGCGCAACAGGTGTACAAGGCCCTACCGGAGCAAACGGCACGAATGGCGTCACAGGCCCAACAGGTCCGACAGGAGTAGGCGGTGGTGCCACCGGCCCAACTGGTCCATCAGGCATAGATGGTGCGAATGGTGTCAATGGCGCTACCGGCCCGACTGGTCCGTCAGGTAATGATGGTGCAACTGGCCTACAAGGTCCTACCGGAGCAAATGGTACAAATGGAGTCACAGGTGCTACGGGTCCAACTGGCGCAGGCGGTGGTGCCACCGGCCCAACGGGTCCCTCAGGCATAGATGGTGCGAATGGTGTCAATGGTTTGACTGGCCCAACAGGTCCGTCTGGTAATGACGGCGCAACAGGCGCACAAGGTCCTGCCGGAGCAAACGGCACAAATGGAGTCACAGGCCCAACTGGTCCTACGGGTGCAGGCGGTGGTGCTACAGGCCCAACAGGGGCATCAGGAGTAGATGGTATCAATGGTGTTGCTGGTCCGCAAGGTCCAACAGGTTTACAAGGCGCTACCGGAGCAAATGGAATCAATGGTAATACCGGCCCAACTGGAGCACCAGGAGTCA
>CAZNDJ010000004.1:31081-38807 GCA_964571705.1 uncultured Chitinophagaceae bacterium
ACCGGAGCAAATGGAATCAATGGTAATACCGGCCCAACTGGAGCACCAGGAGTCAATGGTGCAACAGGACCGATAGGTCCCTCAGGCAATGATGGTGTCAATGGAGCCACTGGTCCGCAAGGTCCAACAGGCTTGCAAGGTGCCACAGGTGCAAATGGAACCAATGGCAATACAGGTCCAACCGGTGCGACCGGTAGTGCAGGTGCAGCTGGCCCAACAGGTGCTGGCGGAGGAGCTACAGGTCCCACCGGCGCATCAGGATTAGATGGAGTTACGGGTGCTACAGGCGCCCAAGGTCCAACAGGTTTACAAGGCGTCACTGGCGCAAATGGCGCCAATGGTAGCACCGGTCCAACTGGTGCAACTGGTATCAATGGTGCAACTGGTCCGATAGGTCCTAATGGCAATGATGGTGTCAATGGCACCACTGGTCCGCAAGGCCCCACAGGCCTGCAAGGTGCTACGGGTGCAAATGGAACGGCCGGTAGTCCAGGCCCAACGGGCGCAGCAGGTGCGAATGGTACTACAGGGCCCACAGGCGCCACAGGCGCGAATGGAACAACCGGTCCGACCGGTGCAGCTGGCGCCAATGGTGCGACAGGTCCGCAAGGCCCCTCTGGCAATGACGGTGTAAATGGAGCCGCTGGTCCGCAAGGCCCTACAGGTTTACAAGGTGCCACCGGCGCGCAAGGCCCTACAGGTTCAGTAGGAGCTACCGGGGCTAACGGCGCAACGGGTGCAGCAGGTCCTGCCGGACCTGCAGGTATAGCAGGCAATACAGGAGCAACTGGTCCGCAAGGTGCGACTGGCGCAAACGGAACTAACGGTGCCACAGGTGCAGCTGGTCTTAACGGAGCTACAGGCGCGCAAGGGCCTACAGGAGCAGCTGGCCCTACAGGATCACTTGGCGCTGCGAGCGGAGATCTGAGCGGTACGTATCCAGCCCCTACGGTCACAGGCATACAGGGCAAACCTGTTTCTGGCACAGCGCCATCGACTAGTGACATTCTTCAATACGATGGCACCAATTGGACACCGGTAGATGTCAATGGCCTCTTCTGGAAAGTCAATGGCAATGCCGGGACTACCGCTGCCAATTTTGTCGGGACTACTGATCTGGTGCCGCTGCGTCTTCAGGCCGGAGGAGGATCAGTAGGCTATTTCCCCGAGGTATCCACGGGCAGCCTTGCCCTCGGGTATGGAGCAGCAATACCTTCCGGCACATACAATGTATCGATCGGAACTTTTAGTGGCAATGCCGCTATGACAGGTTCCAATAACGTAGCTATAGGCCGCAGCAGCATGAGTGCCGCAGCAGGATCCGGTATTGATAACGTGGCTGTAGGCAGGGATGCTATGGTTTTCAATACGGATGGTTCCGCAAACACAGCTGTAGGTCCTCTTGCCATGCGAAATAATACAACCGGCAACTACAATACAGCAGCAGGATCGCTGGCGCTGTATGGTAACACCACTGGCATAAACAATGTCGCCATAGGCCGCGCTACTATGCAGACCAATATGACCGGCAATGCTAACGTGGCAATGGGCTACGGAGCACTGATAAATGTGCGTGACAGTAGTAATAATGTCGCCATAGGCACAGGTGCGGGTGCCTCCGCCCTGGGCAGTGGCAACGTATTTCTTGGTAATGATGCCGGTAAATTTGAAACAGGCAACAATAAGCTATATATAGACAATAGCAGCAATTCAGCACCTCTTATCTATGGAGATTTCAGAAATAACCACCTGACGGTAAATGACAGCCTGACAGCTAAATATTTCCAAGTAACGAATGGTGCAGCGAATACTTATATACTCCAAAGCGATGCCGCAGGCAATGGGACATGGGCTAATCCTAGTGGACTCTTCTGGGGCCTGAATGGCAATAGCGGCACTAACTCGGGCAATTTCATCGGTACTACAGATAATATGCCTATCATCTTTAAGTCTAACGGTAACCGGGTAGGGTACCTGCCGACTAGTTACAATGGCAACATATCCTTTGGTGTAAGTTCCTATACACCTAGCGGATCTAACAATGTGGCAATAGGTGCAGGTACGGGGGGCAATACATCCGGCAACAGCAACGTGGCCATCGGCTACACTGCCCTGAGTGGTAATCAATCGGGCTACAACAATGTGGCGATAGGCCTGCAGGCCATGCTAACCAATATCAGCGGTGTCAACAATGTGGCTGTAGGTCCTAGTGCCATGTCAGGGATCACTACGGGCAATTACAATACTGCTCTCGGCAATGCCGCACTCCGTGACAACCAGACGGGAAACAGTGATGTGGCCATAGGAGCAACTGCGATGCAACTGCATACCAGCGGCGATTATAACGTAGTAGTAGGAAATAGTGCAGGCTACAATAATGTCTCGGGCGTTGGAAATATATTCATAGGCTTTCGTGCGGGTGCTAATGAGACGGGCAGCAATAAGCTGTATATCAATAATGACAGCAGCTCTTACCCACTTATTTATGGCGATTTCACCAATGATCATGTGACAGTAAGGGATAGCCTGACGAGCAAATATTTTCAGATGACCAACGGCGCGTCAAATGGGTATCTACTGAAAAGCAATGCCTCCGGCAATGCAACCTGGGTCGACCCCAACTCACTGCTCACTAATATCTATAACAGTGATGGTACGCTGACGGCAAATAGAACGGTGACCATGGGCGGCCGTACCATCGACTTTTCTGGTGGCAATGTAGGTATCAGCAACGGGGTGCCAAATTTCACGCTGGATGTGGGCGGTGTGGCCCACGCTTCATCATATATATTCTCAGATACATACCTTCGTGCTGATGGACAGAGCTTCCTCCTGTCAGGGGGCAATACAACCTCTGGCTCCAGTAATGTGGTAATGCGCAAGGATGCCAACAACGCCTACATCTGGCCGTGGGGCACAGGCACGTCGAGCAATACCGTATTCGTCGGTGGGGGCGCAAATACTAACATGAAAGTATCAGGTACATTCGATATCGGCTCATGGGCCAACTCCAGCCTGGGTGCCAATGGCTATATCAAAATGGGCGCCCTCATCATACAGTGGGGCAGCGTAGCATATACCAGCAATGTTGCTGCGACGATCACCTATCCCATAGCCTTTACCGGTGCAGTCTATTCCATCACTACCAGCGTCAATGGCACTACAGGGTCTGGAGCCAATGTCGGGGTCAAGGTGATGAATCCCGGTCTTACTACTTTCCAGATCGGTGGCCAGGCTACTTTCAGTGGCGATGCTTCAAGTAAGATCAGGTGGATAGCGATAGGGCAATAAGGGATCAAGGAGGCTGAACAGGCAGAAAATAAAAAAGAGACGCGATTGCGTCTCTTTTTTTGTAGCTCCCCCTCGAGGGCTTGAACCTCGGACCCCATGATTAACAGTCATGTGCTCTAACCAGCTGAGCTAAGGAGGAATTACCCCGTTAGGGGACGGCAAATATAGGATTCTGTCCCATTTTTCACAATAGCAAGCAGATTTTTTCTTGAAAACGCCATGTATAGCCGCTATCTCATTTATTTCCAGTTGGCAGACACGGTTTATTACCGATTTTAGCTCTATGGAGATCAGCATCCTGTATGAGGATAAATACCTGCTGGTGGCCAATAAGCCACAGGGCCTGCTGTCTGAGCCGGACGCAGCGGGCCATGATAATGTGGCTGACAGCCTGCTCAGGCAGCTAGGCCCGCTGCGCGGCAATAATATTTTACGAAACGTGCACCGCCTGGACCGGCCCGTCAGTGGCGCTCTGCTGCTCGCGCGCAAAGCCTCTGTGCTCAAACTCCTCACCGCTCAGTTTGCCAGCCGGCAGGTGGCTAAAAAATACTGGGCCATAGTAAGCACTACTCCCGCACAGGAGCGAGCCGAACTGCGCCACTGGCTGATCAAGGACAATGAACAGCACAAAGCGCTGATATATGACAAGCCAAACAAGAAAGCAGATGAAGTGATACTCCGCTACACTAGCCTGCAGCAGGCCTCTGGTCAGACACTCCTCGAGATAGAATTGATCACTGGGAAATACCATCAGATACGCGCCCAGCTGGCTCACATCGGCAGCCCGATCATCGGTGATGAGAAATATGGCTCCATGGCAAGTTATAAAGCAAATGCTATAGCCCTACATGCCAGATCCTTGTGCTTTACACATCCTATAGGATCAAAGGAAATGGAGGTGCTGGCGTCTGTGCCTGAAGATGAGTTATGGCGGCTTTTTGCCAAATAGGGACACTGGTGGTTATCTGTCACATTTGCACATTCGCCTCATTAGCACATTCTCTGACAGAATATTCACATATTTGCCGCCAAATCTGATACACTTATGTCATTACTTACCGTAGGCACTGTCGCTTTTGACGCCATCGAGACACCATTTGGCAAGACCGATAAGATAGTAGGCGGCGCAGCTACCTACATCGCCTGGTCAGCCTCTTATTTCTCTAAGAAGACTAACATCGTCTCTGTGATAGGAGATGACTTTGATATGAATGAGCTGGCGCTGCTCCGCAGCAAAGGCGTAGACACCACAGGTATTGAGATAAAGGAAGGCAAGAAGTCCTTCTTCTGGAGTGGCAAGTACCACCTCGATATGAATACCCGTGACACGCTGATCACTGACCTGAATGTACTCCTGGAGTTTAACCCGGTAGTGCCGGATAGCTACAAGGATAGCGACATACTCCTGCTCGGCAATATAGACCCTGCCCTCCAGATCAAAGTAATAGAGCAGCTGCCAAAGCGCCCTAAACTGATCGTACTCGACACGATGAATTTCTGGATGACAGAGCCTTTCATCGAGACGCTGAAGAGTGTGATAGCCAAGATCGACGTCCTCACTATCAATGATGCTGAGGCCCGCCAGCTGTCAAATGAATATTCTCTGGTCAAGGCCGCTGCCAAGATACTCCAGATGGGTCCTAAGTACCTCATCATAAAGAAAGGTGAGCATGGCGCACTACTGTTCCACGATCATCATGTATTCTTCGCTCCGGCGCTGCCGTTGGAGGAGGTGTTTGATCCGACAGGCGCAGGCGATACCTTTGCCGGTGGCTTCTGCGGCTATCTGGACAAGACGCGCGATATCTCTTTTGACAATATGAAGCGTGCTATCATCTACGGTTCTGCCATGGCCTCTTTCTGCGTAGAGAAGTTTGGCACCGAGCGCCTGAAGGAGCTCACTCACCGTGATATAGAGAACCGCGTACGCGAGTTCATCGACCTCGTACAGTTCGACATCGAGATCGAAGACTAGTCTTCGGTGATCTATAATGAAAAAGGCGGGACATCATCCCGCCTTTTTTTATTTCTTGTTGTTCTGTGTTATTTGAAGTCCGTCACCTCCGCCACCGCTGCGCCGAATTCTTTCCAGGCCTTATCCTTCTGCTCAGGTGTGCGGCTCAGTACATGAGAGAAGTGGCTGCAGATAAACTCCATCTGCCTGTCCAGCCGTGCCTTGTCAAAGTAGATCATACCCGTACGCCTTACCACAAAGTCCAGTTCAGAGGTCACCATCTCATTGTAGTAGCTGTAGGTGATCTCTGCTGCCAGGGCTAGCTGCTCTGCCTCGGCGTACGTGGCTTTCAGCTCCTCTGCATTGCGGAGTATCGCCTCCGTATTGCGGCCATAGCGGTACACCCAGCGCTCGCGTATATCTGCGGGCAGCCAGCTATAGTACGGATCCGTCGTTATTTTCTTAGCAAATGATTTGAGCTCCTCATCTGATGAGAACTCACCACCACTCAGCTGGTATTCCTTAGTAGATGTTTTTTTGAATCGAACCTTGGCAAGTAGCTCTTTGGACACCAGCTCTGCTATCTTCTCAGCCATCAGGCGGTAGCCGGTCAGCTTGCCTCCGGCTATAGAGATCAGGCCGGACGGAGAGATGATGATCTCATCCTTGCGCGAGAGTTCTGAGGGAGACTTGCCATCTTCATAGATCAGCGGGCGCAGACCTGCCCAGCTGGACACCACATCTGCTATCTTGAGATTCACAGACGGGAACATCGCATTCACCGCATCTATCAGGTACTGCACATCATCCTTAGTAGGATGCGGGCTATCTATATTCTGATTGTAGACCGTGTCTGTCGTGCCCGCGTAGGTCACACCATTACGCGGTATGGCAAAGATCATCCTGCCATCCTTCACGTCAAAATAGGCTGCATGATGTAGTGGCAACTTCTCATACGGGAATACAATATGTACTCCCTTCGTCAGCTGCAGGCGCTTGCCATACAGAGACTCATCACTCTTGCGCACCAGGTCTACGAAAGGCCCGGCAGCATTCACCACCTTGGTCGCTTTGATATCAAAAGACTGTCCTGTCAGCTGGTCCGTGACTTTAGCGCCGCAGATCAGTTTTTGCTCATCATATACAGGCCCGGTCACCGCTACATAGTTCAGGCAGAGGGCGCCATTTGCCACGGCACTCTTGGCCAGCTCTATCACCAGGCGGCTATCATCCGTACGGTACTCATAGTAGAGGCCGCCGGCAGTTACTTTTTCTTTATCCAGCAGAGGTTCTTCGCGTAGAGTTTCCTCGCGGCTGAGCATGCGACGCAGCTCTTCTTTTTTCACCCCCGCCAGAAAGTCGTACACCCGCAGCGCCATAGACGTAGAGCCACGGCCCAGAGAGCCGTTCTTGACGATCGGTAGCAGCATTTTCTCCGGTATCACTACATGGCGTGCGTTGCGGTACACTACGGCGCGCTCAGAGCCTACATCGCGCACCAGTTTCAGCTCCAGCTGCTTCAGGTAGCGCAGGCCGCCGTGTATCAGTTTGGTAGAGCGGCTGCTGGTACCGGAGGCAAAGTCTGCCTTCTCTACCAGCGCTACCTTCATGCCGCGCAGTGCCGCATCCAGCGCGATACCACAGCCGGTGATGCCGCCGCCTATCACCAGTATATCAAAGTGGCGGGAGCGGAGGTCGCTGAGGAGCGCAGGGCGCGAGCTGAGAGAAAATGCCATTAATGTTAGTTGTCAGAAAATTTAGAATCGCCTTTAGTTTTCTTCTTTTTGAGGATAGTGATATCCGGGTTAGCCTTCAGCTCATCATAGCCGGCGGTGATCACACGTAGCTTATGAAAATCCGCCCTGCGGAAAAGTGATGCCGCAAAGGCTGCCTCTTCCGCTGTCTCACCATAGATGTAGTAGCTGGCTGTCGCGCTCAGCGCATCAGTGTTTTCTTCTATATCTGCCAGTGGTATGCTCTCGGCATATTCCACATGTTCAGCTTCATACGACTCATCGCTCCGCGTGTCTATGAGGTAAAACTCATCAAACTTGTAGTCTATCGCAAACTCCTCAGCATCTATATCTATAATGATGTCTGTAGCGCCCCCTGCTGCTACCCATGCGTCATAGCCGCCCTCCAGATAGCCGGCCACAGAGACCACACCTGTCTTGATAAAGCTGCGGCTGGCATGCTCCTCCTGTCCCGGCTCAGCTATCAGTATAGCTGTATACTCCGGGTCTAGCGTCAGCTCGGCATAGGTGCTGAGGCTGGGAGATAGTGGGATATGGATAGAGCCGGGTACAAATCCCGACAGAAATGCGGCCGATGGCCGTGTATCAATGATGATGGCCCCACCATTTGTCAGGGTGGTGGCCTCTTGTATAGAGAGAGGTTTCATTCAGACTTTAGCTGCAGAGCAGCGCAAATTTAATGTAGCCTGATTATTTATCCATGTATTTATGGAGATTCTGGTTGATG
>CAZNDJ010000004.1:38817-87109 GCA_964571705.1 uncultured Chitinophagaceae bacterium
GTGCTTCACTTTTTCATAATTCACAGAGTAGTGCTTCTCTTTGCCATTCCTTTCATAGTTTACCAGATCCGCATCCCTCATGATCTTGAGGTGCTGTGAGGCTATGGACTGGTCCAGGTGGAGAGAGGTGTAGATGTCGTGCACCTTGACAGACTTCTTATTGTCTATAAAGGCGAGGATCTCGAGGCGCAGAGGATGCGAGAGGGCCCTCATGATAGATGCGGCGACTTTTGACTTTGAGAAATCGATCGGGAGCGTTTGCTTTTTCATGTTGTCTGGTGTGTCTAAAATATATGTACGTAAAAAAAAGTATTCCGATTCATTCAATCACGCTTTCAAAAGCTTTACATACCCAGTGCTGTATAAGACAACTTCGCGGCTGTCTTATAATGCAAAAGACCCACACTTTTTAGGCAAAGGTGGGTCACAGGTCCTTAAATTATTTTTCATAGGTGTCGTAGTCACTATTGTGCCAGCTTCTCTACCAGAGATGCTATCTCTTCCATCCTTTTCGAGTTGATAGAGTAGTAGATGAATTTTCCATCTCTCTCGGTAGTCAGCAGGTCCGCTCTGCGCAGGATGGCCAGGTGCTGTGACGCTACTGACTGCTCCAGGCGCAGCTTGATATATATCTCTGTGACCGTCATTTGTTTTTTCTCCTCTATCAGCTCCATGATCTCTTTACGCAGAGGGTGATTGATAGCTCTCAGGGTCAGGACGGCTTTCTTCAGCGTTGCATACTCGAGCTTGATAGCTTCACTAGTATTCGGTCTCGTCAGCACCAAAACGTCCTTGTTAGATTTTACAGCCATTGGGTGTGGTCTTGTTTTGTATTATAAAAATAAAAAATTTATTTGGTTTTTATTCGTCCTTCAAACTCTTTCAGATAGAATGGTTCGAAATAGGTCAGATCCGAATAGATCTTCCTCTGATAATGCTCATAGGATAGCATTGAGATATTAGACGCAATACATTTAACATTTTCAATAATTGTGCCAAACTTCGTATTCGAAAAAATATTTATCATTTTATGTGAGGCAGACCCCGCGAAATATATGTTCGAATCATATAAACGTAAAAAACGATCAGACAGATCTGTGTCCACTGTCACAAAAACGTCTTTTTCCAAAACATTAAGACCAGCATCGTAGACCGCTATATACGCGTCATCCCTGCGGGCGTCTATCATAGGGATGTAGATACCATTTTTATCAGCCGATATGGCAGCCATCTGCCAGGCCATACCCATCAGGGTAGGTACAGCTATCAGGGGCAGGTCTAGTCCATAGCATAGTCCCTTGGCTAGTGAGGTGCCGATACGCAGCCCGGTATAGGAGCCTGGGCCGCTGCTCAGCGCCACAGCAGAGAGCTCACGCGGGGTTATGCCCGCCTCGCGCAGTGTCTCTTGTGCCAGTATGGCCAGAAGGGAGGCGTGCTGATTTCCGGTCAGGTCATCTCTCTGAGCTACCACCTGGCCGCGATCCGCGATACAAACCGAACAGACAGGCGAGCTCGTATCTATATTTAATATGAGCGCCATTATATACAATGCGAATAAAATATTTTACTTTGACATTGCAATCACCCGGCCCCAAGGTGCTCTATGTCCGTGTATATTAATATAATATATGTGGGCACAGGGCGAACGTTGTACAGACTTTTTCGTATAAACCTAGACACAAAACCCACCATGGGGGGCGATCCACACATAAGCCTGCAAGATGAGGTAAACCGCATTCGCGAGATGCTGCGCCAGCGTGAGCCGGACGTGCGCGAGGCTATAGATGCTGCTCTCTGCCGTGCAGAGGCCACTCAGGACCATGACCGTATAGGAGACCTCCTGGTCAGCTACTCAAACTACTACTCCCTCATCAAGCGCGATCCCGACAAGTGTATCGAGTATGCAGAAAAGGCCCGCCCGTATTTTAATATGGATGTACCGCGGCGCGCATCCTACTACTATGGCAATCTTGGTATCAACTATCATTTCTTCTTCCGCCTGCCAGAGGCACAGGCAGCCTACCTCACGGCCATACAGCACATGGAGAAGATCGAAAACCAGACTGAGACAGAGTCAAACATGCTGGCCACGATCTACTACAATCTTTATATACTTTTCAGCTTTACAGACCTCGCTATCCTGGACCGCCGCTATCTGGACAAGGCTCTGGACCTGTACAAAAATAACAACCATACCCCCGGCATCATATTCTGCTACGGGGCTATCATCAATGATCTGGAGAAGCAGGATAAAATAGAAGAAGCGCTGCAGTACTCGCTGGAGAGGCTACGCCTGGCGGAGGAGACCGGCAATGAACTGCAGACCGGCCTCTCAGCATCCATTACTGGCATGCTCTATGCCAAGCTCAAGGATAGGGAAAAGTCACAGCTATATTTTGACAAGGCACAGGAGGTCATCTTCAGTAAGAATGTACCGACCTTCCGGGCCAACTATTATGATGAGAAGGCGCGTGCGTTGCTGGCCCTCGGTGAGTGTGGAGAGGCGATCAAGCTCTTCCATCAGGCGCTGCAGCAGTTTCAGACCACGGTCCCTACAGCGCTCAATCTGTCTAAGATATACAAGCTGATGTCAGAGGCCTACGAGAACTGTGGAAAGCACACAGAGGCACTCGAATATCAGCGCAAGTACAGCCAGACCCTGCTAGACAATTTTAAAATGGATAAGGTGCTCTACATGGGAGCCGTGCAGAAGGACTTCGAGCGGGAGCATCAGCTGCGCGAGACCGAGATGCTGCGTCAGAAAAACGATGAGATACAACTATATGTGACCCAGCTCGAGCAGTCTAATGAAGAGCTAAAGCAATTTGCGCACGCAGCCTCACACGATCTCCGCGAGCCGGTCAGGATGATCGTATCCTATGCTGAGCTGCTGGAGATGAGCCTGAAGGACAAAGTGACAGCAGAGCAAAAAGAATTTCTGAACTACCTGAAGGAAGGTGGCAAGCGGATCAATGAAATGATAGCAGGTATCCTGGCCTTCTCAAAGGTGCACAGTCATGATGAGCTCACAGACGTAGATCTCAATCAGACGATCTCAAAGGTCAGGGATAATCTGCGCATGGCTATAGCGGCCAGAGGAGTAGAGATAGATTGCGCCCGGCTGCCGGTGCTACGTAGCAACTCCGTGCTGATGATCCAGCTCTTCCAAAACCTGCTCTCCAACGCTATCAAATACAATCAGTCAAAGACCCCTCGCATCAAAGTGACCTGCGCGCGCGAGGGTGGCTTCTACAAATTCTGTATCTCTGATAATGGTATAGGGATAGAAGACAAATACAGGGAGAGCATCTTTGATATGTTCTCACGCCTGCACAATAGGGAACACTACTCCGGATCAGGCATCGGTCTCGCCATCTGCCGCAAGATAGTAGAGCGCATGGGCGGCACTATCTGGAATGCCTCCAATGCAGAAAAGGGAACAGACTTCTGTTTTACTTTACCTGCACGCTAGCATAGGCCGCCAGCCCGCAGTCCAGAAACTCGACAAACTTCTTTGGATTATTTTCATATCCCTTCCACGAGTTGTTCAGGCGCTTCTCATCAGGAGTGATCAGTACGTATTGAGGCTGCGTGTTTGCATTGAAGCACACTGCCTGAAAGTCACTCCACTTGTTGCCATACGTAGTCTGCTCCTCTCCTGTGATCGGTGAGATGTAATACATGTCCGGAGATAGCTTTCTCCGGAAGTCGTCTACATATAGTGAGACTATCACATACTTTTGACTCAGGCGACGGTACACTTCAGGATCTTTCCATACCACCTCCTCCATCTTACGGCAGTTAGCACAGTTGTATCCGGTGAAGTCTATGAAGATCGGTTTGTTGGTTTTGCGCGCATACGCCACGGCCTCATCGTAGTCATGAAAGCAGCTCAGGTCATTCGGGCAGTCAGATTTCTTTGGGAAAATAGAATAATAGTCTGGGGGTATGAAGCCGCTGAGCAGCTTTACATCTTTGCCGCTCAGGCCGTAGGCACAGTATGCTGTGAATGCGAATATCACAGCAGCGATAGCCATACGGATAGGCGACCTGCTGGTCATAGGCGCTTCTGATTTGAATTTGATCACACCGATCAGGTAGAGGAAGAGAGCCGCGCCCAGTACTACCCAGACTGCCAGGAAGAGTTCTTTCTTCACCACGCCCCAGTGTCCCACGAGGTCCGCATTGGAGAGAAACTTCATAGCCAGTATCAGCTCTACGAAGCCGAAGAACTTTTTCACAGTATCCATCCAGCCGCCGGAGCGAGGGAGCTTTTTGAGCAGGTCTGGGAAGAAAGCAAACAGAGTAAATGGCAATCCCATGGCAAACCCAAAGGAGGTCATACCTACTACGAGGTTTAGTTTGCCATTGGCGCCACTAAGGCTGGCCAGCAGTGTACCGATCAGTGGGCCTGTGCAGGAGAAGGAAACGATCACCAGCGTCAGCGCCATGAAGAAGATACCGATCAGCCCACCCGCGTTGGATGCCGAGTCTACCTTGGTAGCCAGTGAGCTGGGCAGAGCGATCTCATAGTAACCAAAGAAGGAGATGGCAAACACAATAAACACAATGAAGAATGCCAGGTTGTACCACATATTAGTGGCCAGCTCATTGAGCGCGCTGCCAGATAGATTTAGGAATAGGAAGGGCAAAGACATCAGGAAAAAGATCAGCATGATGCTGAAGCCATAGAAGACAGACTCCCAGCGCCCGCTGTTTTTGTTTTCACCCCGCTTGATAAAGAAGCTCACCGTGAGCGGTATCATAGGGAAAACGCAAGGGGTGAGCAGAGCTGCCAGTCCACCCCCGAGGCCGAAGAGGAATACTAGCCAGGTGGTCAGTGGTTCCTCTTTGGTGCCGCAGTCGCTTACCGGGTTCTCAAATTTTGACTTATCCAGGAGATTCTGATAGTAACTCGAGAGCCCGGAGGTAGACGTCACAGGTGGAGCGGCAGCTGCACTGTCTTTCTTTGTGGCATTCTCAGCATCACCCGCATTGCTATCATCTGAGGTCCCGCCAAATGCAGAAGAAAAGCCGCTTTTAGCTTTGGCTGTATCGCCTTTGACAGGAGCACTGCCTACGGCTATCTTAAATGTTTTGGTCTCGGGAGGCAGGCAGGACTTATCATCGCAGACCTGAGCGGTCACAGCACCTGTCACTACGGTTGCTTTTTTTAGTTTGATACGCTGGGTGAAGATGGCACGGTCTTCAAAGATCTTCATCTTGCCGCCATTCAGCACATCGTCTATCACATGTACGTTGGGTCCGCCCTCGGCTGTAGCGCCTATGAGTTCTATGTCTGCATTCTTATCAAAGTCTATAGAGGTGGGCAGTGGCGCATCTCCGTCTACCTTCTGGCTGTAGCCGTGCCATGGATGATCTATATCCATGGTCAGGATCAGGTCGTATTGGTCATCCTTCACATGCTGCGCGCGAAAACTCCAGTGGCGTGGCATGATGACTTGAGCATAGGTGACAGTGCTAAAGAGTAGCAGGACGATGAGTGCCTTGATCTGATTCATGACAGGTGTAGATGTGTGGGTCAAATATAAGAATCTGCCATTTGGACGGACAGAGCGCTAAAGTATTACTGCTTATGGGATTATGATCTCAAATTTTTTGCGCTCCGGCGCCAGGCACGATTTGTCGTCACAGGCCATAAACTCCAGGACGCCGGTTACCTTAGTACCCTTCTTTGCCTTGATGGTTTGCTCAAAGACCGCCTTCTCTTCAAAGAATTTAACCTTGATGCCAAAGACTTCATCCATTATATCTTTCATCTTTGGGCCAGATTCGGTCATCTTGCCTACCAGCTGCACATCTGCATTCTTATCATAGGTGAAGCTGGTCTTCACAGGCCCTCCATCCTGTATATACATGCCGTAGGTATGCCACGGCTTATCTATCACCGCCGTAAAAACGAGTTTATATTCTCCCTCCTTTACTTTCTGTGCCTGCCATGTCCAGTGTACAGGCTTCATGATCTGGCCAAAGGAGGCTGCGGACAGCAGCATGGCGGCAAATAGGATGACGATAGAGCGCATAAGCAAATGGTTATTCCCCAAAGGTAGGATAATCTCCTCCCGTAGCTAAATGGAAATCGGTTGTTAAGCTTTTTTAGAATTATGGGGATACGCCATTGGTTATAATAGGGATAGATTACGTGAAGATAAATTTTGAATTTCCGTAGGACAGGCTATCTTGCTTGAAATAACTTATCAGAAACGACCATACACAGGGCTTGTCAACCCTTTATATGATTCATCCATGGTGAGCATAGCACTTTGAAAACCATGCCGGATATAATGCCGAAAACCGTCACTGTAGGCAATCACTAAACCCAAAAACAAAAATTATGGCAGGAGCACTATTATTTATCTTTTTGATCTATTTCGCAGTTATAGCATTGATGGTAGCCAGTATGTGGAAGATCTTCACAAAGGCAGGCAAACCGGGCTGGGCAGCTATTGTCCCGCTTTATAACACGATCATACTGCTGGAAATAAGCGGCAAGCCGCTCTGGTGGATCGTCCTCCTTTTCATCCCGCTGGTAAACTTTGTAGTGATCATAATGCTACTGGTAGCACTGGCCAAGTCGTTTGGCAAGGATACAGGATATGCTATCGGTTTGCTTTTCCTCGGTATCATATTCTTCCCTATGCTCGCCTTTGGCGATGCTACCTATGTAGGCCCTGGTGGCGCTGCAGCTCCGGTAGCAGCATAGTCTGCAGGATATGAGACTTAAAAATGGCGGGTGTACACCCGCCATTTTTATTTTCTGCCCGGCTGGGTATCCAGCCACTGGCGGTAGGTCCGCTCCATCTGGCGGATATGTACAGGTATATGCTCCTCATAGGTGCGCAGCCACTGCTCCATGGTCACGGTACCCGCCTCAGAGTGCTGTATGGTAGCAGTATGCCATACATGGTCGGGTTGGTCCTTTATCAGCTGCCAGCTAGCTTGCCGTAGGGCCTTGAAGAGGTCCAGCGCCTCATCTGTAGACCGGCTGTGGTAGTCCAGTATCTGAGCCCATGCATTCTCATTATAGCCATAGACACCACTGCCAGGCTCTGCTATCAGCCTCCTGCATCGTATGTAGGAGTTGGCCTCGCTATCGGCTATATGGATGATGATCTCATGGATACTCCATTTGCCCGGTCCCGGTCGCCACTGCCACATCTCTGAGGGAAACTGCCACAGGGCAGCCGTCAGGGTCTCGTAGGCTTTGCCATACGAGGCTATCAGATCCCTTCGCTCTTGTGCTGTCATAGCATCTTGTTTAGACAAAAGTAGCGACTTTACGTTATCAAAATAGAATAAACATAAAATATTGATTTACAATATAATATGATTTTTCCTTTAATCGGAAAACTTGCTGGGGATCTTGATTTGCAAGAAACTGCCGTCTAGTCGAAAATCAATTCACCCGGCACAAAAAAAGCGGCCCGGAGGCCGCTTTATAAGATCAGGAAACTCTTATTGTGTGACATCAGTCTTCTTCTTTTTAGGTGCCTTGCCCGTCCACGGGTTTATGTTGCGATCGCCAAACTGGAAGATACGGGAGATGGTAAAGCCCAGCCGGAAACCGCCCTTGGCCCATGTAGCACTGGTATATGGCAGGAAGTCATTCTCCATCAGGCCCTGCGTATTGGTCAGGGTGATAGTGAAAACGTGACCACCGGTCTCCACCTCGTAGCCTAGATTCAGGCATGGGAAGTAGCTAGCATTAAAGTGGCCCTTCAGCATAGGGAAATACTCCCTGTATGTCGCGCCACTGCGTGTGATAGGGAGGAAGTATTCAAACACGATCGCCTGGCGCTTTGTCAGTTTGGCCCGGGCAGAGAGCCCGAGGAAGAACATACCGTTCTTGTCAGCTCCGAGGCCAGGATACGAGCCCGGTCCTACATAGTTTCTCCAGACGAAGGTGGGAGACAGCTGCACAGAGAGCCAGTCAGTAGCCTTGCATGCTATGAGGGCCTGCAGCACATAGGAGAAGCGGTGCATAGGAGAGCCGTAGGTGGTGGTCACCCCTGTAGTAGTATCAGTCACACTGTACTTCCACTTATTGCCGGTAAAAGGGTCATTTTTCATACCTGACACGGCCGCATTGCCGTATAGAGTGATGGTAAATGGTATATGAAAATCACTTGTCTGCTTCAGCACGCGGTACTTCAGGTGTACATTGTACAGCTCCTGCACAGGCCCTGCTGCCTTGGCAAACTCCGTGCCTACAGACAAGTCCTCTGTGACGCCATAGTCAAAAGAAAACAGGACATCAGAGATAGCATAAAAACCAGCCAGCGTATGCCCCGCATTCTTATCCGCTATATTGCCGAAACGGTGTACCACACGAAAGTCAAGCGCATTCTTTTTGGTCATCTCTATAGACTGGCCGCAGATGATATGTGTGCTCTTGAATGTGTACGCCACATTAGTGTGCTTTGGAGCGCTGGCGCTCATGATGTCATCCAGCATGGATGCAGTAGAGTCCTGCGCATGCGATGCAGAGAGTGTCGATATGAATGCGAGTACGAGGTAAAGATTCTTCATTTATAACTGTGTTTTATCAAATAGAAAGAAGTAAGCTGAGACTTACTTCTTTTCAAACTTTTCGTAGTTAAAGTTGACATCTACATTGACACCTTCAGATATGTTGGCGCCGAGCAGAGATGGTATCTTGATCTTGTAGTCAGACAGCTTGATGGCAAACTTGGCTGTAGCATTGACCGGAGCGCCATTCTTGATGGTCAGCTTGCCTTTGACTTCCTGGTCGTGCTTCACGCCATGTATCTCAAAGGTGCCCTTCACAGTCACATCGTACACTCCATCTTTGGTAAAGTCTATATTCTCTACGATCACTCCATTGAGTATGCCATATGGATATTTATCACTCTCCACATAGTTCTCATTAAAGTGTTCTTGCATCAGCTTATCCTTAAAAGTAAAACTGGTGATAAGTATTTTTGCTACCACTCGCTTAGAGCTGGTATTGATAGCAGAGCCTGCAGAGTGAGTGGTAGCTTCTATATTCTCGATAGTAGCCTCAGAGAGGAAGTGCACGGTGCCCTTTTTGTCTACATACTCCTGAGCAGAGAGAGACAGCCCCAGTACGAGCGCAAGCGCTGTGAAGATGCTTTTCATTTTTATGTTTTTTGTGTGATCTGTCATATCCAAATAGCAGGCCAATCAGCTATAAACTACTTACAGTCATAGAGTCCGTCAGCCTTCCATTTTACAAATACGGCCTTCACAGAGTCTGGCAACGGGAGCATACCTTGCGGCATACGGGCACCGCAGAATGTAGTACCCTGGGCCTGTATGCGGCATAGAATCTGATCTACTTCCCCCTTTGCTACGACATAGCTGGTCAGATCAGTCTGACCTGTACCGCTGCTGTGGCAGTCAGAACCCAGGCAACTGGCCGCTATGATCGGCGTGAGATCTTTAGTAAAATTAACTTTAGAGGTATCACAGTTGCCTGAATTGTTATTGCCCGAAGGGGCAGTATCCTTGGTACAGGAATACCAGAATATAGCCATGACCAGCAGCGAAAAAACGATTAAGGTTTTCTTCATTACAACAGATTGTGTTTAGACAGCAAATGGGTCGTTTATAGAATTTTGGCGCTCTTTTTTCCGACAAAGACCTTTACAATACTATGGAAATTAGGCAATTGAAACTGTTAAAGTTTAATGGTCCTGACTACTCGTTCCCTGCCTCCGGAGGTGATTTTGATCAGATATAGGCCTGCGGCTACATCATTCAGGTCAAATGAACGCACAAAAGCTCCGGCACCCGTATAGCCAGTATAGAGTTTTTTCACCAGGTTGCCATCACCAGATAGCAGGGATATAGAAGCGTCTGACCCTTTATCCAAAGTCATACGCACTGTCAGGCTGTGGCTGAAAGGCATAGGATAGGCAGAAAGTGCAGATATCTCCGTCAGGTCAGAAATTCCATTGGGACCAGCGCCGGCTGCTATAGTAGTGGTAGACGCATATACGGAGTCTCCGGGTGTCAGGTCGTCTCCATCACCATTGGCCATATTGCAGGTGTAGTAGAAAGTCACATTGCCTGTATGCGGCGTTCTCCATTTGAATGACCAGGCTTTGGTATTGCCATCAGCAGCCTTATGGCCTACATATTGCCTGCCGGTAGCGGAGCTGGTGTTGACTACTGTCTTACTCGTATTGATCAGGGAGAAGGAACCCGCCATATTATCAGCGGAGTCCAGCGCCGTGATCTGGAAGCCAAACTTTGGTGTACTTCCATTAGTGCCGTTGAGCTCTATAGATACCCACTCTACGGAGTCTGGTATATACTGAGTAGTATTAGATACTACATTAGCCGTGCCTACGAGACCCGCGGAGTCAGCCGCTAGCTTTAGTGTAAACTTGGTCGCATCCATGCGAGTGGTGCCTGTATGGCAGTGATTGCATGTAGTCTGACCCGGATCTCCGGCTATGCCATAAGAGAAAGCGCTGGAGCCTGTGAAAGGAGACGGTGGCTGGGCGTCATTGGATACGAGACGAGTGCTAAAGAGGAGAACCAGGGCGAAGGCCGAAAGCCCCGAAAAAACGATCGTAAAGTTTCTTTTCATTAAATACCGGATTATCCTCTAAAAATAGTGAATTACCACTACTCCGGTGTTAATATTTGCGCTGTGGCATTGGCACTGTCTACCTTTTCTATCACGCGCTCTATGATACCCTTCTCATCTATCACAAAGGTTGTTCTCACGATGCCCATATACTCCCGGCCCATAAACTTCTTGAGATGCCAGACGTCATAGCTGTCTATCACCTTGCGGTCCTCGTCTGCTATGAGCGGGAAGGGCAGGTCGTATTTGGTGATAAATTTTTGATGCTTCCTGGCGGGATCCATGCTCACGCCTATGACCATATAGCCTTTCCTGCGTAGCAGCGCAAAGTTATCGCGGAAGTTGCAGGCCTCTTTGGTGCACGTGGGGGTATCGTCGGCTGGGTAGAAATATAGGATCACTTTTTTGCCTTTAAATTGTGCGAGGGTGATCTTTTCGCCATTCTGATCCAGTGCATTGATAGCTGGGGCTTTCCGCCCCGGTACGAGAGATGTCATTTTATACTTTGTGATGTCTTTAATAAATAAACTTAGCGGAATATTCTGCCTTATTGCCGCGCTCATCTGAAACAGTCAGGCGGAAAACATGTTCGCCGGCAGAGAGCGCTTTGGGCAGTAGCATCTTCAGTGTAGCACTCTTGCCATCCAGCTCCATGAGCTGCCATTTGTCATCTATATACGCATGGTAGTCATCCAGACCAGATAGGCCATCCCCTATGCGCATGTAGATCGCCTTGGCGGCATGCATGTTCTTGCCAGGGGCTATATTGACAGGCGTGATACGCGGCGGAGTCGTGTCGAGTACCACATAGTAGCTGCCCAGCTCCCTGCTGCGGGTGGTGAGCATCTGACCATCCCATTTGCCTCCCTTGGCCGTTGTGCCTCCTGCAGCGGTTCGCCATACGATCAGGGCTTTGGACTTTAGCTCATCTGGTATTTCATGCGGCTTGATACTGATATTGTAGTATCCGAGCAACTGGTCATGAGAGTTGCCTAGCTTATAGATATTGGACTGCATAGCAGGGCTGGATGGAGCTGAGACCGAGTAGCTGATAAACATGGAGTCCAATACAACTTTACCCGGAATAGTAGCTATAAATCCCTCATCCTTTACCATATTTTCTCTGGCGGGAGATAGCACTTTATTATAGCTGAGTGCTTTGCTTTTGAAAACAGCGGCCGCATCATCGTATTGTAGCTGCGCCCTAAGCGTAGAGAGGTTGCCATTATAGTCGCGCACCTCTATCCTGATGTCATGTATGCGTCCATCAGAAAGGTCTATGACGCCATGATTGTAAACATGATAGTAAGATGCTGGCATGGTATTGTTTGCCTCCTGGAAACACTTGTGAAAGGAGCGGCTCCCCTCCTTCAGGAAAACAGGGTAGTCTACCTGTGCGATCACATATCGTGTGTAGTCAAAAGAAACCCGGTCTACTCTATACTCATGTATGATGCTGTCGCTATCATATGTCTTGATATCATAGATGCCGAGCGTATGCGTAGTGCCCTCCATCTTGTCAAAGGTGTTGACAGATAAGGCGACGGATTTGGCATTCACCTTGATCAGGCCAGCCTTGGGTACATAGGTGCCATCAGTCAGGACGAGCGCCGTACGCCATGCGTCGGCTGTATATTTTTTATCCCCCATAGGGTAGAGCTTCAGAGCACCTATAGATGGTTTGACATGATCGCTCATCTTATATCCAAATAGCAGCGGATTGATAGGGCGCTCTGACTGGTCCCGTATCTCAAAGTGTACGTGAGGTCCTCCGCTCGCACCTGTATTGCCGCTGTATGCTACCACCTCACCTTTTTTTACATTCAGTTCATATGGCTTCAGCATGATGTCCACTGCAAATTTCTCTTTAGCGTACTGTTCCTTACGCACTACTGCCGTGACCTTATCATTAAAACCCTGCAGGTGACCGTATACAGAGGTGAAACCATTAGGATAGGTGATATAGAGTGCATTGCCATAGCCATATGGCGATACTCCTATGCGGGATACATAGCCATCTCCCAGCGCATAGACCGGCAGGCCTTCCCGCTCCAGCGTCTGGAGGTCCATGCCCGTGTGAAAGTGACCCGCCCTGGGCTCGCCAAAACTACCAGCCAGCAGGATCGGATTATCCAGCGGCGTGCGGAAGCCCTCTCTGGGATAGACGGGTATGCTATCGCCCTGAGCAAAGGCGCCGGAGCTAAAAAGCGTAAGTAATATGTACTGGATATAATTCATCGTGAAGACAGATACGGGATCAAAAGACAATGATATGAGAACGCAAAACGACTGCTATCTGATACATGCTTCATAGCGAAAATATGTGCGGGATCTTTCGCGCTGTCCATATTCAGGCTTTAGAAATTTGGCTTCAGTTCTGCCTTTTTGTAGTGCGCACGGATGATCTTGACTACTTCATCAGGGTCATCAGTGAGGTGGAAGAGGTCGAGATCCTCAGCATTGATATTACGCTCAGTCAGCATTGTCCCCTTGATCCAGTCGAGCAGGCCGCTCCAGTATTTTTTGCCCATCAGGATGATCGGTACACGTGCTATCTTGCGGGTCTGTACGAGCGTCATGACCTCAAATAGCTCATCCATAGTGCCAAATCCCCCCGGCATGTACACAAAGGCCTGGGCGTATTTGATGAACATGACCTTGCGCGCAAAGAAGTATCGGAACATGAATATCTTATTCTGGTCTACGTACCTGTTTGCTGCTTCCTCCTTGGGAAGCACAATGTGCAGACCTACTGACTTTGCCTTTACATTGTAGGCGCCACGGTTGCCCGCCTCCATGATGCCCGGTCCACCGCCGGTGATGATGCCGTATCCCTCTTTACCCAGTTTCTCTGCTGTCTTTACAGTCAGCTCGTAGTAGGGATTGGTCTCCTGTGTGCGTGCGGAGCCGAATATAGATATGCACGGGCCAAAGCGCTCCATGCGGTCAAAGCCATCTGCAAACTCTGCCATGATCTTAAACATCCTCCATGCGGCATCTCCGTGATGCGCAGTCCACTTCTTGTCTTTCATTTTCTATCTTTTTTACTGATCAATAATAAGCCAGCCAATGTGATGACCACATTGACAAAGGCGGACTCAAATCCCATCTGGTATCCGCCCAATAAATCTTTGGAGTACTTATCTATAAAGAAAGTCGCTATTGGGGCAGCGATACATATCACTGGCACCAATGGCTCTGTGAGACGCCTGTGCGAATACAGGCCTAGGCCAAACAGGGCCACCAGCGGGCCATATGTATAGCCCGCTATTTTCAGGATCATATCTATCACTGATTTGGTGTCGATCCATTTGAATATAAGGATGCATACCAGAAATACTCCTGCTACGGACAGGTGGACCATCTTGCGCATCCGTGTCTTCTGCTCCTCTGCCAGAGGGCGGCCATTCAGATCCAGGATGTCTATGCAAAAAGAGGATGTCAATGCCGTGATAGCCCCGTCGGCACTGGGAAAAAGTGCCGAGATCAACCCTAGAATAAAAACTAGCCCGGCTACGGGTGGCAGCGAGCGGAGCGCGATAGTAGGAAACACCGCATCCCCTGCCGGAGCCTCTACCATAGGATGTGCATCCAGGTAGAGGTACAGCGCTCCGCCCAGAGTAAGGAAAAGCAGGTTGACCGCTATCAGTATGACACTGAATACGACCATGTTTTTCTGCGCGTCCGGCAGGGTTTTCACTGATATGTTTTTTTGCATCATCTCCTGGTCCAGGCCCATCATGGCCACGGAGATAAATATGCCCGAGAGTACTTGTTTGACAAAAAAGGACGGTGACTGCCAGTCACTATTGATGATCTGTGTATCACCTCTGGCCGTGAGACTACTCAGCAGGCCACCGGCGGAGAGGCCGAGGCTATCGCAGATGTACCAGATGGTCATGACCAGCGCCAGCAGCATAAAAGTGGTCTGCAGCGTGTCGGTCCAGACTATGGTTTTGACCCCTCCCTGAAAGGTGTACAAAAGGATCATCAATAGAATGACGCCAGCAGTCACTATAAATGGCACACCCCACTGATCCAGTATAAAGACTTGTAGTACATTGAGTACCAGATAGATCCGGGCAGATGCGCCCAGTGTCCGGGACAGCAGGAAAAAGGAGGTGCCTGTGCGGTGGCTGATGACCCCAAAGCGCTCCCCCAGATAGCTGTATATAGAGGTCAGGCGCAGCCTGTAGTATAGGGGTAGCAGTACGTAGGCCACGATCATATAGCCTACAAAATTACCCGCGATGAGCTGGAAATAGAAAAAATGATCTGAGTGTACCTTGCCCGGCACACTCATAAAGGTGACCCCTGACAGGGAAGTACCTATCATACCATAAGCCACGAGATACCACTTGCTATCGCGCTGTCCTATAAAGAAGTGGCTATTGCCTGCGCCTCTGGAGGTGACCCAGGCTATGGCCAGCAGCGCGGCAAAGTAGATGCCGACGATGGATAGGATAATGACACTGGTCATATATCAAACAAATGAAAGACTAATGCAGGCTAGTGGCAGGGTGACTTATAAACAGAACAATGTTCACCTATCATACTTGAAATAAGCATGTCAGGAATGAGTAAAAAGTATCTACTCCAGATTGTATTTCTGTTAAAATTATATAAGATGTCCGTTTAGCACACTATATTTGGGTAAAGTGATCCTATTCATTATTTCTTAATCTAAACGAAACAAGTATGAAGCAAAAGCTACTCTCCATCTTTGCCATACTGATCGTGTCCATGCAATTCGCTTATAGTCAGCGTACTATAACAGGCACGGTCACGTCGGCCAAAGACAAACAACCAGTGATCGGCGCTGTAGTGCTCGTCGAGAAAACAACTATCGGGACTACATCCGATATAGACGGCAAGTACAGCATACAAGTGCCCGACAATGCCACCAATCTGATCGTGTCCTACACAGGCATGAAATCCAAAACAGTAGCCATCACGGGACTGGTGCTGGATGTAGTACTGGAAGACAACGAAAAGCAACTGGAAGACGTGGTGGTCACGGCCCTCGGCGTCAAGCGTGAAAAGAAAGCGCTAGGATATGCAACTCAGGAGATCAAAGGCGATGACATCAATACATCTAAAGATGCCAACCTCGTCAATAACCTCTCTGGTAAGATAGCAGGTGTACAGATCACCGGCAATAGTAACATTGGCGGCTCTTCCCGCATCACTATCCGCGGTATCAAATCACTGACCGGCAATAACCAGCCACTGTTTGTAATAGATGGCATTGTAGTAGACAACTCAAACTACTCTACGGTAGAGGTAGATCGCGGTGCTCAGGGATATGACTATGGCAATGCCATATCTGACCTCAATGCAGATGATATCGAAACCCTCAACGTACTGAAAGGTGGCCCCGCTACCGCCCTCTATGGCAACCGCGGTATCAACGGTGTCATCCTCATCACGACCAAGAAAGGCCGCAAGCAGTCTACAGAAAAGGGTAAATCCCCGATAGGCGTCACCGTGACTGAAAATATGATGTTCAATCAAGTGTATGCACTGCCAGATTATCAAAATCAATACGGTGGTGGCTATGGTCCGTCATTCGTAGCGGATGAGACCGATCCTACCCAGCAGCGTGTACGTCTGGAAGACGACGCCAGCTGGGGCCCAAGGATAGACGGCAGGCTGGTAAGGCAGTATGGCAGCTATAATCCTACCGACCCTACCTATGGCAAGGCTACTCCATATATAGCGCATCCTAATAACGTAAAGGACTTCTTTGAGACTGGCTATATGGCCAATACAAACGTAGCGCTGGATGGTGCCAATGACAAGGGCAGCTTCCGTGCTTCTTTCTCAAACCTGACTCAGAAAGGTACAGTGCCAAATTCAAACCTGCGGAGGAATACCGTCAGCTTCAGCGGAGGCTACAACTTCACAGACAAGATCTTTGCAAATGTGACCGCCACCTACGTACACAACGAGGGGACAGGCAGGCCACAGATAGGATACAATAGTATCTTCTCTAACTTCACCCAGTGGTTTCAGCGCCAGCTGGATATCAAGGACCTGAGAAACTATAAAAATCCGGATGGCACCCAGAGAGCGTGGAACCTGGCTCCTAATTATGATGATGCGGGCAACTTCCTCGGTACATACAGTCCTTACTTCTGGGACAATCCATACTGGAGGCAATTTGAAAACTATGAGAATGACCACCGTGACCGTGTTTTCGGCAATGCCGAACTGGGATGGAAACTGACCTCATGGCTGACGGCCAAGGGTAAGTTCACCACAGATTTCTACAATGAGATCAGAGAAGAAAGAGTAGCCGTGGGCGCTGCTACAGCCAGTGGCAGTACACCAGGCTACAGCCTGGAGCAGATCGCCGTGATGGAAAACAACTATGAAGGTACGCTCAATGCGCAGAAAGCTTTCCGCGATATCTTTGACGTATCTGCTATGCTAGGTTTCAACAGGCGTGACCAGAATAGCAGGGACAATATCAGCGCTACGCAGGGTGGTATCAATATCCCAGGCTGGTACACACTGGAAAACTCTAAGGATAAAATAGCGGTAAACAACTTCCGCAGCCAGCGCAGGGTAAATTCAGTATTCGGGAGCCTGTCACTCGGATTCAAGCACATGGTATATATAGATGTGACCATGCGTAATGATTGGGCATCTACACTGTACTCTCCTACCGTGCCTACCAATAAGGTAAGCTTCTTCTACCCATCTGTATCCGGTAGCTTCGTATTTTCCGAGCTGCTGAAAAACAAGAAAGTGCTCAGTTTTGGCAAGATACGCGGCGGATGGACAGTAGCTCAAAATGAACCATCGCCATACAAGACCTCTACACTGCCTGGCGTAGGTCCTAGCTTTGGTACACTACCTATGTATGTCGTCCCAAATACATTTAACAATCCAAACCTGAGGCCGGAAAAGGTGACCTCATGGGAGGTGGGCCTCGAGCTCGGTCTCCTGCAGGATAGGATCAAGATAGATGCAGCCTTCTACCGCACTGTCACCCGTGACAATATCTTCCCTGTAGAGGTGACCGGTGCAGCGGGTAATACATTCCGATATACCAATGCAGGTACGATGCAAAACCAGGGTGTAGAGCTCGCTACTACATTCGTACCGGTCAGGACCAAGAGCGGTTTTGAGTGGAGCATCGGATTCAACTGGGCTAAGAACTATAACGTAGTAAAGGAACTGTATAAAGATGCCGGTGGCAACGAGGTGACCAGCCTTAATCTAGGCACTGCACCGTTCGCCGCTACGCTGGAGGCGCGTCCGGGCATGGCATACGGCCAGATCGTCGCTACAGACTTCGTATATGACTCTAAGGGTAATAAGATAGTAGGTGCTGATGGTCAATACCTCGTATCACCTAATGTAAAGCCACTTGGTTCTATCCTGCCGGACTTCACCGGTGGCGTATCTACTACACTCTCATATAAGGGTCTTTCACTATTTGCACTCTTTGACTTTCAGAAGGGTGGCAAGCTCTTCTCCATCACTAATATGTGGGGACAATATGATGGTACCCTCGCTATCACAGCTGCCAATAATGTACGTGAGACAGGTCTCATCGTACCGGGCGTGAAGCAAACCGGTACAGATGCCGATGGCAATCCGACCAGTGATGGTACACCAAATGATGTACGCGTATCTGCTATAGACTACTATCAGAATGGTACTGGCAATGGATACTTTGGTCCGGCCAGGCAGAATGTGTATGATGCTTCTTTTGTCAAGTTTCGTGAGCTGAGGCTGATGTATCAGCTCCCATCCAAGTTGTTTACCAACACTCCTATCAGAGGCGTATCGGTCGGCATCATTGGCCGCAACCTGGCCATCCTGAAAAAGAATGCACCAAACATAGATCCGGAGTCAGCTACAAACTCTGGCAACGTCCAAGGATTTGAGGGGGGCGCCAAGCCGACAGAAAGGTCTATCGGTTTTAGTGTAAGCGTTAAATTTTAATTAACCCAAACAGTCAAGAAAATGAAAAAGATCAATATAAAAAGTCTCATCGTCCTGAGTGCTGTGGGTGTGCTCTTTGCATTATCCGCTTGCACCAAAGGCTTCGACAAACTTAATACTGACCCTAACAATCCGCAAAGTGTGCCAAACAGCTATCTGCTCAGCGGCGCTCAGAAAGGCCTGATGGATAATACCTGGGACCGCTGGTGGAATGGCTCAGTAGGTATGCTCCTGGCTCAGTACTACGCGGAGAATCAGTACACAGACGAGAGTCAGTACCAGTTTCGCGAGTCGGTCATCAAGGACTATTGGAATTCATTCTACGCGGGCGGCGTTCCTGATCAGTATTCCCAGAGCAATACTTTCTTCCCGGAGGGCGGACTGAAGGAGCTGCAGACCATCATCGACAATTGTAAAGCTGATAGCGCTAAGGCTAATGCCTCTGGTTCTGGTTTTTATAGAAACCAGATCGCTGTAGCTACTATCATGCAGGTATGGGTCTATCAGAATATGACAGACACATGGGGGGACATCCCATTCTCCCAGGCACTGCAGGATATCAAAAACACGCAGCCAAAATACGACAAGCAGCAAGACATCTATCCGGGCCTGCTGGCCAAGCTGGATACAGCACTCGAAATGATAGACGTGAGCAAGACCGACCTGGCTGGTGATCTGATATACAGCGGTGATATGATGAAGTGGGTCAAATTTGGCAACTCGCTGAAACTGCGCGTGGCAATACGCATCGCCGATGTGCTGCCATCGCTGGCTGCCACTAAGATACAGGAGGCCGTAGCTGGCGGAGTTTTCACCTCCAATGATGATAATGCCCTCTTCCAATACATAGATGGCTCGCCAAACTACAATCCGCTATACTATGATCGCCGTGTCACAGGCAGGCGCGACTTCTGTGCTGCCAATACTATAGTAGATGTGATGAATGCACTGAACGATACGCTCCGTCTGGCTGTATATTTCAACAGGGCAGGTAATACAGGCACCTTTGTCGGCCGCCCATATGGCCAGAGCTCATCCAATGCCGGCAATATACCTCTGGGAGATGTATCTCAGCCAGGTAGCGCTACTATCAGCGCCACCTCTCCGGGCATCTACCTGGATTATGCTCAGGTAGAGTTTATACTCGCCGAGGCTGCTGCACGCGGTATCGGAGGTGTGGCAGATCCTGAGGCTCATTATCTCGCTGGTATCAATGCATCTTTCAATTTCTGGACAGGTGCCAGTGCTCCGTCAGACTACCTGACACAGCCATCAGTAGCCTATGCTACCGCTGGCTCTGACTGGAAGCATACGATAGGCAAGCAGAAATGGCTCGCACTCTATATGCAAGGCATACAGGGATGGGTAGAGTGGAGGAGGCTCGACTTTGGCATACTGCAGGCCACGGCTGATCCGCAGCTGCAGGGCAGTGGTGTACCGGTACGCATGAAGTATCCATATAGCGAGGCTTCGCTCAACCCTAGCGGCTACAGCGCTGTATCTGCATCAGACAATCTGACCACGAAGGTGTGGTGGGATGTGAATTGATCATTTAAATCTAAGAGTAACATGAAAAAAATATCAATCATAATTTTCGCACTGACCCTTCTGGCTATCGCTTCCTGCAAAAAAGACAAGGCAGTAGATGGCGGCTCGTGGTCATTCAAGGGTAAGACGTATAACGTGACCTCGGGTATCACCAGCGGTGTTTATACTGCGACGGAGATAGAGGATAGCTTTATCACCCAGGATATGAACGGTCAGGACAGTACAGTGTATGAGACATATGAGAATGTCTTCAAAACACTGACCCTCGCCAGCAATAGTAGCAACAACTACTCTCATCTCATATTCACCTTCTGGGACCTGCCTACGGCCAGCGGTCAGTACACATTCACGGCAAACCAGCTGCCTGACTCTGCGTCTACGCAGATAGGAGTAGACATGAGGGTCACTACAGGGTCTACCTATGATGGCAATTCATACGTGCCTTCGTCCAGCACAGTCACCGCCAATGTGAGTGTCAATAATGGTCTGATCACGGTGAGTTTCCAGGATCTCGATATGGTCAATGTCAATGACCCTACAGATCACTCTACGATCTCTGGCACGGTGAAGCAGACAGAGAAATAACACACCGTCACAATGAATAGAAGCCCCTTGATTAGTCTTGGGGCTTTTTTATTTTCACTATATGAAAACGCGTTCACTCCTTGTTTTTGTTTGTACCATTTCCGTACTGATCTCGCAGCACGCTGCAGCCCAGATGGCAGATAGCGCTGGTGTGTACAGCTTTGCGCCGGTCATGCCGGCATATGCCGGGGGCGATGCGGCATTGTACCGATATGTCGGAGCGAACATACAATATCCGAAGGATGCAGTAGCTCAAAAGCTGCAAGGTAAAGTACAGGTCAAAACCGTGATAGATGAGAAAGGCAACATCACCGATGCAAAGATCGTACGGGGTGTATGTCCCTCTATAGATGAAGAGGCCCTCAGGGTGATCAGATCTACGAGCGGTAGCTGGGAGAGCGGCAGGGTAGATGAGAGGCCTGCAAAGGTTTATAAATATCTTTCTGTAAATTTTAGAATTGACACCACAAACGAGGCTGTAGCCCCGATCTCATTTATAGGTGGTGAGGAGGCCTTTCATCTATTCATACGCGAACATATAGAGGTACCCAATGCGCTGCTGGTGCATCCTGAGCTCTGGGGGGCGGTGACTACCTCGGTGACTTTTAATTCTCTCAATCAGATCGCTAATGTGGAAGTGCTGAAAGGACCCCACAAAGACCTGAATGATGAAGCCGTACGCCTGATCAAACTCTCCCAGGGCAAATGGATGAGGGGAGATATGAGCCGTGCCGGAGAGTCTGTTACACTCATGCTTACCATTCCTTTTAACGAGACCATGGTGGACAGCAGCCTGTATAAAAAAACCATCGTCGACAATTTTATTCTGAACGCTTATAATACCAATCCTGTTTTCAAAAGAGCTTATGACAATTTTGAGCTGGGAAACTATGCGGCTGCCAGGCCTGATCTCGATATCTGTATTCACTCCAAAAAAGATGTGAATGCAGCTTTATTGATCCGGGCATATTGTCTCCTCTATGCTGAGAACTATGCAGAAGCATGCCAGGATCTCGTGATAGTAAAAACTACGCCAGGTATGGACACTAAAGTCTCTGAACTATATTATAAGTACTGTAGTGGGCCACATATCACACACCGGCATTTACCTACGAGTTTACACTAATGGTATGGATCAGGTAAAAGCGCAATCCGCATCACCGTCCTGTATTTGCAGAGACAGATGATCGGAGAAATGGGCCTCAAGGGTTTTTGTGATAATATAATTGCGTTGTATTGCGCGCTTATAGATAAAGGGACTTTTATTTTGCTTTAGGTATTGGACGATCTGCGGATGAAAGACCGTCAGCATATTCAGTCCTGACTTTATCATCAGGCCATAGATATATGCCAGCGCATCTGGTATCAGCTCTGCTGCAAAAAAGGCATAAGGCATGCGGAGATGATTGTCACGGATAGTGAGGTGTATAAAGCCTTTTAGATTTTCACCATCTTTTATTTGGATAAACAAGTTTTCAAACCTGGCCGCATTCACAGAGAAGTGATACTTCTTGCTCTCCTCCTGTGCTGTAGTGACCAGCCAGGGATGGTTTTTGATCCACTCCAGCTCTGTTTTACTTCTTCTTTCAAAGCTTCCCTCATTGCCTGCGGTAATAAGTGAAACAATAGCGGTGTCTGGCGTCGCTATTCTTTCAAATTTCAGGTTCGATTGTTGTCCTTGCGAAGACAAACCCAACCGGATATTCACTGGTACATTTGATATCGCATCGCTCAGCCTGAGTATGGGCAATAGCTTCTTGTAGCTTTCCCTCTTCTTTGGCAGCACTTCGTGCAAATTGAATCGCAGATAGCAGCGCAGCCCATCCATGGTGCGTAGTGCAGTGAAGTGTCCGGAGCGGTCATAGAGGCCCTTGGCCTCCGGCGTGAACTCTGTGACAAGTATATGGTCATGATACGTATCAAAGGCTGTACCTATCAGTTTCTTGGCGATTCCTTTGCCGCGCACCTCAGGGTCTACCCACATACAGCTTAGCCAGCCACATTTGTAGGCTTCGCCTTTGTCATTGAATATCCTGTCCGGCAATACGCCGAGATAGCCGGCCATCTTGCCTTCTTCTCGGGCTATGATCAGCAGCACATCATCTGGTTCGGCGCGGGGATTGTGAATATGCGACACGGCGCGTGGCGTACTGATGGGGATCACCGGCATACTGCGAAAC
The DNA here is from genome assembly GCA_964571705.1 of uncultured Chitinophagaceae bacterium. Classification (GTDB taxonomy): domain Bacteria; phylum Bacteroidota; class Bacteroidia; order Chitinophagales; family LD1; genus UBA1941. The sequence continues at coordinate 61,690 of CAZNDJ010000004.1, forward strand.
TCTTCCGATAGGATGAACTCCTGTAGCTGTGCTGCATTGTATGTTTTGATCTCCATCTGCGGGTCACCGTTTTATGGTGTTTTTCATCAGGGGCATCCTGAGCAGGTAGTAAAGGTATTCAGATTTTAGCGTTTGCTCTGCACCAGCCGCCCAGCCTTCCATAGGTATGCGCTGTAGCTGTCGCGGATGGATGTCATTCTTGATGCCAGCTCCGCCAAAAGAGAAATCAATTTTGCCCTCCGCAAATATGCTGTCAAAGAATTTCTTTGATACGCCGTGATCAGTAAATGGGAAAGCAAAGAGGCGTTGAGTAAGACCAAAGTCCCTTTGCAGGCCATCCATAGAGTCGAGCGTTTGCGCCAACTGCTCCTCTGGCGATAAGGTATGATAGTACGGGTGGTTCAGGCTATGCGCTCCGATAGCAAAACCCTGATGCATCAGCGAGCGCACTTGGTCAGAGGTCATATATGGCTTATGAATCCTCAGAAAATTCTTAAATTCTTCTTCCAGCTCTCCATTCGTCTCTTCTATCACTGCAGCATCGCTATCGGCGTCATAGATATCGATATAGTCCTTGGGATAATTACGAAGAATGAGGCCGATCTTATACCGGAACATTAGTGCTTTATTGTCAATAAAGTCATTATTGAGGAAGAAGATGGCGGGTATCCCCTTGCGTACTAGTATAGGTGCAGCTATATCATACATCTCGCGCAGGCCATCGTCAAAGGTGAGCAGCATGATCTTTTTGCCTTTGTATTTGCCGCTGAGCACATCCGGCAGGTCTGTAGCACCGATCGGTTGATAGTGCCTGACCAGGTAGTCCAGGTCATCCTCAAATTGTTTTACGTTTTTGTACTTGTACGTAATGTGCGGGCAATCTCCATCGCTCACGATATGGTAGAATGGAATAATAAGATCCTGCCCTGTCAGAGAGATCAGAGTGCTAAGCGGGAGTACGGATGTATATGGAGACGTTACCGATATGAATGTTTTGCGAATAGACATGGGAGTATTATTCTCTATTCACAGACACTCTATTAGTAATTGAATTTGCCCGACTCTATGGTCAGGCGTATGCCTGCCTCTATCGGTATCAGTGGCCTGCCGAGCAGCTCCCGCATCTTGCTGTTGTCCGGCTTGCGGCGGGACATGTCTCCCTCCTTGAGCGGTGGCAGGAATACGATCTTTGATTTTGATTCTGTCACCTGGATGATGAGCTTGGCCAGGTCGAGGACTGTCGTTTCAAAGTCGCTGCCGATATTGACAGTGTCATTCACGATATAGTCATTCACAAAGGCATTGTAGCAAGCATCGACATTATCGTCTTTGTAGCAGAAAGTACGCGTCTGTGAGCCATCTCCGTAGATAGTGATGTCACGGCCAGCCAGCGCAGCATTGATGAATTTTGACATCACAAAGTCCTGGCTCTGCTTAGGTCCATAGGTATTGAAGAATCGGAAGATCGTATAGTCCAGGTCAAATTCCTGCTTGTAGGAGCGCAGGAAAGCCTCACCCACATTCTTCACTACGGCATACGGCAGGCGCGAGTTGAGCGGAGTGGTCAGCTCGTTTTGCGGATGCTCAAATGGCTCCCCGTACACCTCCGATGACGAGGAGAAAAACACACGCTTGACACCTGTGTTTTTACACAGGTCCAGGAGGTATTTAAATCCATTGATATCCTGCAGGACCGACACCGGATTTTGCAGCGTACGCTGCACGCCCACCACTGCGGCATAGTGAAATACATAGTCAAACTGGTAGGCCATCATCACACCGGATATATCTCTATACCCATTTACATTGCACTTGATAAACTTCCAGCGGTCTTTGTGCACCTCTGGCAGACGCGTGATATTGCCGGTAGAGAGATCGTCTACTATGACCACAAAGTTATTGGGGTCTTCTATCAGGCGGTCCACCATACAGCTGCCTACAAATCCTGCTCCTCCTGTGACGAGTATTTTTTTATTCATGCCTTTTGATCTTGGGTTATCGGTGTGGGTCTTTATTTACGCTGTCAAAAGGTCCATCAGATATTTTCCGTAGCCGCTCTTCATGAGTGGCTCTGCGAGTGCCTTGAGTTGGTCACGGCTGATAAAGCCCTGGCGGAAAGCCTCCTCCTCTATACAGCCTACCTTCAGCCCCTGGCGCTGCTCTATCACTTGTACAAACTGCGAGGCCTGCATCAGTGAGTCAAAAGTACCGGTATCTAGCCAGGCCGTGCCGCGGTCCAGGATGCCTACTTTCAGCTTGCCCTGACGTAGGTATTCCTTGTTTACATCGGTGATCTCATATTCGCCGCGAGGGCTTGGTTTGAGTTCTTTGGCTATTTTGACTACCTCATTGTCATAAAAGTAAAGACCAGGTACAGCATAGTTTGACTTAGGTTCCTTTGGCTTCTCTTCTATCGAGATCGCCTTTCCTTCTTTGTCAAAATCTACTACGCCATAGCGCTCAGGATCAGATACGTGATAGGCGTACACCACACCACCGTCAGGATCATTATTGCTCTTCAGTAGCTGGTCCAGCCCTGTGCCGTAGAAAATATTATCACCAAGGATCAGCGCTACTTTATCCTGACCTATGAATTCTTCACCGAGTACAAATGCCTGAGCCAGGCCATTTGGCACTTCTTGTATCTTATATGAAAACTTACAACCGTATTTTTTGCCGTCACCCAGCAGGCGCTCAAAGTTTGGCAGATCAGTAGGAGTAGAGATGATCAGTATCTCATTGATGCCCGCCTTGAGCAGTACTGACAGCGGATAGTAGATCATCGGCTTGTCATATATCGGCATGATCTGCTTGCTGATCGCATATGTGATCGGATAGAGACGTGTACCAGAACCTCCGGCGAGTATTATTCCTTTCATTCAAATAGTTATACCCCGCAATTTAACCAAATTCAGTTTTTGTACAAGCGTATAAAGCAAAATGCCATCCGTATGGATGGCATTTGCTATACTTTATTCGGCTATGGGTTACTTGATATTGTTCATTTTGTCCTGCGCCGCAGCTACCTGTGTCTTCTGCGCGTCTACATTGCTGCTGGCTGTCGTTTGGTTTTGCTGGGCTTTTTCGCTGTTTGCAGTTTCCTCTTTGATCTTCTCCTGCAGGCGTTCTATACGCTTATTGTTACTTTTTATGTTGTTTTCGGCCTTCTCCTGGTCTTTGATATAGCCCTCCAGCTCTTTTGTGTGCTTCTTCTCGGCGTCTATATCTTTTTGGTTTGCGGCAGTAGCTCTATTGGCGTCTTTGTTGGCTTTGGCCTGTTTGATGTTGCCTTCTTCATCTATATTCTTCTGCTTCAGTTTTTCTATTTCCTTTTTGGCATCAGCCACTTCCTTGTCTGCTTTTTTCTGGTCCTTCACAAATCCGTCATAGATCTTTTCCAGTTGTTTTTGTTTATCCTGCTGTGCCTCGAGCTGCTTTTTGGCCACGGCCTTATACTCTTGCAGGCCAAAATCATGCAGGTACTTCTGCGTAGCTGTGCTCTTGTCTGCAGAGTAGCTGGTAGACACAAAAGAATCACCCTCCATCAGCCACACAGATAGCTGTACTCCCTCCTTAGACTCCAGGCTACGGCTATATATGGTGAGCGGCACAGAGGATATATTAGAGACTGTGACCAGCGAGGATTTCACCTCTCCTTTATTGTCTTCTATTTTTCCTTTGGAGTCCTTCTTGACCCATTTTTGCCAGTCACTGTTTACTTCTTTGGTAGTAGCCTCTGGTATGGTGAGTACATAGGAGTTTTTATTGCCGCCGCTGAAATCCTTAGATATCTCCTTCACAATGATATCCTGCTGCGCAAAAAGGAGCGCCGGAACTATAGCAATAGAGGCGCTGATGAATCTTTTGATCATGATAAATGATTGTTGGTTGGTCGAAAAATTATGATGCCTGCTGCTTTGCAAATCAAATGCCAAATTAGAGAATGTAAAGTAGAAATAGGATGACAAAATTCAGCCGCCCACAGCTCAATTTCTCATAAAAAGCCACCTGCCTATCTCACGGAATGACGTCTTCTTGCCATACATAAGGATGCCTACCCGGTAGATACGCGCAGCGATACCCGCACACACAAAAAATCCACCAAAGAGGAGTAGCAAAGAGATGCCGATCTGCCATAAGGGTGGATTGGTAGGCATCAGGGCGGGCATGATAATAGGAGAGCAAAACGGAACCAGCGATGCCCAGAATGCCAGCTTGCCATCAGGCTGGCTGAGGATGTTGTACATCATAGCTATGGTAATGATGATAGGCAGTATGACAGGCAAGGTCAGCGATTGAGAGTCCGTCTCATCCCCCCCGGCAGCGCCTATCGCGGCAAAAAGAGAGCCATATAGCAAGAAGCCACCCAGGAAGAAAAGTAGCAATACTGCGATCATCGGGCCATAATGAAAATCCTTTGCAATGGTCAGTACCTGATCCATGGTCTGAGGGTCTAGGGTCTCTGCTACTGGCATCTGATGTGGTGTGGCTGGCCTGGACAGGCCGAGGGCTGGCAGCAGTACTAATACAGACATAGACATGAGCACTATCCACAGTACAAACTGCGTAAGGCCGACAGCTGCTATTCCCAGTATCTTGCCCAGCATCAGCTGCATAGGCTTGACACTGGACACTAGCACCTCCATGATGCGGGATGATTTCTCCTCCACCACACCCTTCATGATCATGGTACCATAGACCAGTAGCAGTGTATAGATGGCTATGCCTATGATATACCCGAAGCCCATGCCGACCATGGCGCTGGCACCTTTCTTTTTATCTTCTGATAGTTTCTGAAAGGATAGTTCTATATCAGTGTTGAGGTTGTCCAGTTGCTCCTGCGTGATATTCATCTTGGTAGCCCTGACCTCCCGCACTTTTTCTGAGAAGGTTTTATTGATATAAGTGGTGGCCATCATACCCAGGCTTTTGTCCGATGTACAGTTGATAGCGACCTTGCGGGGATTGTCCATGTCGTAATGTGCGGGGATACGGATGATCGCATCATATTTTTTGTCCGGGACCTCTCCCTTTTTCAGATAGTGTATCTGCACGGAGCCATCTGGTGCATCAGCGAAAACCACATCACCGAAAAGGCCGGAATCATCACAGATAGCTACCTGGCGTGCACCACCGGAGTAGTTTGACATGACTATGGAAAAAAGGATCAGGGCAAAAAAGCCCAGCGGCGCCAGCAGCGTAGAGATGATAAAGGTCCTCTTGCGTACCCGCGTGATATACTCCCGCTGTATGATGATCAGTATCTTACCCATATCTACCGGGATTCGTTTGCTTTTAGTGTTTGTTCGTTTACTGTCCTGATAAAAATCTCATTCAGGCTGGGTAGTATCTCACTGTAGCCCCGTATCGTGATATCCCGGTCCAGAAAGTATTTCAGGATATCATTGCTGCAGGAGCGGGAGTGCACAGTAGCCTCATGCTCTGTCACCATCTGTACATCAAATGTGGCAGCAAAATCATCGCCTACCATGCCATCATATGCTATATGGTACTTGTCTTCTTTAAATCGCTGCTTGAGCTCTGATACCTCTCCCTCCAGTATCTTGTGGCCATGGTCTATGAGCACTATCTGATCACAGATGTCCTCTACCTGCTCCATGCGGTGTGTGGAGAATATGATGGTTTTGCCCTGCTGTCGCAGTGCGTATATCTCGTCCTCTATCAGTTTAGCATTGATAGGATCCAGGCCGGAGAAAGGCTCATCCAGTATCAGCAGGTCCGGGTCATGCAGTACTGTAGCTATAAACTGTACCTTTTGCGCCATCCCTTTTGATAGTTCCTCTATCTTTTTCTGCTTCCAGCTGGCTATGTCAAATTTATCCAGCCAATAGTTTACTCTTTTGGCTGCCTCCGTTCCCGAGAGGTCTTTTAGCCGGGCCAGATATATGAGGTGTTCATAGACCTTCATTGTTTTGTACAGACCGCGCTCCTCCGGCATATAGCCTATCCGGCTGGTATGGCTCTCACGTAGCGGCTCCTGGCCAAAAAGGATCGTACCCTGGTCTGGCATCGTGATCCGCGTGATCATTCGTATCAGCGTTGTTTTACCAGCGCCATTTGGCCCCAGCAGGCCAAATATGGACCCACGGGGAATACTAAAGCTCACATCTGCTGATGCCACGTGAGTGCCATACCGCTTGTAGATGTGTGTGAGTGTGACCTGATCCATATCGGGATAAAGGTATGAAAACGACAGGTAGCTATAGGATGTAAGTTTCAGCCCGGGTACTGCGTCTAAAGAATATATCCATTAGGAATAGACAGCGTTCTAGGACTTTTTGTTCGATTTCAAATCAATATTTTGACATTTTGGCGCATTTAAGTTGTGTAAATAAGACAAAATGGCGCAAAAATATCGATGGTATAGGGTTTGACTATAACGAATCATATTACTTAAACCAAAAAATAAATAAGAATATGACACTCGTATCAGTAAAACCACAAGCAGGAAGGTTTGGATTTCCAAGGTTTACCAACTGGTTTGACACCTTCTCTGAAAATGAATTTAGCAACGACTTCTTTGAAGGCGTGAGGACTCCGGTACTCGTGAATACGAAAGAAACTGCTGATAGCTACAAGGTAGAGATCGCAGCCCCTGGGCAGGCCAAGGATGCCTTTAAACTGGAAGTAAATGATAACATACTGACCATCAGCACCGAAAAGTCTGAGGTCAAGAATGAAGAAAACGAAAAGTGGACCCGCAGGGAATTTCACTTCTCAGGATTCAAGCGTAGCTTCACACTCCCTAAGACTGTGAATGCCGAAAAAATAAGCGCAGAATATAAAGATGGCATCCTTTATGTAGTACTGCCTAAAGTAGAAGAGGCAAAGGCAAAAGGACCTATCGAGATCAAAGTGTCGTAAATGGGTTTTTTCATAAATTGGGTTTAGGCCCCTCCTCCCGGAGGGGTTGGGTTGAAAAGGGACGGCTGCTCGGAAGGGTGGCCGTTCTTCTTTTTATCTAAATCTAAATTTTGGAAATGGTCTTTTTCTTGACAAAGCCCCCCGTATTGATACTCAGTGTAAACTGAGCCAGAGTAGAGTGGAGTGGCATAGGAGAGAGGGCCACACCTACTGATATCTGCTTCACATGCACACCGATACCGGCAGAGAAGCCTGCTATGCTGCGGCGTGTAGACTGCATCACCTCCTGCCTGCGCTGGTGATTGTATGATACGTCTATATACACTACCTTTTTGATATTCAGCTCCAGCCCTACTATCAGGTGGCGAAAAAACTCATCTGCAGCGGCTGCACCCTTCTTTGTCTTGACGGTATCGGAGAAAAGGCTCGTCTGCTGGTCTGCCGGATTATTGTACCTGATATCCCACCGCTGCAGGTCATGAAAGGTGAGATGAAACCGCACCGGAAAGCCCTTGAACTTGATAGAGAAGCCAGCCTGCAGGTCAAACGGGAGAGGCTCTCTTTTGCCGCTGCCATTGCTGTATGGCGTGAGCTGCACACCGATATTGCGGGCTACGACACTGGCTACTATGCCATGCGCTGTATCATTCACAGATGCACCGAGGTCCGCTGCCAGCCCAAAGGATCTGTAGTCTCCGTAAAATGAGCCGATAAATTTCGCATTGGCTCCGACACTGAATATTTTGCCAAAGCGGTAGCTGCCACCGCCGTAGAGGTTGACATCATTTGCATTGACACGTCCCGAGGTAGTAGCATATACATCCGTCTGAGGTATATATCCATAGGTCATGTACTGCACCCCCCAGCCGTATGTTCCTTTTTTAGCGAAATCATGGACGTAGCAGGCATTGCCGTAGTTAGCTCCACCGGGATAGATAGATGTACTGAAAGAAGCCTGCCGCGACATGAGCGGATTGAGAGAAGCCGGATTAGATAGCTGGCTGGTAGGATCATAGTCTATGGTCGTAATATTGATCTCTCCCAGGGCTGTCTGCCGCCATGATGGGGCATTTCGCAGAAAGTTGAATACCGTATTGCCACCTACCTGCGCCTCAGCAGCAGATACGAGCAGTGCGGCCATGATCACCAGTATAAACTTTCTCAATGCCTTCATTTTGCGCTAAGAAACGGCTTTTGTCTGATATTATTTTGGAGACCGCCGGAAAAATATGGCGATCACTCAGAGACTACTTTGATGGTCTGATACAGCCCTCCCTGCTCTACGCTGACCGTGTACACGCCTTTGGCAAATGCACTGAGATCCAGTGAATATGTATTGACTCCAGTCGTTGTTTTGATGTTCCCGAGCCATACGGTACGTCCATACAGGTCAGTCAGGCGGATAGCACATGCCGAATTTTCATTTGAGGTGAAAGCCAGCATTGTTTTTTGACCGGCGGGATTGGGATATGCTTTCAGCATCGGCATGTTTCTGGAGGTTTCATTCACCCCAGTGTGGCAGTTGCTATAGTGGAAGATAAAGGGGTCCGAGCTGATGCCATTGGCACTTAGGTACAGCGTATAGTCTCCATTAGGCATGTCAGCAGGCACGGTGAAGTAGGTCGTATCATTGCCTGTGAGCTGCACTCCTACATGGTTCCAGTCATGCGTACGGGCGTAGTACACCCGGCCGCCCGACTGCAAGCGGATGATAGGATAGTTGGTAGCCATCTGCCAGTCATCTCCGTAGGCAGAGCCCTGTGATATACCATTGAATAGTGAGCCAGTGATCATAAATTCGCATCCGTCTGAGCTCACCGTTCCTATATATGGTTTGCCTGCATCTATAGGTGCATGGCCCGGCGTATAGATGTAGTAGCGGTCATAGTACTGCGTAGAAAACAGAATTGTACCGTCTGGCAGGTTTAGCATCTGGCAGGTGTAGGCTGATGTAGGGATAGATGGCGGGCTGCTCTGCACAAAAGGCCCACCTGTAGGAGCATCTACCATATAGAAACTATCTGTGAGGTAGTCATACTCATAAAAATAGGTAGGAGAGTGGAAGATACTATCAGGGTCCGTCCCGTTGGGTACAGGAGAGGCGGCACAGAGCACCCGGCCATCGGGCATAGCAGACGCAGTACCATCTGCTATACCATTGCCATCTGGTATCTGAGGCCCGCGCCTCCAGGTTCCCATGGTAGTATCGCCACTAGGTATATAGATAGCAGTATTGCTATTGGCCCCGAGAAAGAATACTGAACCATCAGGGAGATTGACAGCCGGGCCAGTTTCATAGATATAGTTGTCATACAGCATGACAGGCGCTCCGGCATCCCGTTTCCAGCGGTCCAGTGTAGGGTGGTAGCGGTCTGTACGCAGGCTGTGTATGTCTACGAAAAGGATACTATTGTCCGGTAGTGTGATCCATGCCGATTCGTCAGCGTCACCCACGCAGGAGGGGCCATAGGAAAAAGAATCACTGGTCGGGTCATAGATCAGATTTTTAGTGCCATAGTCTATCTGGTTTGAGTTGACGATATTCTGCATCACGCGCCCATCTGGCAGAAGCTGCGAGTTGGCATCAGCTATAGAGTCACCGGGATCCGGCATCGCTACTGATGTCCAGGTGTCGGTGAGCGGGTCGTATATCTCAGCCTTATTGACCCCGCTGCCATACTCACCGCCAGCCACATATACTTTGCCGCTACGCAGTACCTGAGAGGAAAAATAAAGCCGGTCATCTGCCATCGGCGCTATGGTAGACCACTTGCCGTTCACATAGCTGCCAGTACTGTCTGGTGTTAGCTTATTCCATATGTTACCGTAGCCAAAGTTGTCAGCTGCCTTGCAGATCACTGATCCATCAGACAGCAGGAGCATCACGCCGGTATTGATGTCTGGAGCCGTATCACGCACCATGGTCCAGTGCCCCTGGGCCTGCAGCCCTGAGATATGGACGAGAGATAGTACTACACACGAAAATACAAGTGATAAAAGACGCCTCATAGCAGCCGGAGAGTTTTTGGTGGAGCGTAAATATCCGTCAAATCCCTAGGATATTAAAACATAAGCGGATAGCCATTGATACGTCTGCAAATTGTCTTATCCTTGTTTTTAAACTATGTTCACGCTATGAAAACTACAATACTTCTCGTACTATCAGTGCTATATCTCTCATCCTTTGCCCAAAATTTCGTTTTATCCGTAGGAGGTGGTGGTGATGCTCCTATAGCACGTGTATATACCTCCGCGTATCAGAGCCAAGTCTCTACCTCCAGCGGTATCTCTTACACGCAGCGGGTCAAACCTGTCTCGCTTGGCCAGGGGGGCAATGTGTATGTAGCGTTTGACTGGTTTTCCAAAAAAGGATTTGGGGCTGGTGTGAAGGTCAATGGGTTTTTCGGCGCTCCTTTTATATTCCATTCAGAGGAAGTATATAATTCCAATATAGTTAAGTACGATGTTTCCCAGAGGGGATTTTCAGGGCAGTTTATCCCGCACCTGAACTTCAAGCATGACTTTGACCGCATCACTCCCGTGGTCGAACTAGGGATGATGATCGGTATCAATGGAATACAGGAAACCACGGACGGCTATTTCAACAACACCAGCCACATGCACACGGTAGTCTGGGAAAAGGGAGGTGTCTCACTTGGATTCTACTCCTCTCTGGGGATCTGGATCAGGCTATCTCGGACGGTACGCCTCTCTGTCTCGGCTACCTGTATAGCTGCATCCTACAGCCCTACCCACTGGGAGCGGACACTCTACAATGTAGATGGCCGGGACATGCTATCTCAGGTCGCCACATCTGACCGCTATGGCCGCTATGTGACAGAGATGAATAACACTACCCCACAGTCTCCCAACTCTCCCCGCCAGAGCCTGAAATACGCAGCGCCGTTTTCAAATGCAGGCCTGAACATCGGGTTTTCATTCATACTAGGTCATCGCAATGGCGGAGCCTCAAAAGAAAAAACTAAGACAGAAGTGCATTCTTTCTGACGGCACAAATGATTAGTTGGACTGAATTTTCCGTACTGCTATAGCGCCACGTATATATTTGAGGTATGAAAAAACTCCTCCTACTCACTCTTGCACTTTCTTCCTTTTCATTCACCTACAGCCAAAAGATCAAACACGTCATCGTCTTTGGGATAGATGGCTGTAGCCCTGATGGCATAGACAAAGCCTACACTCCCAATATAGATAGCCTGGTAGCCAATGGAAGCTACACCTGGGAGGCCAAGGCACAGATGCCTACCAGCAGCTCGACCAACTGGGCCTCTATCATAGATGGTGTACCGCCAAAGGTGCATGGTATCTGGAGCAATGACTGGCAGCGCTCACAGATCAAGGATATATCATATTGCGGTGGCAAAAAAGGGCATGTGTTTCCTACTATTTTCCGTGTACTGCGTGAGAATGATCGCAAAGCTCAGATAGCCTGTATCATGGAGTGGTGGAGTTTTCGCCGTCTGGTAGAGGATAGGGTGTGCTCTATCCGCCAAAGGACCATACTGGAAGGCGTGACCGATACACGCGTGCCTACCGTGATCAGGATGCGTAAGCCTAAGTTCCTCTTCATACACTTCAACAATGTAGATGAGACAGGCCACAAGTATGGTCATGGCACCAAAGAGTATTATGACGCGGTAGCCCGCGTCGATAAGTCTATCGGCAAATACATAAAGGCTGTAAAGAAAGCAGGCATGCTCGAGAGCACAGTGTTTGTGATCATAGCAGACCACGGCGGCATAGGCAAAAACCACGGTGGCAATACGCCGCAGGAAGTGAATGTGCCGTTTGTGATCTCAGGGGCGAGTATCAAAAAGGGACATCGCATCATTACAGCGGTCAACAATTATGATCTGCCAGTGACCATCGCTAAAATGTTTGAAGCGAAAACTCCTGATTGCTGGCAGGGCAAAGTGGTAAGTGAGATATTCGAGTGATCCGGTCGCTACGGTTATTTTACTATGCAGGGCCAGGGCCCTGTAGCATGACTCGGTTTTTTTATACCTCTCATCTCTTTATATTCGTCTGAGAGTGAAAAGCAATACACTACTCAAGGTACTTAATATACAACCGGGCGAATCGTTTCTCGTCAGTCAGCTTTTCTTTTTACAGTTTTTTCAGGGTGCAGGCATCGCTTTGTTTTATACTGCAGCATCTGCATTGTTTCTGGGGCATCATGAGATACATGCACTTCCCTGGGTGTACCTGCTCGCGGCAGCCATATTGCTTCTGACGGGCTACATATACTCCCGGGTAGAGCATGCCCTGTCGGTCAAAAAGCTAATGGGTGTCGTCCTGGTTTTTATGACACTTAGTGTAGGTTTGTTCCGGATCGGTGTGTCAGTGGGGCTCCCTGATTGGTTTCTGTATCTGATGGTAGCCTGGTACTATGTGTTGTACCTTCTGGGCAATCTGGAGTTTTGGGGCCTGTCCGCGCTGCTCTTTGATATACGCCAGAGCAAGCGCCTGTTCGGCATCATCAGTGCGGGAGATATTCCTGCCAAGCTTATCGGATACTTTTCAGCCTATCTCATCGTGCCGCTCATCGGTACTGCAGATGTGCTGTGGATCGCGATGGCTGTGATGAGCATATCCCTGGTATTCTGGTACAGGCTCCAGCGCAGCGGTCATCTGGATATCCATGTGAGTCATGACCACGCGCATGAGCACCAGGAGGCCGAGGCAGACCTGTCTATCTCAAAGCTGATAAAGGGATTCTTTGGCAGCGAGTTGATTTTATCGGTAGCTATGCTATCATTTGTAGTGGTGGCCGTGGCTACCATGGTCAATTTTACATTTTACGCAGAGGTCAAAGAGCGCATGCATGAACATAGCAATGCGGACCTGGCAGCCTTTATAGGTCTCTTTCTCTCCGTTGGTAGGCTCGTAGCGCTGGTGATAAAGCTGCTCTTCACTGGCAAGCTGACCAATGCCTTGGGCATCCGGGGTAGCCTGCTTATCACTCCCGCTATACTCTTTGTAGCCATCGCGATTGTCGCATTCTCTCCAGCATTGTCAGAGAGTAGCAAGGTCATCTTGTACACTTTCGGTATCATGGCCGTGCTGAGTGAGACGCTCAAGGCATCCATTCAGGATCCGGTATTCATAGCAGTGATGCAGCCGCTGCGCCATCATCTGCGTTTGCGCGGCCATACCATCGTGAAGGGGATCACAGACCCGTTTGCCTTAGCTTTTAGTAGTGCAGTGCTCTTTGTGGTCATGCATTTCAGTCATGAGGAGGTCAATATGTCCCTGATCAGTTATATCCTCCTGTCTATGATAGTAGTTTGGGTAGGACTGATATTTTGGGTAGACAGGAGATATATAGCTACCCTGATAGAGAGTCTGACCAGCCGGTACGTATATGGCCGTGAGATAGACCTGTCAGATGAAAATGCTCAGCAGGTTTTATTGGATAAAATGCAGGGGGCCGATATTGGAGAGGCTATTTATCTGCTCAGTTTTGCAGAGCGGGGCCAGGGAGATTTCAGATACGAGATGTTGCGCCGGGGACTGGCACATGGTGATGACCGCATCAGGTCTCAGGCCATCACGATAGCAGGAGAAAATAAACTCGAAACCTTGCTCCCGGATATTGAAGTTCTTTTGTCCGGCCAGCCATCACAGCTGGTCATGGCAGATGCTATCCAGGCGGTTTGTACCATTCGCCATGAGGAGGATGTAGATGATTTCTCGGCCTATCTGGATCATACAGATCTGACTGTGGTAAAAGCATCCGTCATCGGCCTCTTGAAAAACGGCAGTATCAATGCCATCGTCTCTGCAGGGCAGAAACTACAGGAACTGAGAGACTCTATATCAGAAAAGGAGCGGATCATCGCCGCTGAGATCATAGGGCAGCTTAAAGTAAAGTCTTTTTATACATCTCTGCTGCTGCTGCTCGACGACAAGTGTGAACAAGTGAAACTCGCAGCCATCCGGGCCTCGGGTCATTTGCAGAATAGCAAACTGGCGGCTGCTATCGCTCCTCACCTGTCTGCCAAAGCCACAGAGCGCATCGTAATACAGGCATGGCTGGACGCTGGTGAGGCAGCACTCATGTCTATCGATCAGCAAATAAAGCGCACGGAAGTATCCAGAGATCTGCGCCTGAAGCTCATCGTACTGCTCGGGAAAATAGGAACTGACGCAGCAAAAAAGCTGCTATTATCCTATCTCTCGCTGTATCCGGACTACGCAGACCAGCTATATGTCACATTACATCAGTGTCGCTATACTGCTGCCCCTGAGGATATGGATGCACTGGGTCGACTCATCGAAGGTGAGTTCATTTTCGCCGGCAGTGTGATCGACCTGATCAGTGCAGCCGGGCGTACCCAGTCGCATGATACTATCATCAAGGCATTTGAATTGGAGTTATCTAATGCGCGTACACGTATTCTTTATCTTCTCTCATTTTTATATGACCGGAAAACTATTGACCGGGCCATCCACGGTTTTGTCATTCACAAAAAGGAGAGCATAGCCAATGCTTTCGAGATCATTGACCTCACTGCTGATAAAAAGACAGCATCCTCCTTCAATGCAATATTTGAGAAGAGGCGGATGAGCAAAGCTGAAAGCGTAGAGGTACCCTACGGTGATCTGATCGGTCGTGTATTATCATCACCTCTGTACAACTCTTGGACCAAATCCGTAGTGATGTACTATAGCGACACACAGACGTGCGAAGCAAATAAAGACGCTATCAGCATATATACTACCTCTGCTGAGCCCATTCTAAGAGAAACAAGCCAGTATATTTCCGACTTATCTAATACCAGAATATGAGCCATTTCACCCATGAGCCGCGTCTGCTGCTGATAGAGAGAGTTCTCCTCCTCAAGTCACTCGATATATTTGCCGCTACACCGGAGACGGTGCTGACCGAAGTGGCTGGTATCATGCAGGAGACGGACGTGGAGCAGGGTACTGTTATTTTTCGTACGGGAGATGTCGGCAACTGCATGTATGTGATCTACAAAGGAGAGATCCGCATCGAAAAGGGAGGCCACCAGTTAGCGATATTAAAAGAGAACGAGATATTTGGCGAGCTTTCATTGCTCGATACAGACAGCCGTTCGGCAGATGCCATTGCACATACTGATGCTATGCTGCTGCGTATGGATCAGGATTCTTTTTATGAACTGATGGAAAGCCGTATAGAAGTAGCTCGTGGAGTGATCAAAACCCTCTGTCAGAGGCTGCGCGCTCAAAACGCCCGCGCCATAGAGAGCGCCACAAAGAATAAGGCATAAAAAAGCCCCGGCGCAGGTGGGCGCACCGGGGCACTATAAACAAACCAATGAGCTTTATTGCTTGACCAGCTTGCCGGCTATCATGCCGCGATCGGTCATGAGGCGGAAGATATATACGCCGCCCGGCAGGTCTGATGGTATCGTAGTGATCTCCCTGCTGCGTACAGGTGCAGAGAGTACTGTCTGCCCTGTCACAGCTAGCAGCTCTATACTCGTAGCTGTCAGCTGAGAGCCAGCCATATCTACTACCAGCGTATTGCCGGTATAGTACAGGCGGGCATCAACAGATGCCAGGTCATGTATTCCGATATTGACAGAGTCGGTCACAGTGATCACGATGGCTACGGTGCGGATACTGTCGTTCCAGCCATTCACCGAGGTACACTCTACATAATAGGTACCCGCCTGGTCAAAGTGCGGTGTATAGACACTGCCTGTATCCTTTGGTGAGAAGGAAATGTAGTTCTGGCTACCATTAAAGTTATATGCCCACTCACGGGTAGCAGGATGTGTCTCCGTGATGGAGATAGGAGTGCCGTCATAGTGAGTATAGGTATGCTGCGCTGCCAGGGATGACACAGATACTTCGAATGGTATGACCTGCAGGTCGGTGCCATTGTCAGTACCTGTCAGTGCCGGATCGCTGGATACTACGCGGATACGATAGCCTGTGCCAGCCAGAGATGAGTTTGGTATCTGGGCAGAGATGGCAGCAGGTATAGTGCTGGCCACCTGGCCTATGTTTACTGCATTGGTAAAGTTGCCGCTCGCGTCAGACAGCTGCGCAGTGAATGTATTGCCTGCGTTGAATACCGCATTGCTGGTATAATTTATAGTCACCATCACCATTGCCTTGTGCGATACGAGGAATGGAGACCCTGCTACTGCGGAGGTGGTCAGCGTAGTGCCATTGGTCACTGTGATCATCACCTCGCCGCTGGTCACGGTATCATTGTACTGATTTACTGACTTTGCGACTACGTAGTACGTGCCCGGTGTAGCAAACTGCGGTGTATAACTGCTACCGGTCTGGGCAGGTGTGATGGCTGTATAGCCTGAGCCGCTGGTAGTGCTGTAGGCCCATAGCTGTGTGCTGCTCTGTGAGGCCGTCACGGTGATAGCTGTACCAGCAGTATTGATCTGGATGGTCTGGCTGCTGGTAGGAGCGATCGAGTTGTGAAACTGGTCCACCGCCAGGTCTGTACCATTGTCGCTGCCGAGTATAGCAGGATTAGATGAGATGACGCGGATACGATAGCCTGTGCCGGCCGGTGTAGTATGAGGGATGCTAGCAGAGATAGTGCCGGCAGTAGTAGCTGTACGTGTACCGATAGTAGTCGGTGCTGCAAAAGAACCAGAAGCATCGGATAGCTGCGCAGTAAATACGTTACCACTGTTGAAAGTACCACTGGTAGTGTACGGTACATTCACCGCAGCGTCAGGTGCAGATGGGCTGAAGAGGAATGGCGAACCCGTGACTGCGGAGGTCGTGATAGTGGCATTGCCCACAGACACGATCACTTCATTGCTGGTCGCCGTCACGCCGCTGATCACCGACTGGCATACTACGTAGTATGTACCGGCTGTGTTGAATACCGGAGTGTACTGAGTGCCTGTCTGTGCGGTGCCAAAGCTGCTGTATGGGCCGCCTGATGTAGTAGCATACTTCCACTCACGTGAGGTGGCAGTCGGGGTCTCTGTCACAGTCAGGGTAGTGCCGGATACGCCTACCAGCAGGCTCTGTGAGGTAGATGGCGTGATCTCATTGCTCACTACATTGATCACTACCTGTGTGCTGGTGGTGGTCAGGCCTCCCGGATAGGTAGATACGCATACCACATAGTAGGTGCCAGCAGTGGCAAAGCTTGGTGTATAGCTAGTGCCTGTCTGAGCTGTAGTGAAACTGCTGTACGGGCCGCCTGAGGTGGTAGCGTATTTCCACTCGCGTGAGGTGGCGGCAGGTGTCTCGGTCACGGTCAGTGCTGAGCCATTTGCGCCGGCTACGATGGTCTGGGCGGTAGCGGGAGCGATGCTATTGCCTACGAGGTAAATGGTGATATTGCTGCCGTTATTAGCGGCGGTGATAGCTGGTGAGCTCGATACTACGCGCACACGGTAGCCGGTACCGGTAGCAGTACCCGCAGGTATAGTAGCCGTGATAGTGCCAGAGGCGGTAGCAGTAGCTGATCCGATCGTGACCGGGCTGGCGAAAGAACCGCTGGCGTCAGACAGCTGTGCTGTCACAGTATTGCCGGCAGAGAAAGTGCCCGTCATGGTAAATGGCACTGAGATAGAAGCGCCCTGTGATGCAGATACATAATATGGTCCGGTAGAGACTGTCGTAGACGTCGTCAGCGTAGGATTGTAGATAGCAGTCATGCCGTCTACCCACATGGTAGATCCGGATGTGCCTCCGGTCTGGTCACCGGTACTGGTCATCGTCACCAGTATATATTGAGGTGTACGTGCATCTACATAGGTAAATGGTATGGATATCCTGGTCCATGTAGCCACAGAGTTAGCAGGGCCATTCCACAGAGCACGTGCCACGATATTGACCGTACTGTCCGGGTGGTTGCCATTCACCGGTGTCTCCGGTGCATAGGCATTGCCTACGTGCAGGCGGGTTTCGATCTTGGGATAGTCGCTGCCAGCCTTGGTATAGCGATACCAGAATACGATGCTATCCGGGCGACCAGTGAATGCAGATGAATAGCTTGGGTCGCCTGCTATCGTGTGGATGTAGCCTTCAGATTTGCTGGTAGATGGAGCCTCTACCTTGCCGGTAGTGCCGGAGCCATTTACCACGATACCAAAGTATGATCCGGTCTTGATCTTCATGCAGTAGGAGCCGCCATTGATCGTGCTCGTATCGCGAAAGCAGGTCTGCGGCCCGCTGGTAGCAAAGCCGCCACCGGTTTTGTTGGAGTTCCAGTTGGTAGGCTCTTCGGTAGATTGGCCTACATTCTGCCAGTTTTCGTACTCACCATTAGGTACAGCCGTCTGAGCCATAGAGGCCAGTGACATACCGATACATGTGAGCAGGGAGAATAATTGTTTCTTCATTTTGCCTGTTTGTTTACCGGCAAAAATGAGAAAAATCTATAAACGAACGGTTGTTTTGTGTAAACGAACGATAACTAATTGTCGGTCAATGCAATTAACCGAAATTTGACACGAAATTTAACAGCCTTGACTGATAAATATGCTGATAATCAGCAGCTAGTAGATCATAATTCCAGCTCTTTCATCGGATCCCAGAAGAGCTTTTTGAAATCCACCACCTGATCGTTTTTGACTTTTACTTTCTCTTTCTCCAGCAGCTCCTGCATGAGATCGGGTGTTTTGAAGTGGTGCTTGCCGGTGAGTAGTCCCTGAGAGTTGACCACGCGGTGGGCAGGTACTTTTAGCTTAGACTTATCTACGGCATTCATAGCCCAGCCTACCATACGGGCAGACCTGCCGGTGCCGAGGTAGCGTGCTATAGCGCCATAGGATGTCACCCGGCCCCTGGGCACCAGCCTGGCTACTTCCCAGACATTCTCAAAGAAGGAATAAGACTCCGGAGAGTATTGTACTTCTTTTGGCTTCTCTGGCTTCTTGGGCATAGTGTGGTTTTATATAGCTAAAGCTAAGACTTAAAGCGGAAACGCAGATAGTTGATCTTGCGGCCGTCTGCTATGTGCTGCTTCTCGTAGAATGTCTTGATGGATAGCTCCTCGCGCTCCAGTGGGGCGCTGTAGATATCCTCCTGGTAGTAGAGCATCTCACAGCCGAAAGCCAGTGCGCTGTCACGCGTATAGTGAAACATATCCATGTCATCCATCTTAAAGTTGACCACACCACCAGGCTTTAGCACCTGCTGGTATTTGGCCAGGAAGTCTTTGTAGGTCAGGCGGTGTTTCTCATGGCGGTCCTTGGGGTACGGGTCAGGAAAGGTGATCCATATCTCATCTATCTCACCTGTGCCAAAGAAATTCAGGATGTTCTGGATCTTGATGCGCGCAAAGGCCACATTGTGCAGGTCCTGCTCTACCGCATGCTTGGCGCCGGCATGGATGCGCGGGCCCTTGATATCTACGCCTATGAAGTTGCGATCAGGATAGCGCGCAGCGAGGGCTACAGTATAATCCCCTTTGCCGCAGGCCAGCTCCAGTGTGATCGGATGGTTGTTTTTGAAGACGAGTTCATTCCAGTGGCCTTTCAGGTCCAGCCGCTGGCCCGATGCGTCATAGAGCTGCGTCTCATGATACTCTGGGCACTGAAATACATTGGGCAGGGTATTGACCTCTGCTATCTTCTTTTTCTTGTTTTTGCGTCCTCCCGCCATATGGGGTGCAACTTTAATACAAAAATGATGGACTGAAAAACGGAAGGCCCCGGCCGGGGTTATTTGCTTAATTTTGAAATAGCTATGACTGAGACGACCGCCTCATTTTTTAAAGACTCAAAGCTCAATGAAGAGCTGAATAAGTACTGCCGGCCGCGGCATCTGGACAAAGACCAGGTGATGATGTCTCCCGGAGACGATATACACTTCGTACCTATCGTGACGAGGGGTGCTATCCGTATCATGAGGCAGAATGAAGATGGCAATGAGGTATTCCTCTACCATCTCTATCCCGGTGAGACCTGTGCCATGGCGCTCAACTGCTGCCAGGCGGGCCGCAAAAGCCCTGTGCGGGCAGTAGCAGAAGATGATACGGATATCCTGCTGGTGCCGGTGCAGATGATAGATGAGTGGTCGCGCTACCCGGAGTGGCGCCAGTTTATCAATAATACCTACGGCAATAGATTTGCGGAGCTGCTGTCTGTGGTAGACCTTATCGCCTTTAGCAATATGGATAAACAGCTCCTGCACTACCTGCGCGAGCGTGCCAAGGCGCTCAATACAAAGGCCCTCTACATCACCCACCAGGAGATAGCAGACGAGCTGCACACTCACCGCGAGGCTATCAGCCGCCTGCTGCGTACCATGGAGCAGAAGGGCCTGCTCAAGCTGGGCCGCCACACCATCGAGCTTTTATAAGACCGGAATTAGGTAACATTTGTTCCCGTCCGTGCGCTGCGGGCTTTGTTCCTTTGCAGTATAAAATCCATGTAGATGAAAAGGAATATGGGAAATCTGGACCGTGTGCTCAGAGTGATCGTAGCGCTGGTCATCGTCGCTTTATATTTCACCGGTATGCTGAGTGGCCCGGTAGCTATAGGCCTGCTGGCGGTAGGAGGCATCTTTGTGCTGACCAGCATCATAGGAGTCTGCCCGCTCTACCTGCCATTTGGTATCAATACGGACGACAAGAAATAACATGCGGTATGCCGTCGTGATACTGCTGAGCATCGTGCTGGTGCCAGGTCTGCAGGGTTGTTTCACTGTCAGAAGCACAGGGGGCTTTACCTATTGCAAGGTTTCGCCTGCCGTCTATGACAGCCTGCTGAGAGTCTCGGGTGACCGCTATCTCATAGATGTGCGGACTCCCGGAGAGTATGATAGATCGCATATGGCAGGTGCCAGAAACTACGACTTCTTCGCCTTCCACTACGGGGAGGATGTAGATACGCTGGACAGGAGCAGGACGGCATTTCTCTACTGCCAGACCTGCCATCGCTCACCATTTGCGGCACGCATCATGAAGCACAAGGGATTCCGCTGTGTATATGACCTGCGTGGGGGCTATGCCGCCTGGCAGCACGCACATAGCGAGAGCAGTAAATAATAAAGAGGGATACCACCCCCCTGCCGGTTTTGCCCTGACAAAGTGGCGATGGCAACTCGGGCACGGGATTGGTTGTTTGGATGCCTGGGGTATCTGCCTTAGGGATAGTGAGGAAATGGGGGAGGGTGATAGAATAGCTCCACACAGGTATGCCTCCGGCTCCAACTTTTAATAACTAAAAAGACAAAGACGCAGATATGGAAAAGGGAAACTTCAATGACCTGATCAGCTCAGACCAGCCGGTACTGGTAGATTTCTCAGCAGAGTGGTGCAGCCCGTGCAAGATGATGGCACCGATCCTCTCACAGCTCAAAGACATGGTAGGAGACGGCGTACGTATCGTAAAGATAGATGTGGACAAAAACCCGCAGGCATCTGCCGCCTATCAGATACAGGGCGTACCCACGCTGATCCTCTTCAAAAATGGCAAGACGCTCTGGAGGCAATCCGGAGTAGTGCCGGCAGAGCAGCTGCGCCAGGTCATAGAGCAGCACAAATAGTAGCTGCCCTTCGGCCAAAAGCCGTAGTTTAGCCGCATGAGGTATATGGTGCTGTGTCTGCTGCTATGGCTCTCTGTGCCAGCTATGGCGCAGGATACTGCCGCAGTGGCGGGCCGTGATACGGTACGGTTCGTGCACATGCCATATGACACATTCTCTGAGCTGGTGCGCTTTGAGAATAAGCCATACATCATCCTCTTCACCGCCTCCTGGTGTGTGCCATGCCAGCGGATCAAGAAGGAGGTTTTCACCAATCCGCAGATCGCCTCGCTGGTCAATGATAACTATCTGGCCTACTACATTGATCTCGAAAATTTTGACGACCTGGAGGTCAATAGCCGCCTATTCCATGTAGAGCAGCTGCCTACTATCTATTTCTATGACCCAAGAGGCAGGCTAATCGATAAAGCCGTAGGCTTCTTTGATGCTCACTACTTCTGGCGGAAGCTGCGGGAGCATATACCACCATCACAGCGCGGACCGGACTGGCAGGGTGAGGACTAGCTCTATTTGCCAGCTATGTCAAATTTCATTAGATATTGTCCGTCTTTAGCATAAGATTTGCATATACATTCTGACATGAAAGACTTTATTCTCAAGCTGTTTATCAATTCGATATCAGTATTTGTATTGGCCTCTTACGTGCTGACAGGCGGTGTACACGTAGAGAGCTTTGGCTACGCAGTATTGGTAGCGGTCGTACTCGCCCTGCTCAATGCCTCCGTGCGGCCATTGTTGATATTCTTTACCCTTCCGGTCACTATCGTGACCCTCGGCATTTTTATCCTGATCATCAATACTGCAATGATACAACTGGCCGCATGGCTTGTGCCCAATGGCGGCTTCAGGGTAGATGGCTGGTGGTGGGCTTTCTTCTTCAGTATATTATTATCATTTCTTAACAGCCTGTTGGAACGATTTGTGCGTAGCACCACTCAGCCGTCACGGCCGGATAATGGTGTACAGATATTCGACAAGGACGGCAACAGGATAGCCTAGAGGGGTTATTAAACTCTCCTAAAATTTTCCTGTCCTATGGAAATAAGTACAACTTAGCAGCATTTTAAAAAACCAGAAACAATGACCAAAATGAAATATATCCTGATAGCAGCCGTAGCCATGCTCACCATGAGCAGCTGCAAAAACCTTGTGCCGTATTCTGATGCCGTACGTACCAAGTATAACCTCAATGACGACCAGCTGAAGCACATCCAGTTTTATGTATCTGATCCCATAGTACTGCAGCACAAAATAGCCGACAACGGCAGCACTCAGATAGCCGATGGCAAGATCAGGATCATCAATGGCGAGAAGGTAGAAGAGATCATCATCCGTAGCGGTACGCCGGGCGTGCTGGTCAGGAATGATGATGGCAAGTTTGAGGTGAGCTTTGAGAAGGGCGACGACCACTACCTGCGCTTCGGTACTAATCCGGGCAGGTTCAATGCATACGTACTGCTGGCCAGTGACTGGAAGGGTAAAATAGGCACGGTAAACTATGCGGGCAATAAATACTATACCTCTCCTGAGAGCGCAGATGCCATCCTGCTCATAGATATCCGCAAGATAGCTAACTATCAAAAGGATGAGCGCGTAGCCAAGGGCCGTAAGGTAAACTGATCCCGGAGGTAATGACACCATACTATCCCGCTCTATACCCATGGAGCGGGATTTTTTATTTGGAACGTTTTGGAAAAAACAGCATAAATCTCTAATATCCACATTAGAAAACATCAGAGATCATCGATGATTCACTATTTTGGTATCTGATGAGACAATAGGCTGCTTATGTCCTTGCTACGACAGGTTTATAATTTTGTTTTTTCCTCTGACAAAGAACTGATCCGCTACGTCCGCTCCGCTACGGGCATCACTCCCTCCAATATCAAACTTTATCAGCAGGTATTCAATCACCGCTCTCTCTTCGGCGATGCAAAGGATAATAATGAGCGCCTGGAGCTATTAGGAGACTCTGTACTGGATATGCTCGTGGCCGAGTTTCTATACAAGAAGTATCCCTACAAAGAGGAAGGCTTCATCACCGAGCTGCGCGCCAAGATCGTAAATCGCAAGACGCTCAATGAGACCGCTCAAAAGCTGGGCCTGCTCGACAAGATCAACCTCAATAAGAAGATCATGACCGGTATGCCCAAAGACATCGGTGGCAACACCTTTGAGGCGCTGATCGGTGCCCTCTATCTCGATGCAGGTTTCGAGCCGACCAAACAGTTTGTATTCAAGCGCGTACTGCGCGACCTGATAGATGTAGATGACCTGGAGGTCACAGACGTAGACTTCAAGAGCAAGATGTACCACTACATCCAGCGCGAGGGCAAGACCATTGAGTTCAAAGCCACCGAGGAGCAAAACCGCAACCGCCGCAGTTACTTCATCGTCTGCCTCGAGATAGATGGTAAGGTGATAGCCAAAGGCGAAGGCTACAGCAAGAAGGTAGCCGAGCAGAATGCGGCTATGAATGCCCTGAAAGAACTGAAAGAAGTTTAATTTAAGAAGCCGCCTTCTCTTCCTTATTCGCTAGCTGGCCACAGGCGGCATCGATATCTTTGCCCCGGCTGCGGCGCACAGCAGCGCTCACGCCGTTATTGCGCAGGTGTGCTACAAATGCATCTCTTCTATCCGGTTTAGCGCGGCGGAGTGTCACACCATCCACATTGTTATACTCTATCAGATTGACAAAGGCCGGCACCTGCTTCGTCAGTTCTATCAGGTGATCCGCATCTTCTATAGAGTCATTGAAGTGATCGAAGAGGATATACTCAAAGGTCACCTTGTTGCCCGTCTTATCATGAAAGTAGTTCAGGGACTTCACCAGCTCCGGCAGTGGATTTGAGCGATTGATATCCATGATCTGGTCGCGCTTCTCATCCGTAGCTGCGTGGAGTGACAGCGCGAGATTGAAGTTCATCTCCTCATCGGCCAGGCGCTCTATGCCCCGGCAGATGCCCGAGGTAGAGACCGTGATACGCTTCTGAGACATATGCAGACCGGCCGGAGAGGTGATCAGGCGGATGCTCTGCATCACGTTGTCATAGTTTAGCAGTGGCTCTCCCATGCCCATATAGACTATGTTGGTCAGGGGCCTGCCGGTAGTTTCTATCGCACGCTGGTTGATGATCACTACCTGGTCGTATATCTCGCCAAAGTCCAGATTGCGCTCCCGCTTCAGCATACCCGTAGCGCAGAAGGTGCAAGCCAGCGAGCAGCCTACCTGAGAGGAGACACAGGCTGTATTGCGCTCACCATCGGGTATCATCACACCCTCTACCATGCGCTCGTCAAATAGCTTCATGCCTAGCTTTAGCGTCCCGTCCTTGCTCTGCTGTACTATCTGCTCACTCACTGCCCGCAGCAGGTATTTCTCTTTGAGCTTTTCGCGCAGCGGCTTGGAGAGGTTGGTCATCTCATCAAATGACCGCACTGACTTCTGCCACAGCCACTCATACACCTGCACGCCGCGAAACTTAGGCTCACCCATTGCCACAAAGGCAGCGGCTATGTCCTCTTTAGATAGTTTGCGTATGTCAGTCAGTGTCGTGCTCATGGCGCTGCAAAAATACTAAAAACAAAGACGGGTCCCTATCAGGAGACCCGTCTTTGATGATTTATTACGATCAGGCTGTTACTTCTTAGGAGTAGGAGCCGGAGTAGTGGCCGGAGCCGGAGCTGGAGCCGGAGTAGCGTTAGCTGCACCTGCTTTCTCTTCTACTACACCATTGATCTGGAGTACTTCGTTGTTGTTCTTAGCATTAGATGTTACGGTCACAGTCTTGGTAAAGTTGCCGAGACGGTTGATGTCATAGTGAACCTTGATAGAGCCCTCCTTGCCTGGCAGGATAGCCTCAGTAGGGCACTGTGGTACTGTACAGCCGCATGAGCCATGGCAGCTGGAGATGATCAGTGGAGACTTACCTACGTTCTTGAACTTGAAGTAGCGGGTAGCATTGTTTTCGTCACCCTTTACTACTTTGCCGTAGTCTATATTCTTGGTTTCAAACTTGATCTCAGGGGCATTTGGATC
>CAZNDJ010000005.1:0-62258 GCA_964571705.1 uncultured Chitinophagaceae bacterium
TAAGAATAGGGGTGTGCTGCTGCTGCCCGATGCAGTCAACTTTGACTACCTGCTCAGGATGGAGGCAGAGTACAAGGGTACCAAAGACCTGCTCAAGAAGATCAAACAGATAGACTCCGTGATCGCCGCCTCTGAGATCACCGTCAAGACGCTCAAGAACTACGCCCGACTGGGCTACGAGGAGCCGGTAGAGAAGCCGGAGATAGAAGTAAAACGTAAAGGAAAATAATGACAGAACTCTGGGACATCTATGATGAAAACGCCAAGCCAACCGGCGAGGTGATGGAACGTACCGATGCTATACTGCCTGCCGGCAAATACCACATCGTAGTACACATCTGGCTCTACAATGACAAAGGCGAGGTGCTGATACAGCAGCGCGCCCCACACGTCTTCTGGATGCCTGGCAAATGGGCCACCACCGGCGGCTCCCTGATCAGCGGCGAAGACAGCAAAACAGGGGCCGTGAGAGAGGTGCAGGAAGAGCTAGGTATCACACTACAGCCATCTGATCTCAAGTTCATCTCCCGCGTGAAGCGCACGAGTGCCCTCACCGATATCTATGTGGCAAAGACGAATGCGACTCTCGCCACCATGAAACTCGAAGATGCGGTAGACGCAGTGAAGTACGTAAATGTGATGGACCTGCACGAGATGATAGATTATGGCACCTTCGTAGACTACATGGAGGGCGAGTGCTACACCGCGCTGGTGATGCAGCGTATATTTGATAAGGTAGAAAGTAGGTAAGTTGGATATCAAACCAATGATCAGATGAAAAACGTTTTAATGCTCCTAGTCGCCTGGGTAATTTGTATCAATGCACAAGCTCAATATTATCCTAATATCCAAAGAGCTATACCGCAATATGTCAATGGGTATGATAGCGTAATCTTATTTTACTTCCTATCTACTAACGGCATGCGTAGAGAAAATAAAATAGGAGGATATGGGGTGAATCACGGACGCGTTTATAAGATTCGTTTGACCCTTAAAGAAGGCGGTAACGCAAAAGGCTTTGCATCTGATGACCCGCAGTTTGGCAGTATAGAGGAAACGCTGGAACAGGATAGCCTGACAATTCAGGCGATCAGACAAATTAAGTTCTCCTCCGTGTTGCATTTTAATAACGATTCTCTCAACGCAAAACCAGAATGCTGCAGCGCTAGCGACGCCGGCACTAGCGTCCTCTTTGTAAAGACGAATAGTAAACACAGAAACCTGTTGGCGTACGTTCCAGAATATTATCAGCCCTATTTACCTACACAAGACAGGCAAGACTTTATTGAAGTAAAAGAAAGCATTTGCAGCCATTTTGAAATCCCCTTTACAGAGGACCTGGTCAAGCGAAGCATGGGATGGGACAGTTTGATACTTATTAGGAATTGGGATTATGGTAGTGGCAAAATGGGATATGAGATGAATGGCTTCGCGATGAAGGGAGATACTTGCTTCAGACTGAAAGTTGCATTAGAATATCCTTTCTTAAATGGTGACATGGTTATTAAATCTCTAGAGCAGACGAATAGTATTGATAAGTCTATAGGAGTGAGGCTAAAAACTATTTGCTTTTCATGTGTTGGCATGTACGATAAAGGGGAGTTAGATAAAGGTATCGACAATGTATATCCTCCAACTAGTCGTACCACAGGCCTGTATGTAGTCACGAATCACGTTTTTTCAACTAACGAAGCATTTGAGCCTGTCTTCGAGCAAAAGCAAATAGCAACCAATGACCGCAAAGACTTCATTCATACAATGGAAGTATTAAATAATCTAATCGGGGAATAGACTCTTCCACTACGCAAATTCCTTGCGCACTAAATACCTATCTTCACCGCCAATAAGATCATGGCAAAATCACGCACCCTATACATCTGTCAGAGTTGTGGCAATCAGAGCCCGAAGTGGCTGGGCAAATGCCCCGTCTGCGGCGAGTGGAATGCCTACGTAGAAGAGGTCATCAACCGGGAGGAGGAGCGCTCTAAGGAGCGGGGCTTCTCACCCAAGAGTGATGTCGTGCCGGTAGCGCTGCAGAATATCTCTGAGACACAGACCGTGCGTCTCGTCACACATGATACAGAGCTGGATCGAGTGCTGGGCGGCGGTATCGTACCTGGCTCTCTGGTGCTGATAGGCGGCGAGCCGGGCATAGGCAAGTCAACACTGATGCTGCAACTCGCAGCCAATCTTAGTGGCAAGACGATCCTCTACGTGAGTGGCGAGGAGAGCGACCGGCAGATCAAGATGCGCGCAGACCGCATGGGTGTGACCAACAATGACTGCTACGTACTCACGGAGACCAATACACAGTCCATCTTCAAGCATGCACATGAGCTGGAGCCGAACCTGATCATCGTAGACTCTGTGCAGACGCTGCACTCTATCTATATAGAGTCTACTCCCGGCAGCATCTCTCAGATACGCGAGTGTACAGGTGAGATGCAGCGCTTTGCCAAGGAGTCGCATATCCCCATCTTCCTCATAGGGCATATCACTAAGGATGGCTCGATAGCGGGACCGAAAACGCTGGAGCATATCGTAGATACCGTTCTGCAGTTTGAGGGTGACCGCAACTATACCTATCGAATCCTGCGCACGATCAAGAACCGCTTTGGCTCTACCTCTGAGATAGGTATCTACGAGATGCAGGGCACCGGCCTCCGTCCCGTGCTCAATCCATCTGAGATACTACTCACGCATCGTGATGAGCAGCCTAGTGGCATCACTATCGCCGCGATGATAGAGGGTATGCGCCCCTTCCTGATAGAGACGCAGGCACTCGTCACCCCGGCCTTCTATGGTACACCGCAGCGCTCAGCTACGGGCTTTGATGTAAAGCGGATGGGCATGCTGCTCGCAGTACTGGAGAAGCGCTCAGGATTCCGCTTTGGCACCAAGGATGTCTTCCTCAATATAGCAGGAGGTATGTACGTAGATGATCCTGCTATAGACCTCGCTGTGATCGCAGCCCTCATCTCTTCCTATGAGGACAAAGTAGTAGCAGCGAAGATCGCCTTTGCAGCAGAGGTAGGCCTCAGCGGCGAGATACGCGCAGTGAATCGCATAGAGCAGCGCATAGCAGAGGCAGACAAGCTGGGCTTTGACCAGATCTTTATCTCCAAGTACAGCCACAAGGGCATAGACACTTCCAAGTTTAAAATAGAAGTGATCAGCATCAGCAAGATACAACAGCTGGTAGAGTCGCTTTTTTGACATCAGGCAGCTAGTACACGTCAGATTCTGACCCGGGGCTGCTACTCATCTTCTTTCCAGGCGGCAGTATCATTGCGCGCGCTCAGGATATTAAATACTGGCTGTATGTCATACACGCCACGGTTGTAGCGGTTGCTGAGAATGATGACCGTGAGCGTATCCGGCAGGTAGCGGTAGAAGACGGTGTTATTGCCATGCCACCAGCCATTGTGGTAGATCAGGCTGCTGCCATCGGGCTGCTTCATCAGTCGCCAGCCGTAGCCATAGTTTCGTACCCCCTTGTGTTCCAGGCTGCGCGGGGTATAAGCCTCCTCCTGCATAGCTGCACTCAGATTAGTATGCTCATAGAAAGCATGGTCCCAGATCATCATATCCTCTACCGTAGAGAAGACATTCTTATCTCCGTAGATGCCGTCATAAGGGTCTTCCTTTTGTGCCTCCCACTTTGAATTGTAGCTGATGGCGTGTTTGCGTTCCGACTTGTCATTGGTCACATCACGTATCCATGTATTCTTCATTCCCAGTGGCTCAAAAAAAGTCGTCTTCATATACTCTGGGAACTTCTGCCCGCTGACCCGCTCTACGATAGAGGCCAGGAGCGCATAGTTGCTATTGTTGTATTGAAAGTGGGTACCAGCCCGGGAGGTGCCTTCTATCTTCTTATTCTTCATAAAAAGATCAATGAGTGCATCATTGGTCAGGTATTCCTTGCTCTTCCAGAGCTTGTCGCCAAAGTAGAGGTAGTTAGGCAGGCCACTGCGGTGTGACAAGAGCATAGAGACTGTGATGCCGTGGTAAGGGAATCCCGGAAAGAACTTGCCCAATGTATCGGTGAGGCTTAGCTTGCCTTCATCTACCAGGCGCAATACTGCACTGGCAGTAAAAGGCTTGCTGCTGGATGCGATCTGAAAAGGGGTTTGTGCATTCAGCGTATCCTTTTCTTTATAGTTGCAATAGCCGAAACAGGCCTTGTACAGGATGCGGTTGCCTTTCAGGATGAGTACATTGCCGTTAAAACCAGCCTTGTGCCTGCGCAGGAAGAGGCTATCGAGACGATGGTACATTAGTCCCTGCAGCACGTGCAGGGAGTCTAGGCATTCTGGACTTTTGCATACAGGGGCGACCACCGCAGCAGCTTTAGGCTGGGTACGATTATGACACGAGAAAACAACTGTCAGAAAGAAAACCGCCACGAGGCTGTACTGCATCCACTTCACAGCGGGCAAAACAAACAAATTGCCTGAATTTCCAACTCCTTTTAACTAACGCATGTCAATGAGTGGCATTTGCATACACCAATACACTTGTAAACACATCGCAGGATATGGCTGCTTTCTGCAACCAAGCCCCTTGTTTTTTCGTATGATCTTTTCAAGATCATGACACAAAGGTTCTTCTTTTTTGCTTTGCTCATAGCTGCCGTGCTGCATATCAGCGCATCGCGTGTAGAGAAAGTGTACACCAACCTGCCTCAGGCACTGGCCAGCGCACCCGCAGTGATCAGCCTGAGTCTGAAAGGCCAGGACCTGAAGCAACTGCCAGAGGATATCACCAAACTGGTAAACCTGGAGTCACTGGACCTATCATACAATGACCTGACCTCTCTGCCTCCACAACTCTTTAAACTAAAGAAACTAAAGAAGCTCTACCTGAATAACAATGCACTGACCACACTGCCAGCGGATATGTCAGGGCTCTCTTCACTCACCATCATACGGCTGGACGCCAATCCATTCACTACACCTGCGTCTGAGCTAAAAAAGGTGGCTACCATTACTACCCTCTCGGAGCTTAATTTCTCTGCCAATCAGATCAATACCTTCCCCACAGAGCTGCTACAGCTCACGCAGCTCACCGATCTGGATCTGGGCTATGGCACTATCAAGGAACTCCCAAAAGACATAGACAAACTCAGCCACCTGAAGCGACTCGTACTGACCAAGAACCTGATCACTGCATTTCCTCCCGCTTTCTTCAAGATGGCAAGCCTCCATAATCTCGACCTTAGCTACAACAACTTTACGAAGCTGCAGGATGAGTTTGGCCAACTGCAGCTGGATGTACTCGATATCAGCTTCAATAAAAGCCTGACCTCTATCCCCGCCATACAAGGCCTGCGGTACATCAATATCAAAAGCACCCGTCTCGACTCCGAGAAGCTCAAAGTGGCGCTGGGAGAGGGCAGCATGATCCTGATGTAGGCAGAACCTTTTTACCTTGTAGCCTGTTACCACTACATGAGCTGCTACTCCCTGACACGCACACAGAGACTACCGATAGATATCCCCACTGCCTGGGATTTTTTCTCCTCTCCGCACAACCTGCAGGCCATCACGCCAGCGTATATGAATTTCCGCATACTAAATGAAGTAGGCCCCATGTATGCAGGGCAAGTCATCACTTATAAAGTAAGCCCCGTGGCAGGCATCCCACTATTCTGGATGACGGAGATCACCCATGTGCGCGAGGGGGAGTACTTCATAGATGAGCAGCGCAAGGGGCCTTATGCTATGTGGCACCACCAGCATTTTTTCAAACCGATACCTGGCGGTATAGAGATGACCGATATCGTAAACTATGAGCCACCACTAGGCATACTAGGAGATATAGCTCACGCACTATTTATAAAGAAGCAGGTCGAGGCAATTTTTGAGTACCGCTTCAAGGCATTGGAAGAGCGGCTAGGCAGGTATCAGGGCTGAGCCTTCTTTACCTTGCGGCATCGGTCACTGCAATATTTGACCTCATCCCACACACGTTCCCACTTTTTGCGCCAGGTGAATGGCCTCCCGCAGGCCACGCATACTTTCTGTGGCAGGTGCTCCTTTTTCAATTCTTTTGTGTCACCTGTTTGAATACCTCCTCAAGTGAAAACTGCTCACGCTCCAGGCCGAGCAAGGTCAGGTTCTTATTTTTGGCAAAGAGGAAGATATCCTCACGCAGGTCTCCCTGGCCAGATGATACAAAGCTCCAGCGGCCATCCTTCATCTGCTCATAGTGCTTGATACCTTTCAGCTCGCCCAGTAGTGCACGCTCTACTTTTTGTTTGAACTCTGCTATGACCGTGACCTCATTGTTGAGTTTATTTTGCAGCGCTGCAGCGGTATCATTGGCTACGATCTTGCCCTTATTGATAATGATGATACGGTCTGCCACGGCCTGCACCTCCTGCATGATGTGCGAGGAGAATATGACCGTCTTATTGCGGCCCAGGCTCCGGATCAGCTCACGTATCTCTATGAGCTGATTGGGGTCGAGGCCTGATGTCGGCTCGTCCAGTATCAGCACCTCCGGGTCGTGCAGCATGGCCTGTGCCAGGCCCACGCGCTGTTTGTAGCCCTTTGAGAGCTGGCCTACCAGCTTGCGGCGCTCGGCAGTGAGGCCGGTGGCTTCTATCATAGCCTCTATGCGTGGCTTTGTCTTATCGCCCAGCTTGTGCAGGCCCGCCATAAACTCGAGGTACTCCTGCACATACATATCATAGTAGAGTGCATTGCTCTCTGGCAGGTAGCCTATTTTTTTGCGCACCTCTATGGAGTCCGTCATGGTGTCTTGCCCGCAGATCAGCGCCCGGCCAGTGGTCTGGGGAATGAAGCAGGTAAGTATCTTCATAGTTGTAGACTTGCCGGCGCCATTTGGTCCCAGGAAGCCAAGGATCTCGCCTTTGTTTACCTCAAAGGAAATATCATCTACAGCGCGCTGAGCGCCATATACTTTAGTGAGACCTGTGACCTGGATAGACATAGGGCAAATATACCATGTACCGGCATCTATGCAAATCTGTACCTCGTCATGCTTTTGTCATTTAAGAAGTATTGGCACAAGTAGAAAAAGATGAACCCGGTGATATTCACGGAAAGAATAAAGGCATTGACCAACTTTATCCGGGCAGCTTTGCATTTTTTGCTACAATCGTGCAACTTTAATTTCATATGTCGTCCATTATCAAGGCCATACAGATGATCGGCACTCAGCGGTCAGGATCAAACCTGCTCCGGCTGATGCTGAGCCAGCTGCCGGGCGTTTTTGCACCACATCCGCCGCATATCCTGCTGAATTTTTATCCCCTGCTGGATCGCTACGGCGATCTTACGGTAGATAATAACTTCACTCAGCTGATAGATGATGTATGCAGAGTGATAGAACTGAATCCTGTGCCCTGGGAGGGTGCGGTGCTGGACCGGCAGCGGATCTGGGATATGTGCCGGCGACGCTCTCTATTAGAGATCTTCATACGGATACATGAGCTGCAGTGTATCTCACACGGGCTGGATACCTGGTGCTGCAAGAGCCTGGAGACAGTAGCGTATGTGGACCACTACGCAGCAGAGGGTATATGGCCTTTTGTCATCTATCTATACCGCGATGGACGTGATGTAGCCTTGTCATTCCGCAAGGCTATAGTGGGTGAAAAGCACGTGTACCACCTGGCTCAAAAATGGCGTCAGGACCAGCAGCAGGCGCTGGATTTTCTGGCTACTATCTCTGCTGATCGGTATGTGGCGCTGCGCTACGAGGAGCTGACAGCAGAGCCCACAGCACATATACATCATATCTGCGATAAATTTTCGCTGCCATATAGTGACGGTGTATTAGAATATTACAAATCATCCGAATCTCAGCGGACGGCTGTGTCAGGACATATGTGGGAAAACCTGACCAAGCCGATCATGAAAGACAATACCGGCAAATTTCTGAAAGAAATGACGCGGAAAGACCTGGTGATCTATGAGAGTGTGGCCGGTGATATGCTGGAGCGGCTGGGCTTTCAGCTGATCACTCCTCCAGAGGAGCGGCAGACCTTCACAAAGGAGCAGATCATGGTATTTGATGCTGAAAACGCAGCGCTGAAGGAAGAAAGTATCCGCACCGCAGATCCGCACGACCTTGAGTTGCGGCGGCCGCAGGCAGAGTTTTGGAAAGCACTGCGTGCCCGCCCGGTGAGATAGCTACCTGTTGCTATACTTAAAAAGGAAATCCTTCTCCTCCTTGGAGAGGCTGTTGTAGCCTGACCTGGATATTTTATCGAGGATCTCATCCAGCTTCTTCTGCTCGGATGAGGGACGCTCTGATTTAGCGGCGGCGGCTGCACCTCGGCTCACATGCGTAGCCTTCATATTGCGCCCGCTGCGGTTGAATAGCCTCCCTATTTTATCCAGGAAACTAAACCAATCCGTACCCGCCTGCAGGGATTTGATATAGGTAAAGCCAAACACTGCTCCGCCGATATGAGCTATCTCTCCACCAGCATTGCCATAGGTGATGGCTACATAGTTGAGTATAAATACCCCAATAGCCACAAACTTGAGTGGGACCTCGCCGATGATGAATAGCCTGACACGGTGGTCAGGGTTGAGCGCCGTAGCTGCAAACATGATGGCCTCTATACCGGCAGATGCTCCTACGAGTGTGGCAGCCGGTATCAAAGGGCGCAGCGGAGGAAGTATATGATAGGCCGCGATACTCAGCGCGGCACCGGCCAATCCACCACCGATAAATACTGCCAGCGCGCGGCGCTCGCGCATATAGAGCTGGTATATCTCACCAAACCAATATAGCCAGAGCATATTATAAAGGATATGGCCGACACCCGCATGCAGGAACATATAGGTGATGATGGTCCATGGACGCACGGCCAGCACAGACAGGTCATATGGCAGAGCCAGCCAGCGGAAAACAGTAGTATAGAGATCATCTCTCTGCGTGCTCCACAGGATGATATGGAGTGTCTCCATACCGATAAAAACCGCCAGGCAGATAATAATGATCCTGATGATCACACTACCCATCCTAAACTGATGTACGATATCGCTCCAGATGTTTCTCAGCATGATCAGTAGAGTACATTACGGTTTCGGCTCCAGATGCGTATGATGATAAATCCCATCAGGGCGCCACCCAGGTGCGCAAAGTGGGCTACGTGGTCAGCAGGATTATTGCTCACCCCGCTGATCAGCTCATATATGACATAGACACCGATAGCATATTTAGCCTTGACCGGTATAGGGACAAACATGAGGAAAAGCTCCGTATTGGGGAATAGTAGTGCAAAAGCTGTGAGCAAGCCAAATACGGCACCAGAGGCACCCACCAGCGGCACATTGACTGCAGTGGCTACCCGCGGGTCCGCTATCTGTAGCAGCCCGGCCGGAGCAAATGAGCCCGTCATATTGAATATCTCAATACCCTGTATTAGCGTATGCAGCAATACAGCACCCAGGCCAGTCAGGATATAAAACTCTGCAAAGCGCTTGGTACCCCATACGCGCTCCAGTATCTCGCCAAACATGTATAACCCAAGCATATTGAAAGCTATGTGGCCAAAATTGGCATGCATGAACATGTGGGTAATGATCTGCCACGGACGGAAGTAATCCGATGAAGGGTAATGCATGGCCAGCAACCCTCCACCATAGGGAAAGATAAAGGGTAAAACATTAGTCGCTGTAAAAAAGGCAATATTAACCGCGATCAGGTAAAATACCGCACTATTGGTATTGATCGGCCTATTGCCAGAATTGTATCGATACATGGGGGCAAAATTAAAAAAGCCAGCGACAAGTCTCTTTAGGTAAACGATCGGCGCGGCGCCGCATTGTATGCCTCCTTATTACAGCAGGGACTTTAGGCAAATCCTAGTATTTTCGTCAGTATGCAGCTAGTAGTGGATATAGGCAATACGGCCATGAAGTTTGCCATTTTTGACCGATCAGATATGATACACTCCGGTGCAGGTATCGATATGCTGGCAAAATGGCTCGGTCAAGGCACTCCTTTGCAAAATGCCCTGATAGCCTCAGTGGCAGACCACAGCAGCGTGACCGATCTGCTAAAAAAACATAATATACACTCCGCACTGCTATCCCCTGCTACACCGCTGCCCATAGCCAACCGGTATAAGACGCCTGAGACACTTGGGGCAGACAGGATCACTCTCGCAGTAGCAGCACAGGCGCTGTTTCCCGGTGCTCCGGTACTGGTCATAGCTGCCGGCACCTGCATCACTTACAACTTTATAGATGAGCAGGGCTATCACGGGGGGGCCATCTCACCAGGCATCACCATGCGGTTTCGCGCGCTGGAGCACTATACATCCCGCTTGCCATATATAGAGTGGGATGCGTACCGGCAGGAGACACTGGACCTGCTCACCGGCGCCGATACCGAGAGCTCCATCCTGTCCGGGGTACTGCAGGGAGTGATACAGGAGGTAGCGGGCACAATAGAACTGTATCAGCACCGTTATAGCGGCCTCCGGGTGGTAGCGACGGGGGGTGATATGGGCTTTTTGGTTAAGAACCTTAAAAATGGCATATTTGCCCGCCCCGATATGGTACTAGAGGGGTTGAATTATATCTTATTACACAATGCGTAAATACTTTTCGGCTCTCGTCATAGTGGTCCTTTTGTGCTCCTCTGGCGCGGCCTACGCACAGGTGTTTTCCCCGTTTTCGCGATACGGCCTGGGCTACCTTTCATCAGATGTATTCTCAGTGACCAAGGGCATGGGAGGTGTCTCTACCGCATACTCCAGCCCTATACATATCAATCATAATAACCCGGCCTCGTATGCTGAGCTGACCTCCACGACCTTTGAGGTGGGGGTGAACGCCGATGCTGCCACTGTCAGGACCAAGGACTCGCTCTATAACGGAGTGAACGGCTCGGTAAACCATGTAGCCATAGGCGTGCCTCTGCTCCGCAATAGGCTGGGACTTAGCTTTGGGCTCCTGCCATATAGCGTACTAAACTACAACTTCACCAATAATGATATAGATACCAATAAAGTCTATACCGGCCAGGGCTCGCTTTACCAATTTTATTTAGGTACTGGGTACCAGATCAAGGGCTTCTCGATCGGTGTCAATGCGGCATACTTGTTTGGCAAGCTGGATTATACCCGTGGTTTTGCATTTACAGACTCTATCGATGCCTTCAATGTCCAAAATGCTACCTCTATGAGGGTGGGCGGCTTCATCTATAATGTAGGTGTGCAGTACAAGAAACGCATCCTGAAGAAGACTACACAGAACTCCCTACGCACGGATGTATTCCTCACCGTAGGTGCGCAGGGATCATCCAATGTGAAGGTAAATACCCGCACATCCAGCCAGTGGGAGCGCTACCTCAATATCTCTGATGTACAAACGATAGTGGACACCCCGCTGAGCTATGACGAGAAGCGCAGCAAAATGATCATTCCATATAACTTTTCGGCAGGTTTTACGGTGGGAAATGAAAACTGGTGGCTGGTGGGCGCCGACTTCCGCTATGCCGGCTGGAACCAGTTTGCCTATGACCTCAATACCAATAAACTGGCTAATAGCTGGCGTCTGATGGTAGGTGCTAGCATCGTACCAAACTATGACTCTAAGAAGTTTCTCGACAGGGTACAGTACAAGGTGGGCGGCTACTATGGCAAGAGTGAGGTGATATACCAGAATATACAGCTGTCTGAATATGGTGGTACGGTAGGGCTGAGTATGCCTATCCCTATCCCGATGGCTGTGCAGTATCGTGAGGCTGCACGATTCCACTTCAACGCCGATATAGGATCCCGCACACCGGGCGGCAAGACACTGATAGCGGAAAACTACTACCGCTTCAACTTCGGCTTTACGCTAAATAACGTTTGGTTCCAGAAGCGTAAGTTCGACTAAGCTGGTGTTAGTTGTCAGGTAGCTGTTGTCTGGCTACGACTAAAACAATCTCTTTTCTTTATCTATTTTCGACAATGGACTTGCGTCCATCTTTTGTATTCCAGTCAACAGCCAACCGATAACTGCCACCAGCACACATGCTCGATAAACTCCTATATGAAAAGCTCTGCCACTTCTGCGAATACCAGGAGCGCTGCCGCTATGATGTGATAAAGAAGTGCATAGGCCTCAAGATACCAAAGCAGGAGACACAGGCATACGTAGACCAGCTGGAGCGGTCGGGCTTTCTGGATGAAAGGCGGTATGTGAGAGGTTTTGTAGAGAGCAAGTTTAACAACAAGAAGTGGGGGGCTGCCAAGATAAAGGCTGCCCTGTCTGCCAAGGGCATAAAGGAAAGTCAATACCGGGAGCACCTGCAGGAGCTGGATCAGGAGGAGTACTACGCCACTGCCCTGCGGCTGGCAGAAAAGAAAAACCCTACCATCAAAGCCAAATCCCCTCAGGATCACAAGCAGAAGTTGATGCGGTTTCTCCTGGCCAAGGGCTATGAAATGGCTATAGCTGGCAGGATCATCAAAGCGCTGAAGTTATAGGCTGCTACGTCCATTTTTTCTAGTCTGCACATTTCGTCTAATTTTGACCTTATGCTGACAGAACTCCGCCAGAAATACAAAGAACTGGAGCTACGCCTCCACCCTGACTGCAAAGCCCTGCTGGACGGCTGGCAAACCACTAAAGAGAAATACTCTGGTGATACGTTCGCCTTTGGCGTACGTGATAAAGTGATACAACTACCCTTTACCTACCGGAGCCTCTCAGGCACTACTATCCGCAAGGTCTACCTACCTAAATATAGTGACTGGGGCGATATCCTGAAGTGGCAGCTACAAGAGAATGTACCGGGTGAATTCCCCTATACCGCTGGTGTATTTCCACTCAAGCGCGAGGGCGAGGACCCTACCCGGATGTTCGCCGGCGAGGGAGGACCGGAGCGGACCAACAGGCGCTTTCACTACGTATCTCTCGGGCAGCCTGCTATCCGCCTGTCTACGGCCTTTGACTCGGTCACACTCTATGGCGAGGACCCGGCGCACCGTCCAGACATCTACGGCAAAGTAGGCAATAGCGGTGTGAGCGTAGCGACGGTAGACGATGCCAAGAAACTCTATAGCGGCTTTGACCTCTGTGATCCGAAGACATCCGTGTCTATGACCATCAATGGACCTGCGCCGATGATCCTTGCATTTTTTATGAATGCGGCGATAGATCAGGAGTGCGAGAAATACATCAGGGAAAACGGGCTGGAAAAAGAAGTAGCGAAGAAGCTGGATGACATATTCCAGGCTACCGGCAGGCCGGCTTATAATGGCCCGCTACCCGAAGGCAATAATGGACTCGGCCTCTCACTGCTCGGCGTATCGGGCGATCAGGTGCTGCCGGCAGATGTCTATGCACAGCTGAAGGCCAAAGCCCTCTCCGCCATGCGCGGCACAGTGCAGGCCGACATCCTGAAAGAGGACCAGGCGCAGAATACTTGTATCTTCTCTACCGAGTTTGCACTGAAGATGATGGGCGATGTGCAGCAGTATTTCATAGAGCAGAAAGTCAGGAACTTCTACTCCGTGTCTATCTCCGGCTATCACATAGCCGAGGCTGGCGCCAATCCTATATCACAGCTGGCATTCACCCTGTCCAATGGTTTCACCTATGTAGAGTACTACCTGAGCCGTGGCATGCACATAGATGACTTTGCGCCAAACCTGTCTTTCTTTTTCAGCAATGGTATGGACCCCGAGTACTCGGTGATAGGCCGCGTAGCGCGCCGTATCTGGGCCAAGGCCATCAAGTACAAATACAAAGGCAATGACCGCTCTCAGAAGCTGAAATACCACATACAAACCTCCGGCCGTAGCCTGCATGCGCAAGAGATAGACTTCAACGATATCCGTACGACGCTCCAGGCGCTGTATGCCATCTATGACAACTGCAACTCACTGCATACAAACGCCTATGACGAGGCCATCACCACTCCTACTGAGGAGAGCGTACGCCGCGCCATGGCCATCCAGCTGATCATCAACCGGGAGCTGGGTACTGCCAAGAACGAGAACCCCAATCAGGGATCCTTCCTGATAGAAGAGTTGACCGATCTGGTAGAGGAGGCCGTGCTGAATGAGTTTAAGCGCATCACAGACCGTGGTGGGGTACTGGGAGCTATGGAGCGTATGTACCAGCGCAATAAGATACAGGAGGAATCCATGTACTACGAGCACCAGAAGCATACCGGCGAGTACCCGATAGTAGGCGTCAATACCTTCCTCAGCAAAAACGGCTCCCCGACCATCATACCCAGCGAGGTGATCCGCTCTACTACCGAGGAGAAAGAGTACCAGATACAGTCCCTTGATGCCTTCAAGAAGCGCCATGAGGGCACCTCTGCTACGGCGCTGCGCAGGCTCCAGCAAGTAGCGATGGACAATGGCAACATCTTCGCAGAGCTGATAGATACGGTGAAGCACGCCTCTCTGGGCCAGATCACCCATGCCCTGTATGAGGTAGGCGGCCAGTACAGGAGGAGCATGTAAGGGAATGACTACAGAGAACTACAAGCATCCTGATAACAACCCAAACCGATGCAGCCATCACCTACTGTTTTTGACATACTCAGTACAGCTATACTAGGAATAAAGAAAGCGAGTCCGCTGCTCGTAGCCGTGGATGGCGTAGATGGGTCAGGGAAAACGTATTTTGCCGCTGATCTCAAAGCAGCGCTGGAAAAGGCCGGAGCTACTGTAGTGGTAGTGAGTATCGATGGTTTTCACAACTCCCGCGATATACGATACAGGCAGGGCAAGAACTCAGCTCTGGGCTATTATCTTGACTCTTACGATTATGAGGGTTTTATCCAAAACGTCATCAAGCCTTTCCGTGAAGGTGGCTTTTATCGCAAGGCTATCTTTGATGTGGATAGAGACTGCCTGATCGAAGTCGCTCCCATCGCTACTCCACCAGGAGCGATAGTGATCGTAGAGGGTATTTTCCTGCACCGCATCGAGTTGCTTCCTTTCTGGGATTACAGCGTATTTTTAGAGGTCTCTGAGGCGACTCACCTGCAGCGGAATATTGACCGAGATCTGCGGAAAGATGATCCGGTACATTTGAAGCAAATGATAGCACGTTTTAACGAAAGGTATAAGCTTGGCCAGTCGATCTATCTATCGGAAAACAAGCCTCAAAGCCGTGCCGATGTGGTGATATGTAATGATGATTTTACAGCCCCATTTATACTATCTGCATAGCCAGATATAGTGTCCTTGTAGCCTCCATCAAACCTTGTTTGGTAAAGACCATCATGGATTTGCAATTTTTTTGATGGGTTTATTATGATTTAGAGATAAACTCTTTAGATTGGTACGACCAAAAATCCAAATCATATGAATATCAGACTGACCCATATATGCTACTGCATGGTGCTGCTACTGGCTTCGACAGGTGCATTTGCCCAAAAGGATGTAGAGAAAGGCAAATCCAAGTTGAAAGACGCTTTCGCACAGAAGGACAATGCCAAGAAGAATGAAGAGATACAAAAGGCTGTAGAGACCTTTCAGAAAGCTGGCCTCAAGCAGCAGGAGATCAATGTGATATTGGGTGATGCCTTTCTGGAGCACAATGAACTGCAGCAGGCTGAGACCAAATATGGCAGCGCCGATAAAGCTGGCAAGGCTGAAGGCCTGGCCAAAGTAGGAGATGCATGGGTAGCTCAGGCCATGGGTGATGAGAAACAGGAAGCTAAACTGCTGGATAAGGCTATGAAAGACTATACCAAGGCTGGCAAGGCCAAAGATGGCGCCACTGGTATAGGTGATAAGTTTTATGAGCGTGGTGAGAAATACTATCCTAAGGCGGTAGACTACTACTTCCGCGGGCAGGATACACCATCCGTGACCAAGGTAGCCCGCGACTATGAGAAGCAAGGCAGCACGGAAGGTATCAATCAGGCTTTTGAACTCTACAAGCGCTCAGGGCTTTTCAAAAAAGCCGGCGACCTGGCATGGGACAATAAGCAGTTTCTCAAAGCATACGATGCCTACTCTACTGGTGAGATCACTGAGGGTATGAGGAAGTGCGCAGAGCAGTTTTACAAGCTAGGACAGGAGAGCGAGGCGCAGAATATCTACCTCAAGATGGTAGAGAGCTATACCAAGACTGCCAATACCGAGGCTATCGAAAAGCTGGCTCAGGAAAACGTATCTGTCATGAATTATGGCTTTGCGTCACGTATCTATGACAAGGCGGGCAACCTCAATGCGGCCAGGAAATATCACGGCCTCTACTCCCTGATGAACCTCGACCTGGATAGCGCCAAGGAGCTGCTGGCAGGTACAGACCAGGCAGGCCTCATCAAGGCTATCGATGCCAATACTAAGAACCTGAACCCACTCAAGGATGTAAAGATGCAGTTTGATGACTGGGTGAAGCAACAGCCACCTGTAGCTATAGAGATAGATCCGGAGACCAACCAATACAAGGTAGCGACCAAGGATGAGCAGATGCTTGTAGACTACTACAAAGTGCTGAAAGACCAGATATCCGATCAGTGTGTAGTGATATCAAAGAACGTAATGGCGATCAGCAATCCTGAGATCAAGAAGATGCTCATGAAGCGCTTCCTGGATTACCCTGCTGTAGGCAAGGTATTGGACAAGCAAACCTTTGCCGTGAAGCTGACCAAGTCTACCACGCAGGTGAAGGACGTGTACCTGAAGAAGATCTAAAAGAGGATCGAAAGATAAATGGAAGGGCTGGTCATTGTACCGGCCCTTTTTTTATTTAGAAAGTACCAAAGCGTATGAATACTCCCCCGTACACGGAGCCTACATTATAGGCCTTGACGCTCAGGTAGTCTTTACCGAGTACCGCATTGCCACCTATCACGATACCGGGGCGGAAGACCTTTGTGGCATTCCAGATCATGCTCACAGACGGGTTGATACAGGCATAGTGCCCGGTGAAGCTCTCACTCTTATTGGCTGCAGGATCTACCCAGCCGGCACGTGGATCGGCAAAGTGAACATAAGCCCAGCCCAGGCCCAGCTGCGGTTCAAACGAGAGTTTCTTGCCCGACCTGAAGATGTAGCCTCCGGTCAGACCAGCAGACATCACAGTGGGAGTAATGTTGTTTGGTGTAAGGCCGATGGCTGTATTGCTATTTACATAGCGGTTTAGCGTCACGTTATTGGACGTCAGTATGCTGAATGCTGCGCCTATAGATATTTTATGGTTGATGACCCAGGCCACCTGAAATCCCGTGAGGGCACCTACCTCGCGAAACATATAAGCCGCCTCACCCTCAAACTGTACGTGAAAAGAGCTATGAAAGCGGGAAGCATGGAAGAACCCATTGCGGGTAGTATCCGGCTGGCTATCTACCTGACGCTGGATGGCCCTGGCAGTAGAGTCTGCCTGAGTACGCTGCGCGTAGAGCGGAGATGCGGCTACTGACAACATTAGCCCCATAGTGCCCAATAACTTCCGAATTTGCCTGTCCTTCACTTTAAAAATCATAAATCACTGATAAACAAGACTATTGTGAATTTTCAATACTTCTCAATACTGTCTAGTCAATACTCCTAAAATACATTTTTTTCAACCAATCTTAACAATCCACCGGTATGCGGTTCTCATTATTCGTTACGTTTGCCCCCCGATGTATGCCGTCATAGATGTAGAGACCACAGGAGGCAGCCCCTCCGTAGACAGGATCATAGAGATCGCTGTCATAGTCTACGACGGCGAAAATATCGTGGAGCAATACTCCTCTCTGGTCAATCCGCATCGCAATATAGACAAATATGTGACCCAGCTGACTGGTATCACTGACAAAATGGTGCGCAATGCGCCTTCGTTTGAGGACATACAGGAGAAGATACTGGAGATCACCCGCGAGAAGATATT
Organism: uncultured Chitinophagaceae bacterium; assembly: GCA_964571705.1. Lineage (GTDB taxonomy): Bacteria > Bacteroidota > Bacteroidia > Chitinophagales > LD1 > UBA1941. The sequence continues at coordinate 17,832 of CAZNDJ010000005.1, forward strand.
TGTAGCGCACAATGTCAAGTTTGACTATGGTATGGTGCGCAGCGAGTATAAGCGGCTGGGCGTAGACTTCGTACGCAAGCAGGTAGATACCGTCAATATGGCGCGCAAGGTGCTGCCCGGATTTACCTCCTATAGCCTGGGCTCGCTCTGTGAGTCACTGGGCATCACGATAGAGAACCGTCACCGCGCCCTCGGTGATGTAGAGGCCACAGTGAAACTCCTCGACCTGATACTCAAGCAGAGCAGCGCCAAGAAGTATCTCGAGATAGAGATGAACCACGGCATAGATCCTTCTATCCTGCCGCCTAATATCACACTCGGAGAGATAGAGAAACTACCCGAGGAGCCGGGATACTTTTACCTGAAGGATGCTGCTGACAAGATCCTTTTCATCGAAGCCTCCAAGAACGTGCGCCGTGAGGTGATCAAGTTTTTTAATAAGGCAGATGGGTTTCCGGAGCGGCAGCGGGCACAGGAGGCTATCACGCAGATAGACTACCAGCCTACCGGCAATGAACTGATGGCCCGCCTGGGTGCCTATCACGAGGTCAAAAAACTGCTACCCGAATTCAACAAGCGTCCTAAAGAATATAAGCTGACATCTGCCATCTTTATCACTACTGATGCAGAGGGTTTCAAGCATCTGCGTGTAGAGAAGATCGAATTTGCCGAAGGCGAGATGACGTTAAAGTTTCAAAGCCGTGGCACTGCGCAGAAGGTCCTTCATAAGATCATTATGGAGGGGCATCTTCAGGTACAATTTTCCCTGCTGAAAAAGATCACAGAACCAGAGCAGCGTGAGAATTTCAAAAAATCCTACAACGAGAAAATAGATAAGGCCGTACGCAAATACTTGTATAAGAACTCAAACTTCTTCATAGTGGGTGATGGCCGCCGTCCTGATGAAAACTCTGTGATCTGCGTAGAAAATAGCGTATTTCTCGGTATGGGCTATATATGTCCGGAGCTGACGCCTATCACCAATGAGAGCCTGCGTGCCAGTATCAAACCATACGAAGATGACCTGGAGATACAGAAGATAATCCGCCAGGAGCTACGCAAAGGCAAGGGTCTAAAGATCATCAACTTCTAAGAAGCCTTTTACTCTCCCCCATCACCGAGTGTAAAGCGTGTCCAGACACTTTTGCTCTTCCTTCCGTTTTTGATGTCGAGGCGTATGTACATGGTCGTTCCCTTTTTGACCTTGCGCACTTCCTTGATCATTTCATCAGTGGGTACATCACCCTTTACATAGAAGTTCTTGGAGAGATGTCGATTGACCAGTGAGATGGTGATACCGATGATCTTATTGTCCTTGTTGATGCGGCCATTTTCCTCAAAGCCAAATGAACACTTGTCCGGAAAGTCCTTTTGAGAATATACCATATCACGCTCGAGGGCGAGGTGGCCTACAGTGATGTTGGTACTGCCAGATGGGTTTAGCACCGGGAATACTCTCTCATGCGGCAGCAGTATAAATCTGTGATAGAGTAGGATGCGGTTATTGCTGGAGAAACCGATGATACGCAATGTGGCGGTGTCGATCCCCTCGGTACGTGCTGACCGTGGCCTGATAGAGAGAAAGGAATCCACCCTCGTAGCCAGGCCTTTATCAAAAAACAGCTCGGAGAAGCTATACTTTGACGAAAAGCGAAGGCGGAAGAGGTATTCCTTGTCGCAGTCCAGCGTATCCACCAGTGGCAGTACCTGTACTTCTTCCCTATCCCGCAGTGGGATATAGATCTCGCTATTGATCTTGGTCGTGCCCTTGATAGCACCAGACGTACTTTTCGTCTGGGCATGTAGCGCCGGCGATGCTGCGATGAGCAGCAGGAGTATGGCAGGTCTCAGCCGGTGCATGTATAGGTTTTTATTCTACGGTCTCAGTCCATTCATTGTAGAGCTCGCTGAGGTAGATGTTTTCTTCTTTGGTGATAGGTCGTGTGGCTTTGGTCAGCTTGATGGCAAAGTCTATGAGATGCAGGCGCTCCTTCTCGGTAGAGTCTTCATAGAAATCATCCATGCATTTCTGGAAGTGGCGCATGTAGTCCTCCTCCTTCAGATTGCTGATAAACTCCAGCTCCCTGTCCAGGCTGACAGCTATAGGGAAGTTCTCTGCTACGTACTCTGCTATGATACGGTCCTCCGCCACGCTAAATTTGTGGTCTACTGCAGAGAGCAGCATCAGGATATGATACCCTGCTATAGGCTTGTTTTTCCTTCCGTTTGGCATGGCGTTGATTTTGAGAGTAAATTAAGCAATATTTCCATCTACGGATATTGGTCCAGAGATTTTTTTAACTCTGCTTTAACCTTTTCTGCCAGTGATGCAGGTTTGAGCACACGCACATTGGCCCCATAACTGAGCAGCTGACTGACCAGCTCGTGATTCACCATCACACTCAGGCTGATCTGTGTCTCCTTCGCAGTTTCCTTTACCACCTGCTGTGAGTGGTGCAGCGGCTGCGACTGTATATACTTAGCCTGTACAGGGGTGAATGCCAGCAGTACAGTTTCAGCTTTGCCCGCACCCTCTGATATGCCGTACACATTCTGAAAATACTTCTCACTGTCAAAGGCCTTGCCGTCAAAGGTCTTATCCGTGACCTGCAGGTCAGTGAAGCGGTCAAAGGCGTAGGTCTTTACCTTCTCCGTCTTGCCCTCATGCACAAGGCCCAGCAGGTAGAAGCGGCCCCGCGACTCACGCAGGACATACGGATTTATGAGGTGCTCCTTCACTGCCTCTCCGTCAAACTTGCGGTAGAACAGGCGGATGCTCCTGCGCTCACGTATAGCCCGCACCAGTGGCTCAAAGTACTCTATACCCCGGTAGCTATTGGGCCGGTCAAACTGGATGATCTTGTCCTCTCCGCGCGACTGCTTATTGAAGCGCACAGTCTCGGCTATCTTCTTGATAGACTCCTCAAATTCTTTGATAGCCGGCAGCTCCTTAAACTGGTCGAGCAGGCTGATGGCAAACTCCAGCCCGTGGAGATCGTCTGCGGTGACGGGGAGGTTATTGATAGAGTATGCGGCATCAGAATAGTAATAGCTGTGCGCCCCCCTATCAAAAATGATCGGAGCCATAAACTTCAACGCCTGGCTGTAGCGCATCTCCTGGATATCCAGCTGGATAGTGCGGCGAGACACAGGCTTATCCAGCCCCTCGCTCACATACCTGATGAGGTGCTCCAGCGTAGGGTTGGGCTTTTTGCGCAGGCGCTCGTCCAGCAGCCGGTAGCGGGCAAAGGCATCTTTATTCAGTGACATATTGCTGTCAGGTTTTGGCTGCGCAGGCGTCTATAATAGTACTGCACCACACTGCATAATATAACCAATCAAATCGGGGTTTCAAAAAAAGTTTCAGCAGGGTGTGCATATATAATAGGCACATTTTCCGCCCTTTGGCACCCGCCTTGTCGTACATAGGATGGCGGGAACTACCGAAAACTAAAAATTATTTTTTACTACGCAAATTGATTGCGCAGTGTGCTTGTTATTTCGTGTTATCATTTAAAACTAATCGAGATGAAAGCCATAGAACAAAAACAACCGTCTATCGTTCGCAATAAGATCCATTTCTCTGAGATAGAGTTCTTTACGTCTGAGGAGGTGACCCTGATCGGCGAGATCGAGGTCAATGGCAAAATGGAATTTGCGCAGTATATCACCAATAAGAAAAACCTCTACCAGCTGCTGAAGCACTCCGGCAAGGTGGGGCAGGAGATCATCTACCTCATTATGGACGCCTTCAAGCGTCCCCACGCCGTACCGGTAAATCTGAACCTGAAGCACATCTTCGGCAAGCCGGTATGCCTGCAGCACTGTATGCTAAAGCTGGACCGCTCCTTTTATGAAAATGAAGTGGGCGAGTGGAAAGTGGACTATAATACCAACCTCTTCTTCATCGATGCCGTGAAGCCGGTAGAGGCACAGCCGGTAGCAGCAGGGCTTTTTTGATAGGTAAACAATAAACTTGTATTGACGCCCCAGTTTCTTCCCGAGAGAGGCTGGGGCTTTTTTATTTAGCTCACCGGATTCAGTGTGATGGAGAAGATCTTATATTGGTTCATATCACGCTCATAGTAGAACTTGTCGAGGGCGTCATACATATTGCGTGCGCGGAAGTAGGAGGTGTGGAGCTTGTTGTCTCCTATTTTGACCCACTGTATGGTCATGCTGCTCTCGCTGCTATAGTGCTCATTGATATACTCGAGCATCTTGCGCAGGGCATCTACCTTGTCCGTGCCGTGTACGGTGTGAAAGAGGAATGACTGCTCGTGCTTCGGATTGATCGTGACCAGGTCAAATCGGACCACTTCATTCTTCTGCTTGAAGTTGAATATCGCATTCTCCTGGCTGATGCCGAGAGTGGTGATGATGTCCTTCTGGAGTTTTGCGATCTCTATATTCTGGTCGTTGAGCGCCATGGTGCTTTTCATGTGAAAATAAGAAATAAAAAAACCGCAGCTGACAAAAGGCAGTATGCCGACGTCAGCTGCGGTCTACGAGTATGATTAAATCCGCTTAGATCAGCTTGTCTGCTATGCCGTCTACGATACCGTATGCTACAGCCTCCTTGGCGTTCATCCAGTAGTCGCGGTCAAAGTCCGCCAATATCTGCTCCACAGACTTGCCGGTATTCTCAGCCAGTATCTCTGCGCTCATGAGGCGGGTCTTGTCTATCTCATTGGCCGTGATCTCGATATCTGTGGCCTGGCCATACATACCACCTATAGATGGCTGGTGTATCATCACGCGGCCATGCGGCCAGATCAGCCTCTTGCCCTTCACGCCACCGCTGAGCAGGATCGAGCCCATAGAGGCTGCGAGGCCCATGCAGATCGTGTGTACCGGAGACTGGATCATCTTCATCACGTCATACACTACCATGCCTGAGGTCACTACGCCGCCAGGCGAGTTGATATAAAAGAAAATGTCCTTGCCCGGCTCATTGGCATCGAGGAAAAGGAGCCTGTTTACCACACGCTCTGATGATTCATCAGTGACCGGGCCCCACAGGAATACCCTGCGCTGCTCCAGAAATTTATTGTCAAACTTGGCACCTCCGGCAAATTTCTCGATCAGCTCGTCCGGTTTGCCTGGCACCTGTGGTTCTTCCATTCTTATGTTCATGATTAACTATTTGATGTATAGACGTTCAAAAATAGAATAAATTTTATCACAGCCAATCGCTGATTTCATAGGCTTTCGCAGCCATTTTACTAGGAGCTTTGTTGAAAAGTACAGCGCCTGCCCTGCCACCTTTTCACGATTTTTGTGCCTGTAGATATGCTGCTGTCACTATTTGATAATCTCTTTGAGGATAAGAAGCCGAAACCCGAAGCACCAAAGAAGCTCGAAAACTTTGAGCTGGAGGTGAACGGGCGCACCGTGCCCGTACGCATACAGGAGGAGCATCGGTTCAATAACCGGATCATGGTCAATGCCAACGGCGTCCTGATCCGCATAGCTGCCAATCAGCCCATAGAGGAGAAAAAGAAGCACATAGACAACTTCCTGAAGTGGGCCAAGACCAAGCTGGACAAGAACCCGCAGCTCCTCGACTACCTGCCGCAGCGCAAGTACACCAACGGCGAGATACTGGAGATAGGCAAGCGCTCCTTTCGCATCAATATCTTCTATCATGACAATCCGAAAAGCTCTGCGAAGCTCTTTAATGACCAGATCGTGATCAACCTGACACGCGGGCTGAACAAAGAAGCGGAGGATAGTACTAACAGCTACCTGGTGGCCCGCTGCCTGTCACGCTTCTACACGCCTATCGTATCAGAGCGCCTGCATGAGCTGAACCGCAAGTACTTTGGCAAGACGATCAACTCGGTGCGGATGAAGTACAACACATCCAACTGGGGTAGCTGCTCTACGCAGGGCAATATCAATATCTCGGTGCGCCTCATGTTCGCCCCCGACGAGGTGATAGACTATGTGCTGATACACGAGCTGGCGCACCTCGTACATGCAGATCACTCCCCACGCTTCTGGACGCTGGTAGAGAAGATCGACCCCGACTATTACAGCAAGGAAAAGCACCTGACAGAAAACAACTTTAAGTACTACCTGTAGGGTGAGCGCTTAGTTGCAATACAGGCAACCCAGACCCACTATTTTGTGCATAATTCCTCAGCACAAAGTCGCTAATTTTACTAATCTTTGCACCATCACAGGCGCCTTATTTCTCTTCTGCATTTCTATGTGACCTATGTGTTCTATATGGCCCAAATTGTATTTCTGTATTCATTCTGCAAATTCTAAAATCTAGCAAATTCTGATTCAGACAATTTGCATTCTGTATTAAAGCCTCCCTTTAGGAAGGTTGGAGATTGTATTGATTCCTCTGCGGTTAAAAACTGTATTAATTCTATAAAATTCTCAAATCCTGTAAATCCTGATTCAGACAATTTTATTTCATCACTTCAAAAATAAACACCTATGTCCTCCACACAACTCGGTAATCAAAACGCCTCCAAATGGAGCCGCGAGAAGACACTCCAATTTCTCGACAAAATAGAAGCCATTGCCCTTGATGAATTCTCCATCTGTGATACCCTCTCCCAGGCACTGCTACGGGCGCGATGCTACAAGCAGCTCTGGAGCTATTGGAAAAAGAAATGGGAAAATGACGAAGAGGTAATGGACCGCATCTATTACATCGAGCAGATATTTATATGCAAACTGGAAGAAGGCGCACTCTACAAAAGGATGAACGCCTCCACCTGCCATTTCATTTTGAGAAACAACTATGGCTACAACGCTAAAGAGGAAAATGAACTGCCGTCCCACCTCCGTGATGAGCTATCAGAGCCCATAAATGAGAAACCCCTCTTCGGTTCAAAAACAAAAATGGAGCAGGCGTCAAAAACAGCCGCCGGAAATGAAATTTTCCTGCCGGAACATGGCAATACTCCCGCCTACGGCCACTCTGATCCGAGCGATATAGCCGTCAGGACCCACACAGCCGTGAGGTCGTAGCCGCAGCTCCTTTTTTGCCTGAAATTCTAAACTGTTATGATAACGGAGTGGCCCCCCTTATGTGGTCACATCACAACTGTGTGGCGATGATCACATCCTTATCCTCCAGAAAGTCCTGCTCGTAGCGGAAGCGCATCAATAGCCGCGCTACGGTGACCACGTCCCGCTGGCAATACTCTACGATCCGCTTCAGCCCCTGCTGCTCGTAGTAGACCATGCAGACATCTTTGCCCTCTATGTCCTCCTTGGGGCTGGGGATGCCGAGTACATGTGTCAGCAGCTTCAGAGAGGTGTAGTTCTTATTGTCGCCAAACTTCCATAGCTGGAGGGTGTCTACCATCTCTGTCTCCCAGGGCTTCTTGCCCGAGATATCGAAGAGAGCCGGCAGGCGCAGGTTATTGATCACCATGCGGCGGCAGAGGAAGGGGATATCAAATTCCTTAATGTTGTGCCCGGAAAATTTGAAGCGGTCCGGGTTGGGAAAGTGGCGGTTGAAAAGCGTAACGACATCACTGAGTAGCTGCTGCTCGTCATCACCATAGATAGAGCGCAGGCGAAAGGTGTCAGCATTGGCCTCGCGGTCATACCAGAAGAAGCCGATGGACAGGCAGATCACCTTGGCAAACTCGGAGTACACTCCGGCTCTTTTCAGGTAGCCCTCCTCTGCGGTCTCGTCAGGTATTTTGAGCGTCGCGTGTTTGATGGCCCAGAGATCCTTCTCAGCCTCAGGCAGCTCCTGCCATGAGCCGAGGCGTGGCACGGTCTCTATATCGAGGAAAAGGAGGTTGCGCAGATAGCCGTTTTGCAGCAGCACGACAGATGATTTTAAAATGAAAGTATAAAAAGGTTGCGAATTGAGACTGCTCCTGCATTTGTCTGGCGTCTCTCAGCTATCGTCTCACGTCTATTTACTATATTCACCCTCCCAAATTTTCATATATATGAGTGAGCACCTGAATGATCAGGAGATCGCGCGCCGCGACAAACTAAAAGGCCTGATAGAGGCTGGTATAGACCCGTATCCTGCCCCTATGTGGGAGGTCAATGCTACTGCTAAAGACATACTCGAGGCCGTAGAAAAACATAAAGCTGCACATCCCGGAGCCGAAGTGCATGAGGTAGAAGGCTACAAAGACATCAGCATCGCCGGCCGTATCATGAGCATCAATGCCAAGGGCAAGGTGACCTTTATCAAGATACTGGACAATACTACCCGTATACAGCTCTTCATCTCGATAGATAATATCTGCCCGGGTGAGGACAAATCACTCTACAACAATGTGATCAAAGGACTGCTGGACCTCGGTGACTTCATCGGTGTGAAGGGTGAGGCCTTTGTGACCAAGACGGGTGAGACGTCAGTGCGTGTCAAGGAATTTAAAGTACTCGGCAAGGCGCTGCGCCCGATGCCGGTGGTGAAAGAGAAAGACGGTGAGGTGTTTGACGCCTTTACCGATCCTGAACTGCGCTGGAGGCAGCGTTATGTAGACCTGGTGGTGAATCCTGATGTGAAGGAGACATTTCTGAAGCGTACACAGATGGTGAAGACGATCCGCGACTTCCTGAATGAGCATGGCGGCGTGGAGGTAGATACACCAGTACTGCAGAGCATACCTGGTGGTGCGGCTGCGCGCCCGTTCATCACGCATCACAATGCGCTGGATACACAGCTCTACCTGCGTATCGCAAATGAGCTGTACCTGAAGAGGCTGATCGTAGGCGGCTTTGATTTCGTGTATGAGTTCAGCCGCAACTTCCGCAATGAGGGCATGAGCCGCAAGCACAATCCGGAGTTTACGATCCTCGAGTTTTACGTGGCATACAAGGATTATATTTGGATGATGGACTTCACCGAGCGGATGCTGGAGAAAGTCGCCACGGGTATGCACGGCACTACCGAGCTGACTGTGGGTGAAAATAAGATCAACTTCAAGGCGCCATTCAAGCGTATCACGATCTATGATGCGATCAAAGAACATACCGGTCACGATGTGAGCGACATGACAGAGGAGCAGATCTATGATGTCTGCAAGTCGCTGCACCTGGAGGTGGACAAGACGATGGGCAAAGGCAAGCTGATAGATGAACTCTTCAGCGCTAAGTGCGAGAAGAACTACATACAGCCGACCTTCATCACTGACTACCCAGAGGAGATGAGCCCGCTGACGAAGAAGCACCGTAGCAAGCCGGGCCTCGTAGAGCGCTTTGAGCTGATGGTGAATGGGCAGGAGATAGGTAACGCATACAGCGAGCTGAATGACCCGCTGGACCAGCGTGCCCGCTTTGAGGAGCAGGTGCGGCTGATGGAGCGTGGTGACGATGAGGCGATGTTCATAGACTACGACTTCCTCCGCGCGCTGGAGTATGGTATGCCACCTACTGCGGGTATCGGTATCGGTATAGACCGCCTGTGCATGCTCATGACCAATCAGCCTACGATACAGGAGGTACTCTTCTTCCCTCAGATGAGGCCGGAGAATCTGACCTCCTAATCGATATACTATCAAAATAAAAAGCCCGAAGCGAAAACTTCGGGCCTTTTACTTGTCGGACTATATTATTACTGCGCTACGAAATTGCTCAGGTCATCACGGCTGGAGTCAAACTCAAACACGTCATTTACCTTGAAGTAGTTCTTCTTGTCATAGCAGTACTTGTAGGCAAACTTAGCGAAGTCGAGCTTAGATGCCTCAAAGGTAAACAGGCGGCAGATCGATGTGATCTGGTCTGCATAGAGGCAGTTATTTGAGATGATAGACTTGGCAGACTTCAGCTTTGTATCCTCAAAAGTAGAGCGCTGGATAGAGGCCTTGGCAGATGCAAAATCGCTTTCGGTCATGGCGTAGGCGCAAGGACCGGAGGCTACCGGCGCTGGTAGCGGAGGTGAAGAGCTGGTAGTAGTGGTAGTATAAGTGGTAGTGGTAGTAGTCTGCTGCGTATTAAAGGCCGGGTCATTGATATTGACATTCATATTGACGCCGAGGCCGCCCATGTTCACGCCTACATTGGCACCCGTACCACCAGTGGTGGTAGTGGTAGTCTCAGTCACGGTAGTGTGCACTACAGGCACTGTAGTGCCATAATTGTACACTACTACGTCGGATGGTATCGCTGGTGTAGCAGTGACCACTACTGGTGTAGCGGAGAAATAGCGCAATACCTGTTTGCCATTTTTGTCAGATTTGATCTTGTAGGTCACGTCCATAGATTGGGTCTGGTTGCCCGGATCGGTCACAGGCAGGTAGTTTTTGCTGACCTCTCCGAGTGCCTTCTCATCAAAGATCACTTTGCAGTTGTAGTACGGCTGTGTCAGGTTTTGCAGGCGGATATTGGTCTCCGGCTTGTCATTCATCCGGGTGCCATTCAGGATGAGGTAAAACTTGTGGCCTTCTTCAGAGAAAATGGTGAGTGTAGAATTGATCATCTGCGCCATGGTGGCGGTATAGATCAGGATACAGCTCATGAGGAGTGTAAGCTTCTTCATTTGTGGGTGTTTTAAGTAATTGAATTGGTTATATCACGGAGGATGTAACAATCGTACCAAATATAAAAAGTAATAACAGCTTTTACTTTTTTTGGCTTACCCTACTTCTTCCCTATGTATGATTTAAGTGCGTTGACATAATCCTCGAAAGCTTTGATCCCGGGCTTTGTGATGCGGCAGGTGGTCTGGGGGTAGTTTCCTTTGAAGGATTTCTCGATGGTAAGGTAGCCGCCCTCGGCCAGTTTATTGAGCTGCACACTGAGATTCCCTGCTGTAGCGCCGGTCCTTTCTTTGAGAAAGGAAAAGTCAGCCTCCTGCACACTGATCAGCAGTGACATCACAGCGAGTCGTAGCTCTGAGTGCAGCAAGGGGTCCAGCGGTTTAAACATCAGCCTGAGATTTGGATAGCCGGCGCAAGATAATACCAGGTATGATATATCCCAGCAATACTCCCAGTGCCTCCAGCAGTAGCTGGTCTGCAGGCTGCACCCAGAGACAGGCTATGGTCAATATGAAGAAGACCACACCACCCAGCATCATCGGCCGGAACTGGAGCATCAGCCCCGAGGCAAAGGTGACCAGGCCGGTGATCATAAGAATGTAAGGAACCGGTGATACCTGTATGCTGCCGCTGTAGAAGATAACAAGGAAGAGCGCTGCTCCATAGGACCACCAGAGGTACTTGATATTGGTCTCTACTACTGTGCGGATACCGGTGCTGCGCCTGTACCGGCGCTCATAGATCATGCCGATGGGCACACCTACTACCGGCATGAAGAGCCATGGTAATCCCGACATATTGCCATAGCCCGCCTTAAAGAAAAAGTAATTTAACAAAGAGCAGATAATGACGAGGACGCCCCAGAGGATGAGGTGAAAGCCGTCGTCTGCTACTTTGTTGCGAGCCGTATTGATCATAGACTGTATGAGCTCCAGGCTCTCCTCGTGTGTCATTTGTTTTTCTTGTGTCATTGTTATTGGTTTTAGTTTGAATGGCAATGCAAACGTAAACTAGTTTACGATATAAACCAAATTTGGATTAAAAAATCTTTAGGGAGTGCCTAAAGATCTTTTAATGTGTCTTTATGATCAGGCCAGCACGCTGCGGGAGATCACGATACGCTGTACCTCAGAGGTGCCCTCGTATATCTGGGTGATCTTGGCATCGCGCATGAGGCGCTCTACATGGTATTCTTTCACATAGCCATAGCCGCCATGTATCTGTACAGCCTCTACAGTGGTCTTCATAGCCACCTCAGATGCAAATACCTTGGCCATAGAGCTGGAGATATCATAGTTTTCGCCGGCGTCTTTCTGCGCAGCAGCTTTGTAGACCAGCAGCCTGGCTGCTTCTATCTCTGTGGCCATATCGGCCAGCTTGAAGGCGATAGCCTGATGGTTGATGATCTCTTTGCCGAATGCTGAGCGCTGCTTGGCATAGGCTGCTGCGAGCTCGTATGCACCTGCAGCGATACCGAGCGCCTGTGCGGCGATACCGATACGGCCACCGGCCAGCGTCTTCATGGCAAACTTGAATCCGAAGCCATCTTCACCGATGCGGTTTTCCTTAGGCACCTTCACATCGTTGAATAGCAGCGTATGTGTATCGGATGAGCGGATACCCAGCTTATCTTCTTTTTTGCCTACTACGAATCCGGGCATGCCTTTCTCTACGATCAGCACATTGATGCCCCTTGATCCCTTAGATGGATCAGTATGCGCTATTACGAGATAGATAGAGGCGCAGCCACCGTTGGTGATCCAGTTCTTGGTACCATTCAATATGTAGTGGTCGCCCATATCTACAGCGGTAGTACGCTGGTGGGTGGCATCGCTACCTGCCTCAGGCTCTGACAGGCAGAACGCACCTATCTTCTCGCCTTTGGCCAGTGGCTCGAGGTATTTCTTCTTTTGCTCTTCGGTACCAAATTTCTCCAGGCCCCAGCATACGAGGGAGTTATTGACTGACATCAGTACAGATGAGGAGTTGTCTATCTTAGATATCTCCTCCAGTGCTATCACATAGCTGAGGGTATCCAGACCGGCGCCACCGTATTTAGGGTCTACCATCATACCGAGGAAGCCCAGATCGGCCATTCCCTTTACCTGCTCTGCAGGCCAGGTTTGCTCAGAGTCACGCTCTATGACACCCGGTTTGCATACATTCTGGGCAAAGTCACTCGCGGCCTTGCGTATCATCTTATGCTCTTCTGACAGAGAGAAATCCATATCGTAAAAATTTAGTGTGGCGAATATAGCAAAAATAGGTAGCTGACGACCCGCGGGCCTGCCTTAGCTCCTACTTTTCTACCGTGATCCTTGTCACCCTGTTCAGGCCCTTTTCGTCGCTGACGCGCACCATATAGATACCGGTGGCCAGTGCATCTGTAGTGATGGTATTGATACCTCTATTCAGGGCTACGACCTTTACCAATCTGCCCATAGCGTCATAGAGAGAAGCAGAAGCAAACTCGCCAGCCTGATACACCTCTACATTAAAGCGATCCCGTGCAGGATTAGGATATACTGAGACCAATGACTGACTATTGACATCTGTCACGCCATTGGTGCAATCTATGTAGCGATAGCGGTCAAAGAATCCTTTGGCCTGCAGGATGGAAAACTGTGCGCAAGGAACATGGTCCAGATCAGGATTAATATCCATGGTATCGCAATCGACACAGCCATTCTGACGAAGCTTATTGATAGCCACAGCTGAGTTTTGGAACGGTACATAACTATCTCCGCGGCAGAAGAATATGCGTGTAGGTGCCTGCGGCGCCCAGTCAAAGTTGTCATTATCCCGCAGGGCCATGCGCATGACCGAATTGGGATTATTGACAAAGGTATCCAGCTCAGACCTGGTAAAGATACGCTTAGGGATACTAGGCATGGCATTGTTGACCGTATTGGTGCCATAGTTACCATTCAGCAGGATAGGCAGGATGGAGTCATATGGATGTACAAAGGCCTGAGAGAAAGAATCACAGAGATGATAGATCGGATTCCATGAGATAACAAGATAGGCCAGATAGGCAGGCTGCGAGTATGGCGTATCAGTCAGCATCCTGTTGATCATGACACCGGACATATCATAGGCGCCGGACATAGGCACTGATGCAGTGACCGTCATCTCACCATGCAGCTTCTGCTCTATAGCCCTATGAGTAGACATACAGGCGTGACCACCCTCTGAGTAGCCCATCAGGAAGAGCTGCCCATTCTGCCTGATACCCGCTGAGTCGCAAAACTCACGTGCGGAGCGGAGCATATCTATCGAGGCGCTGGCCTCTGTCTTGTCATGCTGATATGGGTGAATGCCGGGGCCATCGCCGAGGCCTAGATAGTCCGGCTCTACCACTATGAATCCGACGGAAGCCATGACCATGCCTATCATAGGCTCCTGGCCATTCAGGTATGATGGTGCATCGTGCTTGGCTGTCACTGTACCATGCTCGTAGGCTGCGAGTGGGAAACGGCAAGTAGTGTTGTGCGGTACGGCCAGCATACCCGAGGCGGTGATGAGTGTGCTGTCATAATTTACAGTGTTGTAAATAATGCGGTAAACATCGATATCGTAAGCGGTGCCCAGCACGTTGGGTATGCCATTGGCTCCAAGAATGGAGTCTATCTGGGTCTTAGTATAGGATGTGAGATAGATGCGATTTATGATACGCTGAGAGTACGCCGACGAAAAAATGGTCAATAGCAGGACCGAGACAAGGAATTTTTTCATGACAGATAATTGCGGGAGTATTTGAGCCTTAATAATACTCCATTTTAGGGGAATGTTACGTTAAAAAAAACAGCTCCCGTAGCTATTTCGCGCTTTGGCGCTGACGGAGAGCTTCGTAGAGGAGAACAGCAGCACTCACCGATACATTTAGCGAGTCTATCCGGCCCAGCATAGGTATCTTGATATGCTGCGAGGCTGCCTTCATCCAGAGTGGTGAGAGCCCGGTGGCCTCATCTCCTACTACTATAGCTGTAGCTGTGGTAAAGTCCGTGCGATAATGTGGCTGTGTAGCGGTGAGCTCTGCCGCATAGGAGGTGATATTTCTCCCTGAGAGGTAGGCTATCACCTCTGCAGCAGCGGCTATGGCGATCTGATTGGTGAAAACGGTGCCTACGCTGGAGCGGATGGCATTGGGATTATAGACATCGGTTTTGGTGTCGCATACGATCACGGCATCTACCCCTGCAGCATCACAGGTGCGGAGCATAGCGCCCAGATTGCCGGGCTTCTCCACGCCCTCTATCACGAGTATGAGTGGGTTCTCATTCAGCTGCAGATCCGCCAGTGTATGCGCCCGCGGACGGGCCAGGGCTATGACCCCCTCAGTGGTGCCACGATAGGCTACGGCCTCATACACCTCTGCGGTGATCTGAAATATTTCTGTACCTGACAGCTTGCACTTAGCCAGATTGTATTCCCCGGTCTCTTTGAGCAGCTCGTCACAGATATAGAGCTGGGTGATCTGATAGCCTGCTCCATCTGCCAGGCAGAGCTCCCGCATGCCCTCTACGGGGAATACACCCTGCTCACGACGCTCTGCAGCCTTGTCCAGCTTTTTGAGTGCTTTGATCCGTGGGTTTTGAGGACTGGTAATGAGCATAGCGGTACGAGATAAAGTTGAAAATTGAAAATTATAATTGAATTTAGAGGCAGATAAGTATCTGCTCGTGAAAATAGGCCTCTTTTTCGGTTCCTTCAATCCGGTGCATACCGGCCACCTGATCATAGCCAACTATATCCGCGAGACTACCGATCTGGACCGGATCTGGCTGGTGGTCTCGCCGCAAAATCCTTTTAAGGAAAAGCAGACGCTGCTCAATGAATATGACCGCCTGCACCTGCTACGGCTGGCTATAGAGGGCAATGATGGGCTGGTGGCCTCAGACATTGAGTTTAAACTGCCGAAGCCTTCCTACACCATAGATACACTCACGCATCTCAAGGAAAAATACCCTACGTATCAGTTTAGCCTGATCATGGGAGGGGACAATCTGGCCTCTCTGCACAAGTGGAAGAACTATGAGCTAATCCTCAATAACCACGACATCTACGTGTACAAACGGCCTACGGGGATGGAGAATCCATTTCCAGACAGGGCATCGGTACACCTGCTGGATGTGCCGATGCTGGACATATCAGCCACCTTTATCCGTGAGCATATACAAAAGGGGCACTCTATGCAATATTTCCTGCCGGACAAAGTATGGGATTATATCCGCGACTATAATCTATACAAATCCTGATGCGCATAGTCCGGTACCTGCTCAGGCTTTCGCTGCTGCTATTGCTGGTCTTTGCATTCAGCCGGGTCATTTTTCTGCTATCTGCTCATGACTCTATCACAAAGGACAGCTGGCATACGATTGCCGCCTCCTTTTACTATGGGCTAAAGACGGATATATCTGCCGTCTGCTATATCCTGCTGCTGCCTGCACTGCTGGCCTGTATAGAGCTGCTGTGGGAGTCATATTTTTTGTACGTTCTGCGCCGGTCTTTTATCCGGATAGTCATATTCATCAATGCGCTCGTCACCTCAGCGGAGACAGGACTGTATCATGAGTGGGGCACCAAGATGAACTATAAGGCGCTCCTGTACCTCCAGCATCCGGGAGAGGTATTTCATACAGCATCACTATGGTTGCTTTTTGTGTTTCTGACCGTGACCCTCGTGCAATGGATAGCAGGCCGCGTACTGTATCGTAAGATCGTGGCGCCTGTAGACAAGATAACCAGACAGCCATGGGCCGTGATCCTGAGCCTGCCTGTAGCAGCGGTCCTGCTGATCGGCCTGCGCGGCGGTATAGGAGAGATACCTATGTCCGCAGGAGATTCATATTATACTGCAAACCCAACCCTGAACTGGGCTGCAGTAAACTCACTATGGAACCTGGGGCAGAGCGTACTAGCAGGCAGGCAATATGGCTACAGCAACCCATATCTGCTGCTACCCGAAACCGAAGCAAGTGAAACAGTAGAAGAGCTTCGCAAATGCAAAAGCGATACCCCTATACACATCCTGACCACTGCTAAGCCGAACATAGTATTGGTCATATTTGAAGGTTGGTCAGCAGACCTCATGTACTCCATATCGGGTAATCATGAACATTCGTGTACACCTCATTTCGATCAGTTGGCCTCAGCGGGGCTGTTGTTTACAAATTGCCTGGCATCAGGAGAGCGATCCGATCAGGGGCTAACAGCTATCCTCTCTGGATTTCCTGCCTTGCCACTATCTTCTATAGCGACTTATACAGCCAAGGTGGACAAGCTGCCATCGTTTCTAAAACCTTTTCAGGGAGATGGGTATCAGTCCTTCTTTCTGTTCGGTGGCCAGCTCAGTTATGGCAATTTGAATACACTGATCTATCATAATCGCTTTGACAAAGTGGTAGAGGAAAAAGATATAGATCCCCTGATCTATCGTGGCCGGCTAGGTGTACATGACCAGCATACCTTTGATATACTGCAGCGGTCACTAGATACGATGCACGCTCCCTTTTTTGCTAGTTTATTTACGCAGAGTACGCACTTCAGCTATGATTATCCCGGGGCGAAGCGATCACTACCGTGGGCTGGCACCGAGAGCGACTATGCCTCCTCACTCATGTATGCCGATAGCTGCCTCGGAGATTTTATGGAGAAAGCGAAAACAAAATCGTGGTTTAGCAATACACTCTTCGTCTTTGTAGCTGATCATAGCCATGTGGTGCCATGGAATGATGACCACCGCTCAGCGGCTATGCACCACATACCACTGCTAGTGTACGGATCAGTGCTGCATAAGCAATACCAGGGCCAAAGGGTATCCTACGTAGTATCACAGCAGGACATAGCAGCTACTATATTAGCTCAGACTGGTCATGATCATAGTGACTATACCTGGAGCCGGGATATGCTCTCCTCCTGTCCGGATCGCTTTGCCTATTGGACCTTTACCGAAGGTATGGGACTGACGAAAGACAGCAGCGAACTGGTATATGACCTGGCTAGCAGAAAGACCGTGAGCCGCCGCTGCGCTACCTGCGATAGTAGCCTGCTACAGCGGCAGACCTACTCGTATATACAGATGGTGATGGAGGACTTTCTGAAGAAATAACCCTTGGGGCTATTTTGAAAATACATGCCTGCCACCCTCGCACTCCAGATAGTCATACAGCTCTTTTAGTTCCCTATCAGTCAGCTCCGGGAAGGTGCTCATCTCTGACGGGGCATAGTTCACGATATTTACAGCATATGGATCACCGGCATTGAGAAGGACCTTGTAGTTTCTGGTAAAAGAGTAAAGCCACTGCCGATCCCGCCTGTAGGTGACCTGACTGAGCGCTGGCCCTGTCTGAGCTGACCAAATACCATGGCACACCTGGCATTTGGCTACAAAGAGATCTCTGCCCCCCGCCATTCCCTCTCCCCTGCATGCGCTGCATGGGTATATGATATCACGCAGATGGTCCATCACATGCTGCTCCCGGTAAAATCGCTGGCGCTCATCCTCTCTCGCATCAAAGTACCGCTGGTAGGCCAGGTCCACTATCATAGAGTTTTCTGCGGCATACTCACTTTTGCGGGATACGGCTATCTCATTTTCGCCTGGCCTCCACTCTCCCGGTCTCGCACTGTAGTTTCCCTTTTCTATTTCGTTCATCACATGCTCCATATCGGCCTGGGTAGTGCGTGTCACACCCTGTATGTTTACATGCGTTTCCTTTGCTGTTACAAATTTTTTAATAGCCATATAGGGTACAGAATCCTTATATGCTACAGCCACGATAAGGGCCTCCCTATTGGGATACATCAGGATAGCGTGGTCATCTGGCCTGCCGGCAAAATAAGAGCCCCGCTTCTCCTCGTTCATCTTATAGAGGCTTTTGATATCGGTGAGTACCAGGTAGACATGCAGGTGATCATACTGTAGCGGTGTAGTGACAGTGGCCTCCAGTTTGATGGGCCCCTGCTTGGGCACGATGCCGGTGTCTACATTTATCCATCCATTATCCGTCCAGGTCAGCCTGTACTTCTCCATCCGGTATTTCTCCCGCTTCCACAGCAGATTCCGGTACTCGTCTCTCACAGAGTCTTCTTCCTGCTGCTTTGCAGCCTGGAGAGCCTGGCTGCGCTCATACAGTGCTTTCAGCTGCTGAGTATTGCTGGCCAGCTGCTCCTGGTAGTAGCGCTGCATAGCAGCCGCCTGCTCCGGTGCATCTTTTACATTGGTCAGGCGCTGCGCAGCAAATTTCCGAAACTGCTCAGCCATATCATCCTTGCCTAGTTTTTCTACAGCCATTTCGTCCAGCCGCCAGAGGTCCTTATCCAGATTATTGACATAGATCTCCAGGATATCCTTATTGCATGTCTTGAAGATATACTGCAGGCGCTGCTCAAATTCATGAGTGGCAATGAGGGTATTATTAAATTTAGGATCCAGCAGAGACTTGATACGGGCGGGGTCTATCTCATTGATATCGTCCCTTACTACAGCAGTATCACTAGTGGCATCACTGGAGTCGCTGACATTATAAGACTCCTTAGTATATGCCCCGTTTACGATCTTGCTATTGGGATTATAGTATGGTTCATTGAGTGGACTAGCTGGTCCCATTTCATCCACACGCTTCTCTGGCTCAGCCTGCCCCCTGGCCAGTGATGAAAAACTATAGTATAGACTATCGATAAATGGTTTGGTCACCTTCTTGTAGCCGCCCAGCGGCATGCCCTCTGCCACCCCTCGGGCAAATCCCTCTGGCAAAAAATCAAGAGTAGTGATATCGACTGGTGTGAGATACGATTCTATCGGTTTGGGATCTATCCAGTTCATATTACCATCCTTATCCCGGGTGCCGTGATAGACCAGCATGCCTCCCTTTTTATTGGTAGTCGGTATCTCTATATAGAGTGGCTTTGACTTTTTTACGAAAACTTCCTTCCCATCTGCTGTAGCCTTGAAGTAGATCATTCCTCCGGTTTCGAGTAGCTTGCCATCAGAGGAGGTGGTCAGGTTAGACGCCAGCATCTTATCCATGGTCAGCGCCTCGGACAGCTCTACTTGGACTGGCCCCTTTACTGTCCTGCCCCAGCGATCTACGAAGCAATCCTTTTGCATAGCCACCGTAGTACCCGATGATCCCTCTACTATATTATCCCTATCCGGATCTATAGTGAAAAACTGGCTCGGTACCATAGTAGAAGCAAAAGGATCATTTGCACCAAGTTTGTTGCTGGCATATTTCTGGCCGCAGCCTGATAGCAATAAGGCAGGAATGAGCAGGAGTAATAAATATCTCATGTTGCGTTTTTCAAAAGGTAAAAATCAAGATAAGGCCGAAAGTAACCTGACTTAACTTTTCTTGGCTTTCTCCTGATTGTACTGATAGATCACCTGTATCATGACTTTGCCTACAGAGCCCAGGGTATTTTTGCTGATCAGGTCCATATTATCCTTGTGTGTGTGATGGTGCCGGCCAAAGCCGTCCTCGCCATAGCGGATCACATCTATAGTAGGGATATGGATGATCTGATTGACATAGTAGTGATCATCGGTGACCTGGCCAAAGATCTGATTCACAAAGAGGCTACTGTAGCCAAGGCGGTCTGCCATATGCCATACGTACTGGCTGACCCAATCTGCCATGGTAGCTGAGACACCCTCTCTCGGGAAGGCTGCATCTGCAGTACCGACCATATCGAGATTGACACCGAAGTCTGCACGATAGCCCCCTACGTGTGGATGCGAAGCCCAGTACTGTGAGCCGAGGCACCATGAGTTTTGCATCTTGGGCAGCTTGCTATCGTCGGGCTGGCCGTAGTCCTCACTATCAAAGAGGATGATATCCACCCCTATCTCTGGCCGCTGCTGATGAATGGTGCGCGCGATCTCCAGTGCTACTGCTGTGCTGCTGCCTCCGTCATCGGCGCCATTGATAGGTTTGTCGCGGTCATGGTCATCCTCGTCTGCCATAGGACGGGTATCCCAGTGAGAGCTGACAAAGACCCTCGTGGTAGCCTGCGGATTGATAGCGGCGATAATATTGGTAGACTTCATCTTCAGCCCATCAAATGCTGTGGCGGTGTACTTCTGAAGATAAACCGTATCGGTCCAGCCTTTTAGTTTATGGGCCAGCCAGGTGGCACATTTATCATGCGCGGCAGAGTTTGGCGTGCGCGGGCCAAAGTCTACCTGCGCCTGCACATAGCTATAGGCCGAGTCCGCATTGAATGCAGGTGCGGCGGCCAGCGCAGGCTCCTGAGGTGTAGCGGGTACACCCGCAGTATCATCACTGCTCTTAGGATTATTGCATGATGCCAGTAGCACTGACAGTACGGCTATGACCAGTATCTTATTCATGTAGTGGTGAAACTTAAGGTGTGATCAATTCTTGCTCCAGGTCGTGCCTTCCTTGCCATCCTTCACCTGTATGCTGAGCTGGAGGAGTGCATCGCGTATTTTGTCAGATGTAGCAAAGTCCTTTTTGTCGCGCGCATCCTTGCGCAAGGTGAGGATAAGGTCCATCAGGCCCCCGGCGGTATTATCATCCTGTGCTTCGGCTTTATCTATGGCGAGTATATCTTTTACAAAGGCCGTAAATGCATCCTTCAGCCTCTGGAAGGTAGGCTCGCTCAAACTGCCTAGGGCTATATGACCTTCCTTGTAGGAGTTTATCTTCTTGCTCATCTCAAAAAGTGTAGCTATGACCTCGGCAGTGTTGAAGTCATCATTCATCTTGTCATATATCTGCTCGCAGAGGTCGTTTACCTCTTTGTCTTCGGCCTCATTCTTTGCGGCCTTTGCTGCGGGATATGCCAATGACTGCAGGTTTGCATAGCTGTTCATCAGTTTAGCATAGCCTACCTCTGCAGCCTGCAGCGCCTTGTTTGAGAAATCAAGTGTAGAGCGGTAATGGCTCTGCATCATAAAGAACTTGACCGCCATCGGTGCATAGGCCTTGTCGAGCAAGTCATGGGCACCTGCGAAAAGTTCTTTGGGCAGGAAAGAATTGCCTTTTGACTTGCTCATCTTCTCTCCATTCACCGTGAGCATATTGGCGTGCATCCAGTAGCGCACCGGCACCACACCATCTGCACCCACCCCCTGTGCTATCTCACACTCGTGGTGAGGAAACTTCAGGTCCATGCCACCACCATGTATATCAAACTGCTGGCCCAGGTACTTGCCGCTCATGGCAGAGCACTCGAGGTGCCAGCCCGGGCAGCCCTCACCCCATGGTGATGGCCACTTCTGCAAGGCCTTGTCTGGCGTTTTGATCCAGAGGGCAAAGTCGAATGAATTCTTCTTATCGCTCGTGCCGGATAGCTCGCGTGTCACCTCCAGCAGGTCGTCCACATTGCGTCCGCTCAACTGGCCGTAGGGATATGTCTCCATGTATTTCTTTACATCGAAATAGACGGAGCCATTTATCTCGTAGGCGTAGCCTTTGGCCAGGATGCGCTTCACCATCTCGATCTGCTCTACTATGTGTCCTGTAGCTGTAGGCTCTATACTCGGCGGACGCAGACCGAAAATATCGCAGACCTCGTGGAAGCTGGTCGTGTACTTCTGCACGATCTCCATCGGCTCCAGCTGCTCCAGCTTGGCGCGTTCTTCTATCTTGCTATCTCCGGCATCTGCATCATCTGTCAGGTGCCCCGCATCAGTGATATTACGCACGTACCGTACTTTGTAGCCCAGGTGCGTGAGATACCGATACACCACATCAAATGCGGTGAAGGTCCTGAGATTGCCCAGGTGTACTTCATTATATACTGTAGGGCCGCAGGCGTAGAGGCCCACAAATGGCGCGTTTAAAGGTTTGAAAACTTCCTTGTCCCTGGTCAGGGTATTATAGATCTTCAGTTCTGATGGCATAGAGTCCAAATATAGGAAAAGCCCCCCACGACTCTAAATACCTAGGGCTGCGCTGGCAGCGACAGGGTGGTGATGATGGGATAATGATCCGACAGCCTGCGGTGGATAGTGCGGCAGGAGTGAATGCCTATGGCCGGATCTGTCAGCATGAAATCTATACGGTACACGCCGAGTTTGGTAGCAAAGGAGCTGCCGAAGCCACGGCCACGCTCTACAAAAGCATCTTTCATGCCGCCGCTGATGGTCTGATAGGTGTAGGATACCGGCGCATCATTAAAGTCGCCACAGAGGATCTTCGGCCCTGGGTACTGGCTGATGGCCTCATGGAGGGTGCGCGCCTGATGGGCACGGGCGGCGGTGGCACGCTTCATCTTGCGGAGAATGTTTTTCAGCTTGCGCCAGCTGGTGCTTTGATTTTCGCTGAGCTCCTCTATCGTGTCGTAGTCGTCATAGCCGAGATGGATGGACTGCAGGTGCGTATTGTAAACCCTGAGTAGGCGTCCTTCTATTTTTATGTCAGCGTACATGCATTGATTGGCGGTAGACTGGCCCAGCTGGACGAGCCCTCTGTCAGTGATCTCATGGCGAGAAAAGATAGCAAGGCCCCACTGCATGTGATTCTCCTTGCGGGAGTTTTCGCGGGATACATGCTTGTCAAACGTGATCCGCATGTAGTGGTACTGATACCCTAAACTATCGCGCAGGTACTCTGTATCGCGAAACTCATTATCATCGGTGTAATACTCCTGAAAGCATATAATGTCCGGATCTTCGGAGCGGACCAGCTTCATGATCTCAGTTCGGGTCTCTTTATTGCCAGACCAATTGTAAAGATCAAAATTTCGGACGTTGTAGCTCATGACTTTGATAGCTGTATCAGGCCTGCTCTCCGCATGTATTGAAACAACAGTGCGTATGAACGGCCATGCCATAATCATTGCTGCCAGATTGACCCAAAAGATCATCGTGCGTCCGATGCCTGAGGCCAAAAGGAATACGAGCGCAAAGAGCACGATAAACGGGAAAGCCAGACCGAGAAACTGCAATGGCCAAAAAACTGACGGATCTATGTAGCATGCGAGGCATGAGGCCAGCAGGCCTATGAGTACTACGATATTGATGCTATAAAAAGCTTTTTTTATCACTGGTGTAAAGGTAGTAAAGTGTAAAAAGCTTTACGACAGGATCGCAAATGGTTTATGGTCCTCCCGGCTCTGCAGGTATAGTGCGGCTACATCATGGATCGTCTCCTGCAGGGGGCGAAAAGTATAGTCCAGCGCCTTGCGCACTTTATCATTGCTATAGTAGAAATCGTTCTGGCCTATCTCGACACTATCATGCGTGATGATAGCAGATGGTTTGGTGAATAGCGCCTTTGCCGCCTCCAGCCGCCAGGCCAGTGATCCGAGTACTTTGCCGGAATGAATGTAGGGCCTGCGTACCTTCATGGCATCTGCTGCCATCCACATCACATCGCGAAAGGAGGCATTCTCTGCCGATACGATAAACTTCTCTGAGTGAATATCAGAGTTCATAAGCCGGATAGCGATATCTACCACATCACGCACATCTACGAAGCCATTGACGCCAGTGGTGTAGAATGGCAAGCCGCTGTAGACGTGGCTGAAGATACCGTTAGGCGGTATATTCCAGAATCCGCCGCCGAGGATGGTAGAAGGATTGATGATCACCGCATGCAGCCCTTCGGCTATGCCGCGCCACACCTCGCGCTCTGCAAATAATTTACTCTTGTAGTAAGCAAAGTTGTCTTTAGAGTCCTTTACATCCAGGTTCTCATCGATGACCTTGGCTGTATTTTCCGGCCGGCCAAAGGCGGCCACACTGCTGACATAAAGAAGCTTTTTGATGTCACTGCTGAGCGCGGCATTGACCACATTGGCGGTACCATCGGCATTGACACTGAGCATCTGCTGCTGGTCGCGGGGCTGCATAGATATCATGGCTGCTACGTGGTAGACCTGATCCACTCCCTGCATGCCCTCCTCCAGTGAGTACACGTCCCGCACATCACCCTCTACCCACTCTACCTGGTCTGTATATCCGGCCAGCAGGCTCATATCGCTGGTGCTGCGGCGCAGGCCGCGCACACGCTCTCCGCGCCTGATCAGTTCTTTGACCAGGTAGGAGCCCAGCAGGCCATTTGCACCAGTGACCAATACCATAATGCTACCAGATATTCATCGGCGAATATCGAACTTTCATGCCTCATTCAGGCAAATTACTTTAAGGAAGGTAAACGGCACCTGCTATTGTATCGCGGGAAGCTCCTGTCACTGTATGGAGTATATTGGCCTCCCCCCGTATGCGCAGCACACCTATGAGTGCCATGACGAGTGCCTCCTTGTAGCTGACTATCTGCGAGTCTGGCACTACCACCTCCATACCCAGGTGATACCTGATGCGCTCTATCAGATACATATTGAAAGCACCCCCCCCCGTCACGAGCATCCGGGCATCGGCCCCGGAGGCATATGAGACTAGCTGCGCTCTGATTTGCAAAGCTATATGCTCGGTATAGGTACTCAGTTTATCGTCCAGACTGATGCTATACTGCTCTATGAGTGGCAGTATCCTGTCTGTAGTATAGCCATTGTCCAGGGATTTGGGTGCCGGCTTTTGGTAGTATTCGAGGTTATTGAGTTCCTCCAGCAGTGATGTATGCACCTGGCCATTGGCGGCCATATGGCCATTGATGTCAAACTCATGACCCGCCTGATGTGCGTAGTGGTTCAGCACCTGATTGGCAGCGCAGATATCGTAGGCTATGATACGATCGCCCCTTTTGATCGTGATATTGGCTATACCGCCTATATTGAGCAGGTATGGATAGTCTGGGAATAGCAGCTTATCTCCTATCGGCACTATGGGTGCACCACTGCCGCCCAGCGCTACATCACTACTGCGCAGGTCACATACCACTGGTATGCCTGTGGCGGCTGCTATAGCAGCGCCATCTCCTATCTGAGTGGTGAATCCCTGGTCAGGGTAATGGAACACTGTATGGCCATGAGAAGCGATCAGATCTACACTGCCGGCCAGATCATGCTGCCTGATAAAGGCAGAGAGGATATCAGCGAGCAGATGACCATAGGAAGTGTGCAGGTGCCATAGACCTCGACCATCCAGGTCTCGCGCTGAGCGCAACTGATGCTGCCACTCTGAGGAGTAAGGGATACAGTCGGTATGCTCAAGAGAAAAGGACCATTTGCCATCACTGAGGGTAAACCGACAACAGGCCAGATCCACACCATCCAATGAACTGCCGGACATAAGGCCGATGGCGGTATATGAGTCTTTGAGCGGCATGATCATAGCCTAAACATAAATAACTTTTGCCCAAGGAGAGAGGCTGCTAGCGCACGAGCGTTATATTGCCAGACCGGACTATGTTTTCTCCATCGTAGGTACGGGCCGATACTGACCATACATAGGTACCGATATCGACGTCATGACCTTTGTATTTACCATTCCAGCCGGCATTGATGTCTTCAGTAGAAAATATTTTAGCGCCCCAGCGATCATACACTGCAAACTCCAGCAGAGATTCAATATTGAGGTAACGCGCTATCCTGAATACATCATTCAGCCCATCATCATTGGGAGAGAAGGCTGTGGGTAGTAATAGCTCCGTACGGCCATCTACAGTGACCAGCACGGAGTCAAAATTGCTACAGCCATATTCAGATATGGCATACAGATAATACATGGTCGTATTGAGCGGCGTAGCCGGAGTGGTGAGCTGGAATGGCGACTCAATGTACCGGCCAGGGTACCAGTATATATAGGATACATTGGCGGTACCGCTGAGCGTGGCAGGTGTATTGCGGAATATGAGTGTATCTGTACCGGCATCCACTATGGGCAGCGGTCTGATGGTCACTACTACATCTGCAGTATCAGAGAAGCAGTCATTGGATACGCGCACATGGTACACTATAGATGCGAGCGGTATGGCTACGGGGCTGGAGTCTGTAGGATGATTGATCCATGTAGATGGATACCACTGATAGTAGAAGCCGCCTGAAGCGTGCAGCTGAATAGCCTTGCCCTCGCAGACATCATACGGAGACTGTGCCACAGCCTGCACCGGCAGCTGTACATTGATAGTGATAGATGTATCTGCATAGCATTGATGGATATTAAATACCCTGACATGGTATGTAGTTGTATCCATAGGATCAGCCATAGGATCAGCGATGGTAGTAGAGCTGAGGCTAGGGTCAGCCTGCCAGAGATAGTCCACACCGCCGGTGGCTATGAGCTGTATGGGATGGCCCTGGCATATGTATGGCACACTCGGGCCTACACCTGGTGCAGGTGGCAGGTAGACATGTACGAGCACAGAGTCGCGGTTTCTGCAGCCATAGGTGGTCTCGATACCGGTCACATAGTACATCTGATCATTGACCGGCCAGGCCAGCGGGTCAGCTATAGTGGTATCAGACAATGTAGCACTGGCCTGCCAGCGGTACACATCTGCCCCTGAGGCGTGGAGCTGCACAGTATCTCCTATGCATACCGAGTCTACATGCTGTGTGGTGAGCGGCGGCAGCGGGTGGACTACCACTGTAGCCGTATCCTGCTTAGAGTAGCAGTAATTCTGCACCGTAAAAACATAAGTAGTAGTACTATGCGGATAGAATAGCGGGCTATTTGAGTTAGGGTCATTGATGCCAGTATTAGGACTCCAGTTGTAGTAGGAGTTGCCCTGCTTCAATACATTCAGCGTAGTGGTATCATAGATACATATTGGCTTGGCAGTATCTACTATCAGGTTTAGCGCCGGATCCAGGTCATATACCGTCACTGAGTCTTTCAGTCTGCAGCCATTGGTATCCGTCCCCGTCACATAGTAGGTCTGATTGCCTGCTGGTGGGGTCGCTATAGGATTAGCTATGGTCGTGCTGGAGAGGCCGGCAGGTGGTGACCATGTATAGCTCACACCACCGGTAGCGGTGAGCTGTACACTGGTATGAAAATTAGCTCCAGCCTTGCACACAGATGTATCCGGACCTGCGTCAATCTGTGGATTAGGATAGGTATTTACCTGCACTGAATCGAAATTGCGGCATCCATTGCCATCGGTCACGGTGACACGATACAGCGTAGATGTAGTAGGAGTAGCTATCGGATTGCCTATAGTGCTATCACTCAGCGTAGCTCCGGGAGACCATATATAGCCGACGCCTCCAGACTCGTTGAGCTGGGTAGATGTATTAGGGCATATCTTGACCGTAGGTGAATGGGTCACGGCAGGTAATGGATATATGGTCACAGACTTGGTGACCGTATCCCGGCATCCATCTGCGGTGACTGTGATGAGTGATACAGTTTTGGTGCCCGGTGTAGTATAATATGTAGCCGGATTGACGGCAGTACTGCTGGCGCCGTTCCCAAAGTTCCAGTAATAATTTGTCACAGCTCCGGTGCCTGTATAGGTAAAATGGACTGAATCGGACAGGCATGTAGGCGGAGCTGTAAAGTTGGGTACCGGTACTGGCTTTACGGTTACATTATGTGAAGCACTGACGGCACAGCCCACAGCATTGCGGGTGGTGAGCGTGACAGTATAGGTACCTGGGGCGCTGTAGTTGTGTACCGGATTCTGGTCTCCGCTGCGCTGGTTATCTCCAAATATCCATCCCCATGATGCCAGTGGTGAAGATGTAGACAGGGATAAATCATGAAATACTACACCTGAGTCCTGGCATACATTGATGTAGGAGAAATCAGCTATGAGTGTAGGATATATCTTCACCAAAGCATGCGATGAATCTGCACAGTCGCCCTTGGTGATGATCACTGTGACGTAATACGTACCTGTATCAGGGTAGGTATAGATGGGAAATTCAATATTTGCAGTATCGTTGGTCAGGCCGGGCACTCCAAAGTCCCAATGAAAAGTCGGGCTGATATTGGTCGGTGGTGGATTGACCACATTCACCTGATTAAAATTGATCGTCAGGTCTGAGCAGATATTTTGATACACTCCGATATTGGTAGAGGGATTGTAAGTACCTGGCAGATAGGGCAGCGTCACCGTAGGAATATTGCATGGTACGATATTGAACTGATAGTCCCGGATGGTCTGACCGATATAGACGCCATTGCGATATTCTGATACCGCTACGGCTACTACAAATATCCCAGTCTGATTGGGTGTGCCTGTGAGCAGGCCTGTGATGGGGTCTACCTGGAGGTCACCCGTATTAGAAGGATTATTGGTAGGATTAGTAGCACTATTGGGCGAGAAATAAGCAACAGGAATAAATGGCGGTGGATAGGCCGAAGTGGGGCAGCCGGAGCCGGCACCTCCCGGGCTTGGGTTTACACAGGCTGCAGAGTTGGTATAGTCCAGCGCATCCACCAGAGAGTATGAGAGTGAGTCGCCATCAGGATCTGTAGCTGAGTGGTCAAACTGGAGGAAGTAGCCATTGCATACAAATAGAGGGGGGCGCTGGGTAAACCTGGGGCTGCTATTAGTAGGAAAGCGCGCATTGGAGATATGTGCTACATAGGCCGCACCGGTATTGTTTGGTATGGTCATGATGGATGAGTTGCGGCAGCATCTCTCATAGACCAGTGTATAGCCGCCGGGTATAGGTGGCAGCACTTTGGTACCAGTATAAAAAGCTTGAGTAATGCAAACGTCGACATTGCTTACATCCATGCATGAGTTGACAGTAGATGGCACCTCGTCTATCTGTGCGGGTATCGCCATCGGTATAGAGTCTACGTAGTTTCCCAGCGAGTCAAATATCTGCACGTACTCCGGATCGCCATAGGGCGCACACTGTGTGCAGGATGCGGAGCAGTTCCTATAAAGTTTCAGCGTGATCCTGAAATTATTGCCACCCAGATAATCATAAAAAAGCTCTGCACCTACGATGTGAGACGCCACTGCTGGCATACATGTAGACAATAGGATAAGAAGGTGCAGTATCTTTCTTTTCATAAAAAGGACATCAAAGATAAGTGATAATATGTGCTAACCGTAGATTTTATCATTTAATAGGTTGCATATTTCAGCCTTATGCTTGTATAAGACGACGAAAACAGGCTATGGAGTGGCCCGAAAAAAAACTAATACCTTGTTGGAACATGAAAAATCGGCGAATAAGGTATTTCAATAGGTTTAAAACATAACGCTTTTACTTTCGGCTCTTCCATTTAACAAAAAAATCCGGCACCTTCGTTAAACCATTGCAGCACTGCATGGTCTACATACAAGAAATATCCTCTATCAGATAAAGATTTTAAGGTGGTTTTAGGGTGAATGGGCTTCTTCGGGAGCCCTTTCATATTTTCAGGATTTGCTGGCTGCGGTAGCAGCAGCATCGCGCTTCTTGACCCCGACATTATAGATCACCTGAAAAATGATAAGTGCCACCGCGAAATAGACAAATGACAATAAGGTCATGATCCAATCCCAGCGGACCACACCCGTGAGGAGTACCAGGCAAAGCGGAATAGATAAGAGTGAAATAAAGACCAGCGTATAGCCCACTCCTCTCTCCTTGAGGCCAAAGTAGTACAACATATGTGTGATATGGTCCTTGCCTCCCACAAAAGGTGACTGCTTGCGCAGCAACCTGCGAAATGTGACCGTAGTGGTGTCTATCAGCGGTACGATAAACATGAGCATCGGTATCACAAACTGCTTGAACTCGAGTATATCATCAGGATTGTCCTTGTACTGCCATAGGTACTCTATACCACAGGCCGCCAGGAACACTCCGAGAAACTGGCTGCCGGTATCTCCCATAAACATCTTGGAGGGGTGCCAGTTGAAAAACAGGAATCCGACCAATGAGCCCAGCACGCCGACCATCATCACGAGGTTAAAATTATTCTGGTGCAGCTCCTTGGCAAAGATCACCGCTATCAGGCCTACTATGATAGATGCTGATATAGATGTAGTGATGCCATCCATATTATCCAGCATATTAATAGAATTCATAAGGCCGATGACCCAGAATACTGTGATAGCAAAATCCAATGCAGGCTGCCCGGTCACTCTGATATATACATCAGACAGGATGAGAATAAAGGCACAAGACAACTGGCCTATAAACTTGACGAGTGGATTTGTATTATAGGCATCATCGGCCAGCCCGAGTATAAATCCGAGGCTGCTGGCTGCCATGATGCCCATGAGGTGCTTGTCCAGAAATAAGGGATTCTCTCTGGGCAATACACCTATCACCGAAATCGAAATAAGGAAGACTATGAAAAAGGAGAATCCTCCTATAGCAGGTTTTACATTGGCAGACCAGCGCTCCTGCTGCAGCTCGGTGTTATTGCGAGTGCCCAGATTGAATGAGACCTTGAGGAAAAGCCAATTGATAAGAAATGAAAACAGGACACTGACCACAAAAAATGTAGCCAGGAAAAGTATCGAGTATTTCAGATCAAAAAACATATTTCTACTCTTTAGAGAATAGTCGTTTTAGTAATGGCAGCTTCTTCCGGTTTCTCTCATCATCTCCATAGTAGCCATAGCCGTGAGCCGATCCATAGCCGTAGCCGTAGCCATATCCGTATCCGTAGCCATATCCATAGCCAGATCCGTAGCCATAGTAGTAGCCATAGCTCGATGCACCCCGGCCAAAGTCATTGAGCACGCAGGAGAGCCTGTTGATTTGATTTTCCTCTATCAGCCTGTTAATATTAAGAATAAACGACCTGTTTGAGAAGGCAGCTCTCAATATATAGATAGGGAAATCGGACAAGCGCAGGATCTCCAGTGCATCTGTCACGAGCCCTATAGGCGGTGTATCTATGATCACAAAATCATAACGCATCTTCAGCTCACGGATCAGCTCCTGCAGGCGTGGCTGCAGGATCAGCTCTGATGGATTTGGCGGAACGGGGCCTGAAGGGATAAAGTCAATATTAGCGATATTACTCCTGAGTATGCACTCTGCAGTGCTGGATTGATCGCTCAAAATAGTGCTCACGCCCTTAGAGTTATCCGACTCAAAAATTTTATTCAGACGCGGCTTACGCATGTCACAGTCTATGATGATGACACGCTTCTCCAGCATGGAGAGTATGGCTGCGATATTGAGCGCGGTAAAGGTCTTGCCCTCGCCCGGTATCGTAGAGGTGGTAGATATGACCTTGGGGCCAGGGCTATTGTCTATAAACTGGAAGTTGGACCTCAGGGCCCGGTACGCCTCTGAGATGGTAGACTTAGGATCTTTGGTCACTACTATCTGGGACCTCTCCAGGGTTTCATTGTAGCTAGGGATGATACCGAGTATCGGTGCCTTACTCTTGAAGGATATCTCCTGTATAGAGATGATCGTCTTGTGCAGCAGGTAGCGGATGATGACGATGACCAGCCCGATCAGCAATCCGATCAGCAATCCTGCGAGCCTGATGATAGTGACCTGAGGAGATACAGGACTCATGGGCAGATTGGCATGAGATAGTATCGTGTAGTCTGATACGACGCCGGCATTTGCTATGAGATAGTTTGATTTCTGATTGATCAGATTCAGGAAGAAGCTTTCTTTAGACTCCCTTACTTTATCCAGCCTGTTGAAGTCAGATGCGATCTGCGGGATCTTGAATAGCCTGGCGGTAGTTTCTGAAAGCTGCCCCTGCAGTTTTCTTATCTCGTCTTCAGTAAATCGTATAGAGTTATCTATATTCTGCAAAAGCTCACTCTGCCGCTGCACGATCTTCTGATCCATCAGCTTCACCTCAGGGTGGTCTGGGGTCACATCGAGCATCTCCACATTGCGCGCATCGCGCAGGTCATTCAGCTCCTTTACAGCATCGTCAAAGTTGAGGTTAGCAGTCCTGAAGTGCACGATCGGTACATTCTCATGACTGCTGTTATTGGCTATGAATTTCCTGAAAGCCTTGAGGATGATAAGATCTGACCTCAAAACGTCCAGCTCATCATCCAGTTTGTTATTGTCCTCACTGAGCTTGGTCTCTACCTTCTCATCAGTGTAGCCATTTACCGCTCTCAGGTATGATATCGAGTCTTCAAACTGGGCAAAGCTCAATGAAAAAGAATCTATCTGTTCGCTCACATACTTCAGGATATTTGAAAAGCTCTCTCTCTTCTTTTCTATATCATACTCTATAAATTCATTGGCCAGCGCCTCAGTCACATCACGGGTCTTCTCCTGGTTCTTATCCTCATATGTGATCGTCACGAGCTTGGTCTTGGGGTCGAGCGCATTTACCGTGGTCCTGGCCATGATCTCGCGTATCGCATACCCCTTATCCATAAACTTGAAAAAGTAATTGGCATTGAGATGATCACTGGTGAATCGGTTGATATTCTTCTTGACATATGCCCGGAAAAGCGGTGTGACTACGAGGTCCCCAAAGTTGAAGGTCTTTTCAAAACTACCGCTGGCGTTATTGTAAGAGATAGAAAAAGACTTCTGACTGATGATGGTAATATAGATCGGTTCGTTTTCTATACGCGTAAATCCAGGCACCTCCTCTATGCGGAATGGGCTGGACAGATAGAGATCTGAGGAAACGATCTTTGACCGGCCTTCCTTAAAATAAGATACCCTTAGCGGCAGTTTATTGTAGACCTTTTCTGCTATGAGCGGAGACTGTATCAGTTTGATCTCGCGGTTTATCTCGCCCTGATCCTGCTCCTGTGTTATCTTCTCCACTCCGAGGATCTGAGCTTCCTTATTGGCAGTGATAAACAGTATCGATGCGTTAGACTGGTATATATTGGGCGAGTAGTGGATATAGAGCCAGGACAAGATCACACTGACGATGGTCACTACGATGATCCATACCACAGATTTATTGAGCACATAGAGGAAAAGTCCAAGATTGAAGTTTTCCAAGGGATTGGTAAACTCTTCTTCCTGGGCTGCTTTTGCCGCTGGGTTAGTATTTGGGGTAGATTCCAACTTCTTAAGATCTATTTTACAGTTCTGGCTAGTAGTATAAATGAAGTAACGAGACCCGTCAGGCTTATGATAGGTGTGAGGATAGGCAATATCTGCTTGGTAAAGTCTACCACTACATTCTTGCGCTGGTCCACATAGATGATATCATTAGACTGGACGATCAGATCTGCCTTTCGCAGGCCCTCCAGCGTAGAGAGGTCTACTATCCTGACCTCCGGATTTGCCAGGTCACCTCTTATTATTTTGATCTTATAGGCCTTGAGTGGTCTGTCCAGGCCGCCAGATTTAGCTAGTACCTCTACCAGATTTGTCGGGGCATCATTGAGCGGGATCACCGCACCCACATCTCCCTTAAACAGGAATACGCGCCTGTTGGTAACCCGAAGCACTACAAAAGGATTGACAAAAAGGGCTGCATAGCGCTGCGACAGTTGTGTCTCCAGCTCATTCTGAGTATAGCCCTTCACATACATCATACCCAGCACAGGAAACTTGACAAACCCTTCTTTGTCTACCAGGTACTCTACGCTTTGGGTTACATTGCTGGTATTATTATTGGCGGTGCCGGCACCCTGCTGCGAGTTGGTAGCGCCACCGAGGACATCTACCAGCTTAAATCCGTCTCTGGAGAACACCTGTAGCGTGAGCTCATCTCCCGGCTGTATCACATATTCCTCAATGTTCTTTTTGGCGAGCTCAAAGTACTGGTAGTCCTTTTGCTTAAACATCTCGTTGGGGTAAAACACACGGCATGACGACAACGACAATAGCATCAGAAGCCCCAGAAAACAAAAGAATTTCCTCATCATATTATTCCTACAAACCTACAATAATTGACATAATTAACACAGAATATGCAAGTATAACATAAACATCACCTTCTGGCACTGAGCAATCGCCTGTACAAAGCGCTCATGTCCCTGGCCAGGCGCAGGTGGCTGTAGTTTTCCATCACATGCGCGGTGCCCTGACCGGCCATATCACGCCGGAGGCTCTCATTCTCTATCAGCTGTAGCATATTGGCAGCAAAACCTGCCACATCTCCCGAGTCAGACAGCAGGCCTGTGCGGCCTTCTATCAGGATATTGGCTATGCCGCCTACACGGGTACTTACGATGGGTTTGCCTGATGCCTGGGCCTCGATGAGGCTCACAGGGGTGCCTTCATTCAGTGAGGTCAGAGCTATGATATCTGATCCCGCATTAGACACATCTATATCCCTTATCCAGGAGGTAAAAGTGAGAAGGTTGGAGGCCTTCAGGTCGTCATTATCAAAAGATAGCCCAAGATCGCGCGCCAGCTGCTCTATCTGTACACGCAGCTCCCCATCTCCTATGATGAAGGCACGGATCTTTTTAGAAGTCTTGGATGATACCTCCTTGAGCGCATTGAGAAACAAAGCATGATTCTTGACTGGTACGAGGCGACCCACTATACTGATCACGATCTCGTCATCTGCCACACCGTATTGCGTCCGGAATTCCTTTCTCTTCCGATCCTTATCCTCAGTAAACTTGCTCAGGTCAAACCCCAGCGGGATGATCTCAAATTTCTCTCGGGGAGCTACCTTAAACTCATCTGCCAGCTCATCCCTCTGTATCTCACTGAGTGTCACTATGGCATCGGTTCTTTTGGCCAGGTAGCGCTCTATCTCCAGAAATGCTCGCGTCTTCAGCGGGCCAAAGTAGGAATGGAATACATGACCATGGAAGGTATGAACTATAGCCGGCACCTTCTCATGCCAGGCAGCCAGGCGGCCTACGGCACCTGCCTTGGCAGCATGCGTATGGACGATGTCTGGCTTAAACTCACGGATGATCTCTCTTATTTTGAAGTAAGCCTTGTAGTCTTTGAAGGGGTTTAGCTCGCGGTACATCTCCTGGATATAGACCGGATGCAGGTCCAGTTTGTCCAGTATAAACTGCGAACTCTGCTCTGTATCGTCTGTCATACCAGATACCAGCATGGTCTCAAAGTCACTATCGAGATACTTGGTCAGGTTAGCCGCATTATATGTCGGCCCGCCCAGATTAA
The DNA here is from genome assembly GCA_964571705.1 of uncultured Chitinophagaceae bacterium. Taxonomy (GTDB): domain Bacteria; phylum Bacteroidota; class Bacteroidia; order Chitinophagales; family LD1; genus UBA1941. Next base: position 53,138 of record CAZNDJ010000005.1, read on the forward strand.
GGCGATTGATAATACGTAGAACTCGGGGCATGAAGGGTCTGGTTGTCTCTGACGAATCAAACAAAAATCCCTCACAAAAGCAATGATGCGGCGCATAGACGCTCGCACCGGGACAAATGATGGACTCTTTTACAGCAGGTCAGTGAGTATTTTCTCTATAGAGAGACCTTCTGCTTCCGCTTTGTAGTTTTTGAATACTCTATGGCGGAGGATAGGCAGCGCCACAGCCTTCACGTCATCTATATCCGGAGAGTATTTACCCTTGGTAGCTGCATGGCACTTGGCACCGAGCACCAGATACTGCGATGCGCGCGGCCCGGCTCCCCAGGCTATGTAGTTATTGACCATCGGCAGGGAGTCTTTGCGGTTAGGCCGGGTTTTCGTAGCCAGTTTCACAGCGTACTCCAGCACATTGTCTGCTATCGGTATGCGGCGCATGAGCTGCTGGAAGTAGAGTATCTCGGTAGCAGACATTTTTTTCTGTAGCTCCACTTTAGTGCCTGCGGTGGTACTTTTCACTACCTGCAACTCTTCTGCAAAGCTCGGATAATCCAGAGAGATGGAGAACATAAAGCGGTCCAGCTGTGCCTCTGGCAGCGGATAGGTACCCTCCTGCTCTATCGGGTTTTGAGTAGCGAGTACAAAGAAAGGCAGGTCCAGCTTATGACGCTGACCAGCTACTGTCACTGTGCGCTCCTGCATGGCCTCCAGCAGGGCAGATTGGGTCTTGGGCGGTGTACGGTTGATCTCATCTGCCAGCACGATATTGCTAAAAACCGGGCCACGCGTGAATTTGAAATTGCGGCTCTCATCCAGTATCTCTGAGCCGATGATATCTGACGGCATCAAGTCTGGTGTGAACTGGATACGGCTGAAACTCAGATCCAGTATCTGTGCGATAGTATGTACTGTGAGGGTTTTGGCCAGTCCCGGCACGCCGACGAGCAGTGAGTGGCCATCACTGAAGATCGATATCAGGATATTGGATACTACCTCCTCCTGGCCTACTATGACGCGGGCTATCTCTGCTTTCAGGTCCTTATATTTTTTGGCAAATGCGTCGAGGGCTTCTACATCCGAATTGTACATTGCTATCCGTGGTTTAGCTCAAAGTAAGTGAAAAGCACCGAGAGGCTATATCTATCCCGGTATTTATTTTACTGATCCATTATCAGCGGCTATCCACTTCTTTATCGCGTCGCATCCATAGTAGGATTTATCGATCTTGATAAAGACGTGGCCCTTATTCAGCCTGATCCAGTTGGCCAGCTCGTCCTGCTGTTTCTTCTGCTTGGCAGCAGCCTGTATCTTGGCATAGTCGGTAGATGGATCCGCCTTGTGCGGCTTTGTCTCAGACTTCAGATAGATGATGCGGTATCCCTTTCTATCCTGGCCAGTCTTGTCCATACTGGTGAATGGTAGTACCTCAGAGTACTGGCCGACTTTCATCCTGTCTAGTGTGAAGATCAGTGTGCCGTCTATTTCCGACTTTTCAAAGAAAGTACTTTGCGTCTTGGGATTGGTCATCAGGCCACCATTCAGGCGGAGGTTTTCGTCATCTGAGTACTGATTGACCGCCTCGCGGAAACTCATAGAGTCTACAGAAAGCTGGTGCTGTACGCTATCTATCCTGAGTTTGACAGCATCCAGGTCCTCATAGGTGGTTTTAGGCTTGATCAGTATGTGGCGTAGTTTCAGCTTATTGCCCAGCTTCTCATCCAGCAGGATCAGGTGATAGCCAAATGGGGTCTCTACGATGTCACTCATTTTGTGCGGGTCCAGACGGAAAGCCACAGCCTCAAACTCTGTCACGAGCTCACCACGTCCTATCATACCCAGGTCACCACCGCTAGATGCAGATCCAGGGTCTTCAGAATATAGTATGGCCTGCAGTGAAAAGTCTGCACCCCCCTCTATGTCCTTCTTGATCTTTTCCAGTTTCTTCTTAGCCTGTTCTTTTTCCTCTTCGGTCACCTTGGGAAACATCACCACCTGACCGATCTCCAGCTCAGAGTTGAAGTACGGGATACTGTCTTTAGGTATCTTGGCAAAGAACTCATACACCTCCTGAGGGCTGACCTTGAGACCGGTAAAGACCTTGCCTTTCATCTTATCGCTGAGGAGTTGGTTCTTGATATCCTCAGTGAAGTCCTCTTTCATCTCGGCGATACTCTTGCCATAGTATGCTTCCATTTTCTCCCGGGAGCCGTCAAATATGCTGATGAAATACTTCACACGCCTGTCCAGCTCTGCATCTACCTCCTCCTGAGATACGGTGAGGCTATCCAGATTGGCCTGAGCGAGAAACATTTTGTCCAGCAGGAGGCCATCCAGTATGCGGCAGCGGGTATCAGCGGTGTCTATCGGGTTGCCCTGCGCATTGCGCAGCTGCTGATTGAGCTGTATGTCTACCTCTGACTGGAGTACTATGTTATCACCTACCACAGATATCACTCTGTCGGCCGTAGACCCCTGACCCTGAGCCGACAGGCAAAAAGCTGCCGCGAGAGCCAGTACACATATATATTTTAGCGATCTCTTCATTTTAGGGTCTGCAAAATAGCAATTTATCCTTTCCATAGCTGCTATTCATACTGCCGGATATTGCCCCGCAGGTGGATTTGACAAGTAATAACAAATGCCGGCGTAATTTATTGTGCGCTTTTCCTGACCAGTACCTCACTCTTTCCTGATTTCTGGGCATCGGTATAGATACCGTCGTATATCTTTTGGATGAGGACCACTTTCTTCTTATTCATCACGATCTCGCGTATCTGTGCTCTGATATACTCCAGCGGAGAGGGGTCTCCCTGATGTTTCGCGGTCTTGATATATATGAAATAAGAGTCTGGTCCCTTTTTGATCTCTGAGAACCGGCCAGCTGCGGCCAGTTTCCTCAGCTCATCCTGTGTGACGGGAAAGCGCTTCATGACTGCGGGTCCTGACATCCAGTTGCTATCAGCAAATGAGTAGCTCTGAGCATAGGCCTTGCAGTAGCCCTCTCGTTTATTGATGTCATCCTCGGTCCTGGGGTTGAGTATCGTAGGGCGCATCTTGTCCAGATCCGGTGCATCAGTGTGTATCTCTACATACTGCAGATCATAGATATCACTCTCCAGGGTGAATTTATCCTTATTCTCATCGTAGAAAGCCTGTACCTCCGCATCGCTTACACTCTTGTCAAGCTTCTGATTGATCAGCTCCTTTTCATATTCATAGAGCAGGAGTGACTGGCGGTAGTCTTCCACCTTCTTGTCTATACCCAGCTCGTCTGCCGGCACATTTTCTTCAGCCTTCTTCAGCAGGAGCCTGCGCCGTACCCATGACTCGCTATAGTTCACCACAAAGTTTGCTGAGTCTTTTGCCGACATGTTCTTGGTCATCGCCATCACATCTGACAGGTACAGGTAGTCATCATTAGCGCGTGCCAGCACTATCTCACCCTGGCTGGGAGAGCTTTTCTTGAAGTACCTGCACGATGTGCCGCTGCCTGCTACCAGCACCAGTGCCAGCCACAGCCATCGTTTTGACCTATATCTGTATCTGATCTTCATCTCAATGAGAAAGGTGCGACCACATGACCGCACCTTTCAAAAATAATATTAAACGCTAATTTCTTACTTCTTAGGCTTGATCAGTGAGCGGAATACAGTCTGGTCCACCTCTATCGGATATTTCTGGCGGAGCTCAGCCAGCCAGTTCTTCTCCAGGTACTCCTGGTAGTCAGATACTGCATAGCCTTTCGCTTCTTTCAGTGTCTTTGGCTCCGGCTTTACGATATCCTTTATGAATACAAACTGATAGCTGCTGTCATTGAGCTTATTGATCGGCTCGAGGCCTTTCTTCCATGTAGTCTTGTCTACCACTTCATATTGACCTTTCTCATACTTGCCGCTGATCACAGATACCTTGCTGGTGCTGCCTTCTTTATTGAGCTCCTTCTGGATATCAGCACCTGATTTGCCAGCCTTGGCCATCGCATAGGCATCGTCGCATATCTTCTTATCAGAGCAGTTAAAGATCTCTACATCCGCGCGCTCCTTCCACATATACTTAGTCTTATTGCCCTCGTAGAAAGTCTGGAGACCTGTGGTGTCCTTTGTAGCCTTGCCCCATACCTGACGGTCTGTGAGCTCAAACAGCAGGATACCATCACGGTATTCTTTCATCAGATTAGCAAACTCTGGCTTTTTCTTGTCCAGCATGCTCTCCTCATAGTCGAGGCACTTCTGGTTTACCCAGTTGTCATAGTACTCTGTGAGCAGGCCGTCACGGTCCTTATCATTGCGGTGTTTCGCGCTTCTCTGTAGAAACTCTGCAAACTCTTTGGTCTTGTATGGTTTATTGGCCAGGTAGAAGAGCGTTTCATCACCAAATTTGATAGAGTCTGCTTTCAGGTTGCCGCTGCGGATCACATTGGTATCTACAGCATCAAAGAACTGCCTCTTGGTCACCAGGCTCTCAGTGAAACGGTTGTCCCTCTTGATGCGCTCGATGAGTTTTGTCTTGGCTACTGAGGAGCGGGAGTCGCGCTCTACCTTCTTTTTGAAATCAGCCTTGACCTCTGCAAACGGCGGGATAGCACGCAGCTCGAGGCGCTTGATGATATGCCAGCCATAGGCTGTCTTCACCGGCTTGCTGATCTCACCATCTTTCCTGAGCGCATAGGCTGCCTCTTCAAACTCAGGCATCATACGGCCCACACCAAACCACTGGAGTTCGCCTTTCTTATTCTTGGAGGTACGGTCTTCAGAGAATGCATTCACAGCGTCATCCCACTTGGCCTTGCCTGCCAGGAGAGCATTGTAGACAGAGTCGGCTTTGGTCTTGAGTTTTGCCTTTTCCGCATCAGTAGCCTTTTCGCCAAATTTGAGGAGGATATGTGCCACATGTATCTCGCCTTGTGCCGCGCGGGTCTTATTCAGTTTCACGATGTGATAGCCAAACTGCGTGCGCACCGGGCCGGATATTTCATTTGGCTTCAGCGTGTATGCCGCAGACTCAAATGGGTAGACCGTCTGGAATACAGTGAACCAGCCTATGCTGCCACCGTTATCCTTGGCAGATGGGTCTCCCTTGTCCTTGTCTGCAGACTCCTTTGCCAACTTGGCAAAATCCTCACCCTTCAGCAGGCGGGCACGGTAGTCCAGAGCCTTATTGTACGCGGCCAGGGTATCAGCCGGATTGGCACCCTCCTCGCAGCCTACCAGTATGTGGCTCACGTTGACCTCCTGCTTGGAGCGGTCGTAGGCCTCTTGTATCAGGCGGTCAGTGATCTCCTTGTCAGTCAGGTAGCTCTTGGCCAGCTGCTTGCGGTATCCTTCCAGCTCACCTTTCAGAGAGGAGATGGTATCCAGCTTCAGCGCCTCAGCCTCGCGTACCTTCAGACGGAAATTCTCATACAGCGTGAGATAGTCTGTGAGAGACTTCTCGCTGTAGTCAGCCTGGTTATTGATGTTATTCTTGGTATAGACATATTCAAACTCGCCTACGGTCACAGGCTGCTTGTCTACGGTGAAAATGATAGCGCTCTTTTCTGCCTTCTTCACGGCCGGTGCAGGAGCCGCTTTGGTGGCAGCAGGTTTAGCTGCCGGTTTGGTCTGTCCATAGGCTGTGACAGCAGAGATCGCCAAAAGCACAGCTACACTTTTGCGGATCATATTGGTTGTATTCATATTACTGTTAAAGGATGACAAGTATAACACTTGAGAAAAAAAGTCGGGCGAAGTTAATCAAATTTAACACAGCCAAAAGCGCCGGGAAATATTTCAAATACAGGCTGCGAGGCCCTTCCGGGCATGGTACCCCGGTGTCATTATCAGCTATTTTGCCCACCTTTGCACCATGCCTCTGCTGAATGACAGCCCTCAAAAGGACGATGACTTTACCCTGCGCTGGTACCGGGTGCGAAACCGTGTACGCGATGAATTTGGCCAGCGGCCGGATGTGAATGCCATGCTATTCCTGATAGGTATGAATGAGGTGGGCATCGTAAAGGAAAAGTGGGAGAAAGAGGAGAAGCTCAATCTCATGCATATAGCCGTATGCCGCCTGCTGGAGCAGGATGGCTACTACAAGCTGACAGGTGATGATGAAGACGGCTGGCCACACTACGAGGCCGTCAAAGGCCTGCCGCCCTTCTCTATGAAAGAGCAGGAGGAACTGCTGAAAAAACGTATCGTCGAGTATTTTGAGGCAATATAGCACCCGGCTTGTATTGACAGGTCGCGACCTGTCCCTACAAAGCTCCTGGGACTAAGCCTCCTCCTGCCCCATCTGGCGCAGGTAGTCGTGCCAGTAGCCCGCCTTGTATGGGTAGCGTGCCAGGTACAGTTCGCGTACTTTATCAAAGATCAGCTCGCGCAGCTGGGCAGTGTTGCGGCCCTGCGTGGCAGAGATGAAGATCGCATTGTGATTGGTCTTTTGCATCCAGGTGTCCTGCAGTTCCTGCAGCAGGTTGCGCCGTACATCCTGTGGCAGGAACTCATCAAAATTCTTTTGCTCGTAGAGGTCCATCTTGTTAAACACTACGATCATCGGTTTGTCCTTGGCGCCGAGGTCTGAGAGCACCTGATTGACCACATTCATCTGGTCTTCAAAAGCCGGATGCGAGATATCTACTACCTGCAGAAGTATGTCAGCCTCCAGTGTCTCATCCAGTGTAGATTTGAAGCTCTCGATCAGGTGTGTAGGCAGCTTGCGGATAAAGCCGACCGTATCTGACAGCAGGAATGGCATACCATTAAACACGACCTTGCGCACTGTCGTATCTACTGTGGCAAACAGCTTGTTCTCTGCAAAGACGTTGTCCTTGGCCAGCAGATTCATGAGGGTAGATTTGCCTACGTTAGTATAGCCCACCAGCGCTACTCGGATCATCTCTGCGCGGTTTTTGCGGCGGGTCTCGTTCTGCTTGTCTATCTCTTTGAGCTTGAGTTTGAGCGCAGATATCTTCTTCTCTGCCATACGGCGGTCAGTCTCGATCTCCTTCTCACCCGCGCCACCGCGTGTACCGGTACCGCCACGCTGGCGCTCCAGGTGGGTCCACATACCCTTCAGCCGGGGCAGCATGTACTGCAGCTGTGCCAGCTCTACCTGCGTGCGTGCCTGCACGGTCTTGGCCCGCTGGTCAAATATCTCCAGGATCAGCATGCTACGGTCCATGACGCGGCACTTCAGCACCTTCTCCATATTGCGCTGCTGGGAGGGCGATATCTCATCATCCACCACGGCCAGGTCGGTCTGGTGGCTCTCTACATAGGCTGCCACTTCTTCCAGCTTACCTTTGCCGAGATAGGATGTATTATCCGGCGTAGGGAGTTTCTGCCAGAATTTCTTCTGTGTGACTATACCCGCCGTGGATGCCAGAAAGTCCAGCTCATCCAGATATTCAAAAGTCTGTGCTTCGTTTTGAGTCTTGGTCACGAGGCCTATGAGGACGGCCTTAGTGATCTTTATTACTTTATTATCTATCAAAATACTTGCTTATTAGGACCGGCAAAAGTACAGATATTATGCCATAGATGAAGATAGCGTGCTGAGGGCAAAAAGCAGCCGCCTATCCATATCTGCTACTGGCCGGTAAATATTCCCTTGCGAAAGACGGCATTATCAATGCAATACTTATCTTTGCCAGACATCCAATTAAACACAATACGTATATGAAAAATATAGTGCTCTTTGGTCCTCCGGGTAGTGGTAAAGGTACACAGGCTGCCACCATCGTTTCCAAATATAATCTGGTACACCTCTCTACAGGTGATATGCTGCGTGCAGAGATAGCCGGCCAGACCGAGCTGGGCCTCAAGGCCAAGACCCTCATGGACCGTGGCGAGCTGGTGCCGGATGCTGTGGTGATAGGCATGATAGACAATAAACTCAAGGCCAACCCTAAGGCTGCGGGCTTCATATTTGATGGCTTCCCGCGTACAGTGGCGCAGGCCGAGGCGCTGGATCAGCTCCTCTCTGCCAAGGGTGCCCCGATCAATAAAGTACTCTCTCTGAAGGTAAGCGAGGAAGAACTGACCAAGCGTATCCTGGAGCGTGGCAAGACCTCCGGCCGTGCAGATGACCAGGACGAGAGCATAGTAAAGAACCGTGTGGTAGAGTACCGCAATAAGACGGCCCCTCTCGCCGCCTACTACGAGAAGCAAAATAAACTGGTAGAGATCCCTGGTGAGGGAACGATAGACCATATAGCTGACCTGCTGGCCTACGAGCTGGACAATATCACTAATGGCAGCAGCCATGGTGGCAGCCATGGTGGCAGCCCTTCGCTGTTTGACAGGATATTTCACCCGCACAAGGATGAACCTAAAAAGGAGGAATCCAAGCCGGCTGAGACACCTATAGCTGAAGCTGCACACAAGGTGACTGACATCATCAAGAAAGCAGTGAAAGCAGTAGCTGAGAAAGTAGAAGCACCTGCAAAGAAGGCAGCACCAAAGGCTGCGAAGAATGCAGCGCCTAAAAAGGCAGCAGCAAAGGCTGCGGCTAAGAAAGCACCTGCGAAAAAAGCAGCAGCGCCAAAGAAAGCTGCCGCCCCTGCCAAAGCCGCTAAAAAAGCAGCGCCAAAGAAGGCCGCAGCTGTAGTAAAGAAAGCAGCTAAGAAAGTGGCACCTAAGAAGGCTGTGAAAGCAGTGAAAAAGGCCGCAAAGAAGGTGGCACCTAAAAAGGTAGTAAAGGCCGCAAAGAAGGCCGCTAAAAAAGTAGCTCCTAAGAAGGTAGTAAAAGCCGTAAAGAAAGCCGCGAAGAAAGTGGCTCCAAAAAAGGCAGTGAAAAAGGCTGCGCCTAAGAAGGTAGCAAAGAAAGCGGCCCCTAAAAAAGCTGTAAAGGCAGTAAAGAAAGTGGCAAAGAAAGCCGCGCCAAAGAAAGTAGTAAAAGCCGTAAAGAAAGCCGCGAAAAAAGTAGCTCCTAAAAAGGTCGCAAAGAAGGTAGCACCAAAGAAGGCTGTAAAGAAAGTAGCAGCTAAGAAGAAGAAAAAGTAATCAGATAGATCGTCCCGGCTACGGCCAGGACCAGTGGGATGGAAAATTTTATAGACTACGTAAAGATACTCGGGCGGTCAGGTCATGGTGGCCCGGGGTACTCGCACTTTCATAGAGAGAAGTTTGTGCGCAAG
>CAZNDJ010000005.1:62268-75686 GCA_964571705.1 uncultured Chitinophagaceae bacterium
CAGATCCGCGTGGGTGCGGATCCAGGTGTGCATGGCGATGGCGGCCGCGGCGGACATATCATCCTGCGCGGCAATAAGCAACTGTGGACGCTGCTCCACCTGAAATACCGCAAGCACATCTTCGCAGAGGATGGCAAGCGGGGCGGTAGCTCTCACTCCTATGGCCGCAGTGGCGAGGATATCATCCTGGAGGTGCCACTAGGTACAGTCTGCAAAGATTTTGAGACAGGTGACATCATCTGCGAGATCAGTGAGGATGGCCAGGAGGCCATCATGCTGGAGGGCGGTATGGGCGGCAAGGGCAATGCCTTCTTCAAAACCGCCACCAATCAATCTCCCACCTATGCGCAGCCGGGCATGGATGGTATAGAGAAGTGGGTGCTCATAGAGCTGAAGCTGCTGGCCGATGTAGGCCTCGTTGGCTTCCCCAACGCCGGAAAGTCTACGCTGCTCTCCGTGATGTCTGCCGCCAAACCGGAGATAGCAGACTATCCATTTACCACGCTGGTGCCTAGCCTGGGTATGGTTTATTATAAGGATGCACACTCCTTTGTGATGGCAGATATACCGGGTATCATAGAGGGTGCCTCCGAGGGCCGTGGCCTGGGTATCCGCTTCCTGAAGCATATCGAGCGCAATGCCTGCCTGCTCTTCCTCATACCTATAGATGCGGATGATATCATAGGCCAGTACAAGATCCTCCTGAATGAGCTAAAGAAGTTTAATCCTGAGCTACTCACCAAGGACCGGATGCTGGCTATCTCCAAAGCCGATATAGTAGACGACGAGACGCGGATGCTGATAGAGAAAGACCTCAAGAAAAAGATGCCTCGCAAGCAGCCGATAGACTACGTCTTCATCTCCTCTGCCACCGGCTACAACATCGAAAACCTCAAAGGCAAACTCTGGAACCGCCTGAACGAGAGCGACCCTGATTGATTTTAACCTCCCGTTGGTTTAACGACTCTTTAGCCTATCCTTATTAAAGGCAACTTTGTGCTACTGCACAAATGCGTCCGCTATTATTTTTCATATCTCTGATACTGTCTGCCGCCTGCTCAGCGGGCAGCATGGATACTATCCCTGCGGGCAAAAATGAGCTCCATGTCCTGACCTACAATGTCAAGTTTCTGCCCTCCATTCTGCTGAGCCAGCACCATCATCCTATCCGGCGTGCGCGCTACATACCTGCGGCCCTGATAGCCGATACGGTAGATGTGATCGTGTTTGAAGAGGCCTTTGATGCGACGGCACGGCGCAGGCTCATACGCGGGCTGAAGAAAGAGTTTCCCTACATCACAGGCCCGGCCAATAAGAAGGCCGGTTTCCGCTGCTGCAGTGGCGTCTTCATGGCGAGCCGCTATCCTATGCGCCAGCTAGACGAGGTACAGTACCGCGAGTGCATCAGCTACGACTGCATGGCGCGCAAGGGTGGGCTGATCAGCGAGGTGACGCTGCCAAATGGCAGGCAGATACAGGTGATAGGCACACACATACAAGCACCCGGCGAAGACTCCATAAAGATACACCAGCTGCTACAGCTACGCAGTATGATGGACCGGCACAGACGACCTGATGTGCCCCAGCTGGCCTGTGGCGACTTCAATGCCTGCCGGGCGGACCAGCCGCTATATGACACGCTGATCCGGATACTGGGAGCGGTAGATGGCCCTATCTGTGGGGACCAGCAGTGCTCCTCCGACCATCAGCATAATGATATGGAGCACTACGGCCCCGACCAGAATCTCGTGGACTACCTGCTCTACTGCCATCCCGAGCCGCCGGTTTTCACGGAGCGGCGTATCATCAAGTACCAGCACCAATGGTCAAAAAAACATAAAGACCTCTCAGACCATTATGGTGTGAGGCTGAGGCTCATCTTCTGATGCAATAAGCAGAGGTCTTTCCCGTTTATCCGCGCGGCTGCTTTGCCTAAACTTAGATACATTTGCCCGCGCCATGGATAAGAAAGACGACTTACAAAACTGGTTATTGCTGGGACTGCTGGCGCTCATCTGGGGTACGTCTTATATCATGATCAAGAAAGCCCTGCATACCTTTCCACCGGTGCAGGTGGCTGCGCTGCGGGTGACTTTGTCTTTCCTCGTTTGTATTCCTCTGTATATACCGGCTCTGCGCGCCATACCTCGCAGCAAGTACCATCATTTGCTTTTTCTCGGTGTGATAGGCATCGGCATTCCGGCATTTTTGTTTGCCTACTCACAGACGCGTATCAGCAGTGCGCTGAGCGGGATACTCAATTCTCTTTCACCACTCTTTACGGTACTTACAGGCGTATTGATCTGGCGCATGGAGACGCCGCTGGTGAAACTCATAGGTGTGCTGGTCGGCCTGGCAGGAGCCATCGTGCTGGTGTTTGGCAAAAGTGGCTTTAGCCTCGATGGAGACCTTGTATATACCATCATGCCAGTGATCGCTACCCTGCTGTACGGGATCAACTCTAACTATGTCCGCCAGCATTTCACAGGGACCAATCCGCTATATGTCACGGCGCTGAGCATTGGCTTTATCGGCATACCGGCAGCTGCTATTTTGCTCTCCACTGACTTTGTGGTACGTGTACAACAGCCAGGTGCGTGGCAGGGCTTGGCCTGCGTTTCTTATCTCGCAGTGTGCGGCACCATAGCCGGCTGGCTTATCTTTTATCGCCTGATACAGCGTCGCGATCCGCTCTTTGCCGCATCGGTCACCTATCTCGCTCCTATCGTAGCGATAGGCTGGGGACTGCTAGATCACGAGACGCTAAATATCTACCACGGCATCGGCATGCTGCTGATACTGATAGGTGTTTATTTTGTGAGCCGTGCTAAGACTAGCCCCGCACCAGCTGCACAGAGCTCTAAAGTTTGATAGTTTTGCCACATGAGTAAGATCAATTTCTATTCCGGTCCATCCATTTTACCTCCGTCCGTATTGGAGCAGGCCAAGGCTGCCATTGATGACTTTGCCGGCATGGGCCTTTCTATCCTGGAGATCTCCCATCGTGCTAAACCATTCGTAGAGGTAATGGATGGTGCCAGGGCTATGGTCAGAGAACTCATGGGCCTCGGTGACGACTATGAGGTGCTCTACCTGCAGGGTGGTGCCAGCTCACAGTTTCACATGGTGCCGTACAATCTGCTGAATGGCACAGATACCGCGGGCTATATCGATACCGGTACATGGGCACATGGCGCACTGACAGAGGCTAAGTTATTCGGAGAAGTGCATGTGATCGCCTCGTCTAAGGATAGCAACTATGACCATATCCCAAAGAACTGGGACATGAGCGGCAGGCCCTATAAGTATATACACCTGACTACCAATAACACGATCTATGGTACACAGTGGGATATAGCCTCGCTACAGCGCCTGCGCGGGCAGACAGATATGCTGGTGGCAGATATGAGCAGTGATATCTTCTCACGGGAGATAGACTACTCTATGTTTGACCTGATCTATGCCGGTGCGCAAAAGAATGCCGGTGTGGCGGGTGCGACTATAGTAGTGGTACGCAAGAGCATACTCGGCACCGTAAAATGGGCTCTGCCAAAGATGATAGACTATCGCGTACATATAGAGAATGGCTCTATGAAGAATACGCCATCCGTCTTTGCGGTATACTGCTCCTACCTCGTGCTCCATTGGATCAAAGAGCAAGGCTTAAAGAACCTCTACCTCCACAATGAGCGCAAAGCACAGCGGCTGTATGAGGCTATAGACGACTCCAAAGTATTCAAAGGCAATGTGGCTAAAGAAGACCGCTCCATGATGAATGTCTGCTTCACCGCTCATGACCGCGCACTGGAGCCTAAGTTTAGCGAGCTGGCGAAAGCAAAGGGGCTGGTGGGCATAGAGGGACACCGCTCGGTGGGTGGCTTCCGCGCGTCTATCTACAATGCGATGCCGGAGAGTGGCGTGGACGCGCTGATCGCTGCTATGAAGGAGTTTGAGGCACGACTCTAACCGAAACAAGCGTATGATGAAAACGGCAGGGATCCTTTTACTTTTTATCGCCCTATCTGTATCAGGTATGACGCAGCATAGAGATGATGGCCATCCTGTAGTGCCCGACCTGAGAGGCCCTGTGAAAACGCTGACAGAAGAAACGGATTCCAATGAACTCCGGAGGGCCCACGCCCTCGACTTTCATTCGTATTATGCGCAGTATAGTTTTGACAAAAGAAGACGCTGCCTGTCACACACATACTATGATCACGGGCAGCCTCCGTCCACGATACAGTTTTCATACAATGACGAGCAGCACCAAGAGGAGGTCGTAACCTTTGCTACGCTACATCCGGATAAAATCCGGACAAGAACTATCTGGCAATACAGGGGCGATGGCAGCGTGAGCAGCCAAACGTCAATGTCCAGTTCCGCTATTTACACTTTTAGCTTTGACGATAAAGGCAATGTGACTGAAGTATATGACAGTACATTGTGGCAATCCCGCCCTATGGCAATACATGAAAGCCATGTCCTGAACTCATACAACCATTTGGGGCAGCTAGAGGAGCAGCGTTGGTATAGCCAGGATACATTATATCAAATCCGGTCTTTCGCATATGACAGTGCGGGTAATCAGACTGAGAAGCAGGAGCAAAACGCCAGAGGCAAGCTGCTTTCTAAAACAGTCTCTTCCTATGATTCTTATGGCCGGCTGACAGAGCAGTCTTACTTTGCACCAAAACTGATACATCACTATAAGACTACTTTCAATAAATATAATGATCCTGTGGCCATAGTATACTATAAAGCAGGAGGAGGCATACTTTCCAAAACCAGCTATACATACCACTACGACCAGCATCACAACTGGACAGTGCGCAGGACAAAATTTACCAAAGAGAGCGTTACTATTGTACGGGATAAGGTGGACAAGATGCTGGACCAAAAGCCCGCCATCATGAAGGGGCACTATACCACCCGGAGAGTTATTATTTACTACTGATATGCCATGGCAGTTTCAGCCTTTGTATATCAGCTACGTAGATGGCAATGAATACCAGCAGTGGCATCACCACCACCTTATACCGTACCAGATTGCCTAGTACTGGTGTCATGATGCCTATCATGCAGAGGTAGGGTATGGTGCAGGCCAGTATGAAAAACAAGAGGTTAAAGTTTATCGCCGTTCTCTTTACCTTATAGAGGATAGCAAAGACCAGCAAAGCAATCACCATTAGATTTTCCAGTGCGCTGAGCAGCATCATGGGGTTGCGGGTATGCCAGAGGTAGGGTTTCTCCATGGCATTCCAGAAGCCGACGGGGAGGTTCTTTAATATGGACCAGATGCTCTGCTCCAGCGGCGGCACGTAGCTGTAGCTGCCGGCTTTCATATACATAGCCTCTGCTATCGCATGCTTCTGCTTCATGGCGATGAGGAAGACGAAGTCGAGCCTGGGGACGAGCGGCGAGATGATAGCGACTACTGCTACAGATATTGCCAGCACTGCGAGGTATTTGATCCCGGTAGCCTTTATGTCTGTCTTGTCGGATAGAATGTAATAAGCCGCCATAGCCGGCAGCAGGCATAGCAGCAGGAAGTACTTGATCACAAAGAGCAACAGCGCGCCGGCGATAAAGCTCACTATGGCTACAAGCTTTTGCTCTCTGATAGAGAGAAATCCATAGAGCAATAGTCCAAGCGCAAGGATCATGACAGACTCCTTTAGCCCGCCAGAGGTCCAGAATAGAAACGAAGGGAACAGCATGGTGAGCAGCGCCCACTGCTTTTTGCCCTCCGGCAGGAACCGCTGAAAGACTTTCAATAGCAGTATGCAGCCGATAAAGGAGAGCAGGCAGAAGAAGACCGTATGGAGGTGGATATTCTCACCTGATACCAGCATCACAGCCGCATTGAGCCGTATCATGAAGCGGTTCTCATTAAAAGGCATGCGGTCGGTGAAGTTGCGCTGCCAGTTTTTCATCTGTGAGGTATAGGCGCTGAGCGATGAATCTTCGCTGCCGGTCATCAGGCCATAGAAAGCTGTTTTGTTTTCGACGAAGGCAGTATGGATGTAATGTGCATCATCATAGAACTTGTAGATATCGCTCGTGGACCGGTCCTTGTAGTAAAAGGTATAGACCGCCCACAGGGCAAAGCCAAAAAAGAGCTTGAGCCCGAAGAGCGCAGGCGCCGTCCATACCGGTAATGCTGCCAAGTGAAATACCCTGGTGCGGTAAATACCAAATGCAAGGACCCCTGCTATCAATATGGCGATCAACAGACCCATAGTAGTGCGTCTAAGTTGTACATTATCTGCCAAAGTATCTAATAAGGATGCGCTTTGCGGGCCTATGTGGCCGACTTGGCAATCAGGTTTAAATGGTTATTTTTGCCACCTCAAAACACCAAAGAATAAAGAATGGCTACTACAGCAGACATCAGAAACGGACTTTGTATAGAGTGGAATCACGATATCTTCCAATTCATAGAATTTCAGCACGTGAAGCCGGGCAAGGGCAACGCTTTTGTACGCTGCCGTATGAAGAGCTTCAAGACAGGCCGTGTGCTGGAGCATACCTTCCCGTCTGGCCACGAGATCATCACTGCGCGTGTAGTGAGGAGGCCTCACCAGTTCCTCTACTCTGACTCTATGGGTTACAACTTTATGGATCAGGAAACATTTGAGCAGGTGCTGATAGATGGCAAGATGATCGACAACAACGACCTGCTGAAGGAAGGTGATGTATGTGATGTAGTAGTACACGAAGAGAACAGCCAGATCCTGGCCTGCGAACTGCCAAACTTTGTGATACTCGAGGTGACCTCTGCAGATCCTGCAGTAAAGGGCAACTCTGCCTCAAATGTGCAGAAGAACTGCGTGGTAGAGACAGGCGCTACGATCAAGGTGCCTATGTTCATCGATGCTGGTGAGAAGATCAAGATCGACACCCGTACCCGTGAGTACATGGATAGGGCGTAATCCTAGACATGAGACGTTAGACCAGAGACATTAGACAATACAATAAACAGCCGGTTTTAGCCGGCTGTTTTGTTTTTAGTCTATGATGAGTTTGAGGCTTCGGACTGATTGCCCGGCATAAAGCAGGGTGCAGTGATAGATGCCGGAGGATAGCGCCTGGATGTTTACGTTTGTCTTGGTAGCTTTGAGCGATCCTGATGCTATCTTTTGACCAAGTATATCATACAGCTCATAGGTCATGTCCTGATAGCTGTCTGCCTGTATGGTCATGTGTCCTGTAGCGGGATTGGGATAGATGGTCATAGTACTGCGGCGCACCTCCTCCAGGCCGGTATAGACGTAGCGGTGGCCCCAGGTGGTGCCATTGGCTTTGTGGTAGTAGATCAGTTCCTGATTCTGTGCATTAGGGGCCTCATAGCCAGTGACCTCATGGTACACCGGCCCCAGAGAGTCTACGAATATATCTACACCCTCTGCCATGATATTATCACTCCAATGGATGACATGCTGGCGGGCGCCATTGTACTTCAAAGAGTCTGAGACTACGCTATCCAGCAGAATGTCATAATGCTGGGACAGCGCCGAGGCGAAGACGCTGGAATCAGCATATGGCAGTGTCCAATACCGGAGTATACTGCTACTACGGAGACAAAGGTCTATATAGTGGTAGCATGCCGGTGCGCATGGAGCGCTGGCTCCCGGATAGATAGAGTCCATATGGTACTCCGTATCGTGATAGAATACGGTAACCGTATCCTGCCCTGGTGTACCCAATACTGTATCTACTACATACCAGCGATATACACTACAGACTGTACCGCACACCTGTGCAGTAGTCCATATGCGGTACTCCAGACTATCGCCCCCGTGCAGGGCAAAAATGGTTTTTACCGTAGTACTGTCAGATACCTGTGCACGAGCTGGCAGATAGCCCAGGCTCATGATAAGACACATTAACAAGTAGATCTTTTTCATAGTATGAGTTGAGGCCTAAAGGTCGGCATTTCAGGCGTTCAATCATCTGCAGGATCACAAAATGACAGTAATATGACGGAGAAGGTGAGCAATGCACGTCGTGGAGGAAGGTCGCTACCTGCCCCTATGCCAGTGTCTGTACCTCCTTGCCCCTTTTGCCATACAGTCCACACCCGTTCCGCTAACATCATTTTCGGGCAATCAATCCTAGCCCAACCTTCCTCCACTACTTTCGCTGACAGGTTTTTATGAAAGACAAGGTCCGTATAGGAGTACTAGGTGCCGGCCACCTGGGCAAAATACACATCAGGCTGCTGAAGGAGATAGAAGGCTACGAGCTGGTAGGTTTCCATGATCCTGATGCGGAGGTGGCGGCCAAGGTAGCCGGGGAGTTTGGTATCCCGGCATTCGGCACTGCTGAGGAGCTGATAGACCAATGTGACGCTATAGACATCGTGACCCCCACTACCACTCACTATGACTGCGCTGTACTGGCCATCAAAAAATTCAAGCACATCTTTATAGAAAAGCCGCTGGCCTACGCCATCACTGAGGCCTCTACACTGGTGAAGCTGATAGACGAGGCACGTATCAAGTGTATGGTGGGCCATGTAGAGCGCTTCAACCCTGCCCTGCTCAGCCTCAATAAGAAGATGATCAAACCCCTCTTCATAGAGGTACACAGGCTGGCTCAGTTTAACCCGCGTGGTACAGATGTATCTGTGATCCACGACCTGATGATCCATGATATAGACATCATCCTGAGCCTGGTGAAGGGTAACGTAAAGCGCGTGAGCGCCAGTGGTGTAGCCATAGTGAGCAAGACCGCAGACATAGCCAATGCGCGCATAGAATTTGACAATGGCTGCGTGGCAAACCTGACCGCCAGCCGCATATCGGTCAAGAACATGAGGAAGATGCGCATCTTCCAGCCTGGTGCCTATATCAGCATGGACTTCCTGAAGCAGAAGTCGGAGGTCTTTAAGATAGACGATGCGCCTACCCCAGACGGCACCAACCAGATCGAGATAGAGCTGGGAGATCATACCAAGAAGTACATCACCTACGATGTACCAGAGAAGAAAGAGGTCAATGCCATCAAGATGGAGCTGGAGCTTTTCCTGAAGAGTATCCTGACCAATAAGCAGCCGCCTGTCACTGCGCATGATGGGTACCTGGCTATGGAGCTGGGCCAGCGTATCATAGACAAGATCAACAGCCAACTGGTAGTACACTAGGCCAAACCGTCATCGGCCTGTCATTTCACCTCATAGCCAGCCGGCTTTCTTTCACAATCCTTTTAAAGTTCTTACGTTTACTGCCTTATCTTTGACCGGCTATTATGACTAAAGAACTGCGTATATCTGTAGGGGGCGGCATGGCGCTGCTCCTGATGCTGCTCCTCGCTATCAGCCCCGGCTGCCGCAAGCTGCCTAATGGAGGCGTGCCCTTCTACCTGCGGGTAGACTCTCCGACCATCATAGATGATGGCCTGGTGGGCAATATCAACTGGAGAATACCCGATGCATATGTGACGGTGAATAATACCGACCTCGGCGGCTATGAGATGCCGATGAATGTACCTATCCTGTGTGATGGTGATGCGCGGATGATAGTAAGTGGTGGGGTATATCAGAATGGTATAGTGAGCCAGCGGGCCGAGTATCCATTCTGGAGACCGGATACCTTTACGATAGCCAACCCTCAGGCGGGGCAGGTATATGTGCACCATCCGGTATATCACTACTATGCAGATATGAAGCATGGCATTTTGCAGGACTTCAATAGTGGTACTGGCTTTGATACAGCTATGCACTTAAGGAATGGATTGGATGTAGACTCCATATCGGGCCGGGTCTGGCAATGTGGCGTACTGTCTCTCAATGCTACAGACTCTGTCAAAGGTACTGCGCAAAGTACCGGAGATGCTATCCTGACCAATGGCCGCCAGGCATACCTGGAGTTTAACTTCAAGCAGTCGGGTACCAGCCAAGCCGTGTCATTTGATGTAGGCATGAGAGCGATCACCAGCACCGGCCTGATCACAGACAATACCATCCTGACCATCTTCCCTACGCAAAACTGGAAGAAGACCTATCTGGATTTCAGTACTTTCATAGGCAATAATTATGGTAGTACCTTTAAGGTGTATTTCGTCGGATATAATACGTCTGGTGCCCCTGTAGATTTCTACTTTGATGATGTAAAGCTCCTTTACTTTAATTGATGCGGAAGCGAAGACTGACAGGCTGGTATGTAGTAAGCGACTATCTGAGCTCGCTCGCGGCATGGTACTGCCTGTATATGTTTCGCAAGGTAGTGATAGAGGCAGAGCACTTTCAGCTAGGCCTTCCCTTTCAGGATAATCAGTTCTTTGCGGGCCTCTTCATCGTACCGGAGATCTGGCTCTTCCTGCACTACATCAGCGGTACCTATATAGACCTCTACCGCAAGTCGCGCCTGCAGGAGGTGATCAAGACCACCGTGGTGATACTCGTAGGTGCCATCCTTATCTTCTTTGGCCTGCTGCTGGATGATAAGGTACGGCGCTTCACAGATTACTACCTCACTTTTGCGGTGCTGTATGTGGCTCAGTACACGCTGACGCTGCTGGGCCGTATCATCCTGCTGAACCGCGCCAAGGCCAACCTGAGAGCCAAGCGTTTCGCGTACAATACACTGCTGATAGGTGCCAATCAAAAGGCTGCCGAGCTCTATGAAGAGTTCTCTGCCAGAGGCAATGCATTTGGCTACACCTTCTGCGGCTACCTGCGCCTGAATGGTGAAACAGCCAACAAGCTGACTGCCGAGCTGGAGCAGCTAGGTACCATCAGTGATCTGGAGCACATAGTAGACCGGCACGAGATAGAGGAAGTGATCATAGCTATAGAGTCTCATGAGCACCACCTGCTAAATGACATCCTGCTGGCGCTGGCAGACAAGAAGGTCTACATCCGCATCATTCCGGATATGTATGACATCCTCTCAGGTACTACCAAGATGAACTCTATCATCGGTGAGGCTTTCATAGAGATACCGCCGGTGGTGCTGAGTGAGTGGCAGCGGATCACCAAGCGGTGGTTTGATGTCTTCGGATCTATAGGTGCTTTGATCTTTACCTCACCGCTGCTGCTATATGTAGCTGTGCGGATCAAGATGTCATCTAAGGGGCCGATCTTCTATACTCAGGAGCGGCTGGGCCAGTATGGCAGGCCGTTTCAGATACTCAAGTTCCGGTCTATGTACACGGATGCGGAGCAACATGGACCTAAGCTGACCACTGATGACGACCCCCGCATCACTCCCGTAGGCCGCTGGATACGCAAGTACCGGGTGGATGAGCTACCACAGTTTATCAATGTGCTGAAGGGGGAGATGAGTATCGTAGGGCCGCGGGCAGAGCGCCGCTTCTTTGCCGATCAGATCGTGCAGCAGGCGCCATACTACAGGCATGTATTCAAGGTGCAGCCGGGTATCACCTCCCTGGGTATGGTGAAGTATGGCTATGCCTCTACTGTAGAGGAGATGGTCAAGCGGCTCAAGTATGACATCATCTACATGGAGAACATGAGCATCCTGATGGACCTGAAGGTGATCATCTATACCGTGATGACGGTGCTCTACGGGCGAGGTAAGTGACCTCTGGTGGCATGTGCCTGACGAAGGTTGGCAAGGCCTGATGGCAAGTTTTTCGACTATGGAGAGAGGGAGCCGGACGAAGGCCGAGGGGCGAAGGCCGGGGGCAGCAAGCGGTATGAGGGAGGAAGTTTTCCGACTAAAGAGCAAACACCAAAACACTAACAGTCAATCAATAATATATACTAAATGAGCATTATTATTCGCCGTGCGGAAGCTGGTGATCAGGCAGCTATAGATGCTTTTGATGTCTTCTCCGGGGACCGGGGGGCGGATATACAGGCAAGGGAAATAGTAGTAGCGGACTGTGATGGTGAGGTAGCGGCCTATATGATGCATAACAGGCGCTTTTTCCAAAAGCCATTTATCTGGCTGGTGTGTGTGAAGGAAAGCCATCAGCGCAAAGGTATAGCGGATAGCCTCCTGGCCTGGGCAGAGGCTCACTACGCACAGGACGAAGCGCTCTTCTCCTCTACAGAGGCAGACAATGCACCTATGATAGCGCTGTTCACCCGGCGGGGATATGAGCCCTCGGGTAGTATAGAAAATATACAGAAGGTGCCTGAGCTGGTCTTCAGGCGGCGGACGGTACAGTAAGTCAAAGCCCTACTTCATACACCACATCTTCTTGCTCAGTTTGTACTTTTTCCTGTCGGAAGAGGTGACTTTGATACATGTGATATGAAAAGGCACGCCGATCATGCGCACATTAGGCGGTATGGCACCTACATCGCCATCTATAGATAGGTGCAGGCCGTCTTTGCGCAGTTCTGCCGGCAGGTCGGTGGCTACGTAGCGTTGGTTGGGGTCGCTATCAGGTACGATCACGGTCTGTGTTTCGTTGAGCACCTTTACGGTGACTTTGATACCCTTGAGGGACTTTACCTTTTCAAACTTTGCCTGGGCAGATGCGCCGAGTACTGCTGTGAACATCAGCAGGGTCATAAAGAGCCTTATCTTTTTCATATACACGTCTTTATCCAAATGTAATGCCATTTTTCCGAAAGGGACAAGGGGCGGAGGGCGAGGGACGAAATGAAGCGACCCAGATAGAATGACAAAGTGACTTTCAAAGCAAGAGGGTCATGCATTTAACACTTCGTCCTCCGTCCCTCGTCCTTCGCCCCTCCAAAACAAAACCGGCGGCAAAGCTGGTGCTCTGCTGCCGGTAGTTAGTTATGCCATTTGGCTGAGGGGCATCTGGAGTGATTCCGTCAGCCGATTGGCATTATCTGGGGTTGCGAAGGGGGTTAATTAAGATCGTATGATTTATGGACGAGTTTATACTTTTCCTTTAGCTCATAGGCTACCCATATCTTGTGGATGTTCAGCGCGGTGCCTGTGCCGTCGGCTTTGCCCAGGTCGCCATCAAAGGTGACCTCGAGGCCATTCTTCTTGTACTCATCCGGCAGGTAGGCGGGGATGAACTTTGAGTCTTTGCTGTCAGAGGGTATGAGTACATAGTCCCCGTCTGTTTTCTTAATGATCGCTTTGATCTTGAAGACCGGCTTGGCAAATTCGAACTTATTGTCATTCTCTGGTGAGGCGGCCCGGCCGGTGAGTGTGGCGAGGGCGATAGTGCAGATGGTGAGCAGGTATTTCATTACTTCACAATGTATAGTTGGTGTACGTTTTTCCGGTCTTAATGTTTCGCATTTATTGTTCGGTTAGTTCTGGCTTTTCAGTTACCCGTTCTTTTGGCTTGACCCAAAAGAACCAAAAGGTCAAGGCTGTGCATAGTTTGCCTAAAACAACTGCACCCACCCGCTGCCGGTCAAACTCGCCGCTCGCTTTAGGATTTCATGCTAATGCGCGGATATACTCTCATAGCCACTACTGCGGGATGGCTCAAACAGTGACCGCCAACCTTGCCAT
>CAZNDJ010000006.1:0-69650 GCA_964571705.1 uncultured Chitinophagaceae bacterium
TGGCGCGGTATGTACTCGAACTGATGGAGCAGTTTATGGATGTCTATCGCTGGCATAGGGTCACTTGATGTCCGGTTTGTTCTGCACGTATTGGTTATATGCCTTCATCAGGGCTTCAAACAGCAGGTTGCCCTGAAAGGCATAGCCCTGGCTGGTAAAATGTATGCCATCTGCACGCATCAGGCCGTAGCGCTTCCACTGGTAGCAGGACTTGTAGCCGCCGCCTATAGAGTAGAGGTCCCAGATGGCAATGCCATTGTCTGTAGCGTACTGCACCATGGCAGTGTGTAGCGCAGCCAGCGAATTGTTGTAATACTTCTTGCGGAAATAAGAGTCCGTCGGTGTCGTGATCAGGATCTTAGCCTTGGGATTGTAGAAGTACAGCGCCTTGACCAGTGAGTCGAGCTTGGCTATAGTGCCCCTGGTGTCAAAAGGCAACCGTTGCGCTTCATTCGTACCCAGTGATATGATGATGAGCTGAGGCTGCAGCGCCTGCGTCTGCTCGGCAAAGTAAGAGGCACGTACATACTGAAACGCCTCGGCACCATTCACACCCACAGAGTGAAACAGCACACCACTGCTGTCATTCTCCAGATTGAGGCCGTAGACTGTCGTCTCGTTTTGTTGCTCAGAGAGCTTTTTTACGCGGAGCGTAATATCATTCGTGTTGTACGGCAGGTCTGTGCGTGATGCAAAGGAGTAGTCATCTTCCAGCGCATGATGCAGGCTGCCTATGATGCGCCCGGCAGTGTCGAGTACATCAAAGTCAAATGCTGAACTGTCTTTCTGATAAAACAACGTCACTTTGCTGAAAGCATAGTTGAGAGGCCCTTGATTAAAAGACCTGATGCGGAAGGAGGTATTTTCTGAGAAGGAGCGGATCGTCACGCCACCGATACCGATAGGCATAGGGTCATTGACAAACACACAACGCTTAGACGTACATACCACATTGCTCGTGATGCGATAGTTGAATGATTCGTTGGTGCCAGCTACATGCAATGGCACTACGAGACCACGCCCTGCATTGCCAAAGGCGGTCTGGAAGTTGGTGCGCAGCGCCGAAGAGATAAAGTCTGCCTGTATGTGTGAGTCACCTATCTGGAGGATATTCACACGCAGCGGCTGCGAGGCGCGCAGCTGGTAGAGCTGCTCAAACACCGAGTCGAGAGACTGTGCGTGGATGATCTCATTGCGCTCGGTGTGGATGAAAGGATACTTCTGCACAGTATATGGCACCTCTTTGCCTCTGTCTGCGGCGCTGCATGCGTGCAGGAGCGGCAGCAGCAGCAGCAGGCAGATACTGCGCAGCAGGTAGCAGAAGTCCCTGCCCGATAGATGATATGTCATGCTGCTACCCTTCAACTTTTACTTGATTTACTGAGACCAGTTTCTTCTTTGTCAGCTTCCGGCGGCGATCGTATTTCTCTTTCTCATATAGCAGTGTGCCTGCCAGAAGGTCAGCTATGCGGTGGCCTCCTTTGAATGTCAGGTGGGTATAGTCGCTATTGGCCAGCGCGGGCTGTGCTGCCACCCAGCGTACCATGGTCGAGTCGCCACCCATCGCCTGAAACATATCCCAGAAGCAGATGCCATTTTTAGCTGCCACTTTGCGCTGCTCGCGTACCAGTAGTTTGACATTCTCCATGGTCATGTAGTCTCCGTCTACATTGGCACCGCGGTCGCTACAGCCCACCAGTACGATACTGCTATTGGGGAAAGCAGCTTTCATGCGCTCTATCACACGGGTCATGCCTTTGCCGTAGGCGCTGTAGTCAGTCTGTTTTTCGCTGGCTACATTGAGTCCATATGAGAGGAAAATGAGGCGGTAGGGATGCACGGCATCAAAGCCCCGGTACATCTCCTCGCTCACATAGTTCAGCGCAGTGCCCGAGTTGCCGCGCATGGAGAAATTATCTACCGATACCCCGCGTGTATCCTCAAAGCTGATACCATACAGGTCCATCGAGTCTGTGATGAAACTTAACTTGAGCGACTGTGCATTTTTAGCGAGCGTGATCGCATTGACAGGTTTCTCTCCGGTCAGGCCGATCGTGTCAGTTTCATTCCTGACCACTGCGCAGGCGCTTGCACAGGCCCTGTAGAAGAGCTGCGCGGTAGGCAGCGTATTGAGATGGCGATAGCGGCTGGCCTTGTAGGTCACCTGGTTTTCTTCTTTTGGTACAAATGCGAAGCCTGCCGGACCCAGCGGATGCTCATTGCTACGTGCGCCCACCATAGAGTAGGTGATCCAGTTGTCAAACTTGTGTATGATGCTCATGCGGAAGCCCGCCACCTCAGAGGTGATCGGCACAAAGCCTACACCGCTGCCACCATATACCTGCTGTAGTGTGTCGCGCAGGGGCTGCAGCATGATATCTCCCTCTACATACGAATCCGCAAAGTAGGCGATGCGGAGCACCTGCCGATCTACTGAGTCCAGCGCAGCCAGATAGGCCTGCATGCCTGAGCTATCAGGACTGTAGTCCTCTATGCAGGTGATACCCGGCTTGCAGCGGTCATCGTGTGGTGGCTTGATCTCTATGAAGGTGCTGTCATTGCGCACAGCAAATTTAGTCTCCGTAGCTGCAGGTTTCTTCGCCATGATATCACTCAGGATATTGACCCGGCGGTAGTGAAAGGAGCCAAAGTCAAACTCCGGTACCGCATACAGCAGCCCCAGGCAAAAGATAAGCCCGAAGGTAGCTGTGACCGAGTTTTTGATATAGTTTGGTTCCTGCATGGGAGGCTGCGAATGTAGTAAATGGTGGATTTCTAGGCGGGGAATTATTAACGGGGAAAAAGGGCAGAGATAATTGAGATATGAACGCAAAACAGCCACCCGTTAGTACGGATGGCTGCAGGTATTTTTTCGGATGTAAAGTTGCCTTGGTTTTTAGTACGGGGCTTTCTCCGGTAGTGTGTATTTGCGGCCTTTGTTCTGCTCTTTCAGCCAGGCCATGAGCGGGGCAAAGTACTCTACCATCGGCTTAGCGCTCATGTCGCTATGGATGGTAGCCTGCAGGTGCTCGCGCCAGTCTACACTCTGGCCGGGAGCCATCACCTGCTTCAGGAATGCGCCCACGTCCTTATTGCCCCAGTAGTTGGTATCGTGCGGGTCCTGATGCAGGATATTGTCAGCTATGTAGGCGTGAAACTGGAACAGCAGCACATTGGCTATAGAGTAGTCATAGTACTGTGCCGGGTCGTCTATGATGTGCGTCTTGGTAGCAGCATCACAGTACTCCTCGCCACGCTCGGCAGGCGGCACGATGCCCTGGCATTTCTTTACCAGCTCCCACCATTTTGCATTAAACTGATCCTTGGGCAGTTTCTCGCTGTAGAGCGCATGCTCAAACTCTGTCATCGTGCCGCTACCCCATGGGATGTTTACGATATATTTCAGCGACTGGCTCAGGAGCTGCATCGTATCATTGGTCACGGCCTTGGCGTTTATCATGCCCAACCCTTGCAGAAATGGCTTCTGTAGTGACGCCAGCCCCATCATGGTGCCAAAGGCCTCATGATAGCCACGGTTCGCGCCATTGCGCAGGAGGATAGGCACGGACGGATTGCTATAGCAGCGGTAGTAGTAGATATGCCCAAACTCATGCAGGCAGGTAGCCCACCACTCGGTATTGGCCTCTATGCTCTGCAGAGAGCGGATATCATCTGCCAGGTCCATGTGCCAGGCAGAGGCATGCGTATTCTTCTTATAGCCCGCACCAGCCGGCACAGGATAGAGAGATGACTTCTCCCAAAATACCGGCGGCAGTGAGTCAAACCCGATGCTCATGTAGAAGCGCTCCGACTCGCGCGGTATCCACTCGGCGCCTTTGCCTTTGAGGTAGCCGTCTATATTGAGACCTTTGACGTCTACCAGCTCGCTCCAGTCCTGGCCCCAGCGGTTTGGCAGCCAGTGTGCAGGGATATAGTCTGGTACGGGCTGGTGGTACTTCTCTGCCAGCGTATAGCGCGCCCAGGTATGGAGCTCGCGGTAGAGCGGCCACACATCGCGTATCATACCATGCGTGAGCGTGGTCATCTCCTCGGTATTCATGCCATAGTCAGAGGCATTGTAGGCAAAGAAGTCTTTATAATCCAGTGGTGTCACAGAGGCATTGCGCAGGTCGCGTACCTCGGCGAGGCCATCTTTGAGGCCTTTACCTACCTCCTTGGCAGACTGCCAGGCGGCGAGGCGCTCATTGAGGTCTGAGGAGTGACGCAGGATCTCATCTATTTTATTGGGTGTCACCTCCGCGCCATTCATCTTAAAGGTATAGCCGTAGAGTTTTGCCACGAGGTCATTGGTCAGGTCTATGCGCTTCTTCACCACGTCACCGGCAGTAGCAGGGTTATTGCCGGCCAGGAAGAGGATCGTATTGAGCTCGCGCACCTGCAGCGGTGTGAGCTGGTTCTTTTCTTTGAGGTACTTACGGGCGCTGTCTATATTGGCTGCACTGCCGGTATAGGCGGCCAGCGCGGCTGTAGCGATAGCCGCATTGTGCTGGTCCATCGTATCGCCCTCTACGATATGCGTATTGAGCTGCCATTGGCCCAGGTTATCCGCATAGGTGAGGCGTTGGTATTCTTTGTTGTAGCCATCGAGAAATGCCTGTGCCTGACGCTGCACATCCGCATCGGCTTCTTTCGTTTTGCAGGAGGTAAAGCCGATCAGGGCGGCCAGGGAGAGTATCAGTAGTTGCCTCATGGAGTAAGGGTTTGGAGGCAAATATAATCGGAGATAGCAAAACAGCCATATCAGTCATTTCTGATGACCGATCCAAACCTCTATCACTTCTCCTTATCCTCCTCAAAGTCTATGACCTCCGGCTTCTTGCGGGTGTCGTAGTACTTCTCCTCGCGGCGGGCGGCTTCTTTGGCGCCGGGCTTTTGTGTCTTGTCTTTCTTGAAGAGTTCTTTCAGTTCCTGCTTCTGATCGGCGAGGTCTTGTTTGAGTTTCTTCTTCACCTGCTCACGGTCGTATTTGATGCTGGGGTTTGAGATATTGCCAGTGAGCAGCAGGTAAAGATTCACACCTGCGTATGGATCTTCCTCTATGTACTGCACATCGCTCTGTCTGCTGCCAAACTTTGCGGCCAGCAGCTTGTGAAGGTTGATCTTGAGATGGTAGTCTATCTGATTGTCCAGTGTGTGCGTGCCGGACATGATGAGATTTAGCGCGGAGGACTGTATTTCCATACGTGGAATGGTGATCACGCGGTCTTGTATCGAGAGCGTATTGCTGAGGTCTGAGAAGACGATATGATTCAGTTCATCCACTTTGATAAACGCCGAGGCAGACTTGATCGGGTCAAAGTTATTCAGCTCGCCGTGCAGGACGCTGCATGATAGGCTGCCGGATAGCTTGTCCATGTCAATGTCCTTATAGTTGTTCCAGACAGTCTTCAGCGCTACGGTAGCAGAGAGGCGGCCTTTCAGGTTTTTGTCAGTGAGCGTGGTCTGGTTAAAGTTGTCACACTCGCGGAAGAGCATCGGCAGGTCTACCTTGTCTATATTCAGGCCGAGGTTCATCAGCATCTGGTGGCTGGGCAGGAATGCCACATAACCTACGTCTGTGATCTGACCACCCATAGCTGTAGTAGAGAGGGAGCGGATATCTATGCGGTACGGCACCAGGCCCAGATCAGCCTTCACGTCTTCAAACAACATATGCTCATAGACGAACTTGTCTATGCTGAGCTGCAGATGGCCCTCCATGTTAAACACATCACGGATGTCGAGCTTAGCCTTGCCGGTATTGGGATGCGGTTTGCCCTTCTTGTCATACGTATGCAGGATGCTGGAGAGGTCAAAGCTGTGCATGCGTAGCGTGCCGTTCACGCCGAGTGGGATGTCCTCAGTATTGTTCCTCCGGTCCTGAGAGATAGAGTAGGCTATCAGGTTATTGACCGTACCATCAAAGACAAACTCTGTATTGAGAAATTTGGCCGAGAGGCCGTGGATGCTGATATCATTATCCTGGTAGGAGAGGTGGCCATTGATATTCTCGTAGGCTACATTGCCCGCTTCTACATTTACATCCTTCAGGTCAAACTCACCGGAGGCCTTGATGTTTGAGTTTTGCGCATTGTCAAAGTCGCGCTTATTGCCCTGTATGTGAAACTCCTTGAAGGTGACCAGACCCGTGGCGCTCTGTAGCACCGTATCGCTAAAGAAGGTCCGCAGCTCATGCAGGTCTGCAGTACCATCAGCGTGAAAGTCTATATCAGGCGACTTCAGGTGCAGCAACTTCAGGTCAAAGGCCTGTGGATAGCCATTAAACTCGGAGTGGAACTTTGATACCACCAGCTTGTCGTCACCTATGGAGTCCATGCGGTAGTAGCCCTCTGCGGTCACATGCTGGAGCGGTTTGCTGATCTTGGGTATCTGTATCTCGGCGTCATGCAGCGCGGCTGTCACCTCTATGATGGGATTGATACCTGGGCGTATATGGCCATATATCTTTGAGGAGACCGTGTAGCCACCGCTGCCCTCGGTACCCGCGAGCTGTGCGGTGAAGCGTAGCGGTATGAGCGCGATAAGCTTTGAGATATCGTTGCCCTGCGTATTGGCGTTAAACTGTACATACGTGTTCCGCTTGCTGGAGATGAAGAAGCCATTGACCACAAACTTGTTCTTCTCTATCTCTATGTTACCCTTATTCAGCGCAAAGCGGTTCTGCTGCTGGTCTACATCTATGGTGATATCAGCGTCAAAGGCTTTGTGCGCTATATACTCATCACCATTGATCTGCAGGCGGTCTATCATCAGTGCACCCTTTGCATTCAGATCAAAGCGGGCCGCACTGAAATTGCCCGAGAGGTCGAGCTTAGCTATGTTCAGCTGGATGTCTTCCTCATTGTTTCCCGTGAGGTACGTGTATTTTACATTCCTGACGATAGCCTGCCTGAGGTCCAGGTTGAGCCCGGCAGAGGGTTTATTGTCCTGTGACTTCTTGAAGATATCCCAGTTAGCATTGCCGCGGGCATCCATGTACATATTCAGCGCGCCATCTGCAGCGTAGACGCGGGAGACCTCTATCTTATGGCTCAGCAGCCCCCACATATTAAACAGGAAAGAGAACTCGCGTACCTGCAGGAGGTTTTCACGCCCGCCTTTCAGCTTGTTTTTCACTGCCACTTCGTGAAAGGTGACCGAGGCGTATGGGAAGTGCTGCAGCAGGGAGAACTCGACACCACCCCTGACACTGACCGGTACAGTGACCTGTTCATTGATCTTCTGGATGATGAGCGCCTTGACCTTGTCCTGAAAGACATAGCCACCCACCGCCAGCGCCAGTACCAGCGTGAGGATAGTGATGAGGATACCCAGGGATACCCGTATGAGGATGCGCTTCATGCCGGAGGTAAATATATAACTCAACCCATGGGTAAATATTGCCGGAGGGGTACTAACTATTCACAGCTCCCGGGGAGTGTATGGTATAGGAAACCATTGCGGCGCATTCTCCCCAAAGATGGTTTGTGGTAATATGTAAATTATTGTGACCTTATTTAAATACAATCAGTCCACATGTGTGTATTGATTGATACAAGTTGTTAATAGTAAAAGAATCCTGAGTGTTTATACTTGCAGTTGAATCAGATATATGCTGCCTTAGTGTAATGTGACGATGAGGCAGTCTCACCTGTGAGCGTACTATTATATATAGACCAATTCAACCTAAATAGTTAAATATTAGTTGCATGAGAAATTTTACCAGCTACATCAGGACATACGTTTTGGCGGGGGGGGCTATGTGCGGATACAGGCAGCGCGCGCACAGGGGACTCCCTGTAGTCCTGATGCTCTCCGTAGGGCTCCTGGCATCAATAGTGACCATGGCGCAGGCTCCGACCCCGGATGTCATCTACTATACCTTTGATGGGACGGGGACCAGCGTGCCTAATCTGGCCTCTGCACCTCCGGCAGGTACAGCGACCGGCAACCTTATGGGTGGCATCACGCAGGGTAGCACGGGTCTGTGTGGCGGCGCGGTGATCGGTAGTGGCAACTCTGCCACTACGGACTATGTCAATACCGGCTGGGCGCCAAACCTGACAGGATCATGGACCTTTTCATTCTGGTCTTCTAATATCAACTCCACCGCATCCTTGTATTACGTTTTCGGCGATGCTAATTCTAATAGCTTCCGCTGTTTTACAAACGGTGTGGCGGGTACCAATAACTGGATACTGAGGGGTGGTGGTCTTACCGACGTGCTATTGTCTGGTGGCGCCACGGCGGCTCCTCACATCAATACCTTTGTATATGACCAGGTCGCAAATACTGTTTATGCCTATCTGGATGGTGTGCTGGTCAATACTGTACCTCAGGGTGCTCCGTCTATCGTAGGTGTGGGCCCATTCAAGTTTGTGGGTTATTCTTCCAATATCGGTGCTCCTGCTGGCGGGCTCTATGATGAGTTTCGCGTATATAGCAGGGCGCTATCTGCAGCCGAAGTAGCTACCCTGACGGCCGGGGCCACACATACATATGATACCATCACTGCTACTGCCTGTGGTAGCTATACATCTCCGAGTGGCAAGTACACCTATACATCTACAGGTACATATTATGATACTACGGGTACCGGATGCTCAGATACGCTGTACACCCTCAATCTGACCATCAATCAAAATGGCACTTCGGCTCAGGCCTACACTATCTGCTCCGGACAGAGTGTGACTGTGAATGGCCATACATATAATAGTACCGGTACCTATAATGATACCATCACCGGTGGCAGTGTGACTGGCTGTGACAGCGTGATCATCACAAACCTGACGGTAAATCCGACACCTACCGTCAATCCTACGACAGATCAGACCGTATGCAATGGCAGCAATACTAATCAGGTGATCTTCACCGGCAGCCAGCCTAATACCGGCTACAACTGGACCTACAGCAGAAACATAGGCCAACAGGCTACCTCAGGCGTACCTGCACTCCGCGTGCCGGCTACTGCTACCGCTACCTCCGGCCCTATCTTTGGCACCAGCCTGGCCAATGCCTATAATGGAGCAGGCATGCTGGCCTACCCTAGCATGACTGCAGCTCATGACGGGTCTCATCTCAATAACTCATTCGTCTACTCCGGTGTGGCCAATACGCTCACCTTTGACCTGGGTGCCAGCTACGATGTGAATGCACTGTCATTCTGGAATCAGAACAATGGTGGCCCGGCAGCAGCAGGTGCCAACGGTGTGAAGGACGCTGTACTCTCATACTCCAATGACAATGTGAGCTACACTCCGCTCTTTGGTGGTACTACTACTTTCCTGCAGGCTATGGCAGATACCTCTGTGCCGGACCAATTCAACTTCCCGGTGATCAATGCCCGCTACTTCAAGATGGTAGTGAGCAGCAACTACGGCGCTGCGGGAGTGACTGGTTTTGCAGAGATAGCCTTCGGATACTACACAGATACACTCTATAGCTTTACTGCGGTCAATGCAACAAACATACCTAAGACTGCTGTAGTGACCGTGACGCCTACACTCAATATGTGTGCAGGCACTCCGGCTACCTTCAATATCACAGTAAACCCTACACCTAAGGTAAATCCTACCGCAGACCAGACTGTATGCAATGGTGGTACGACCACAGCGGTCACATTTGGTGGTCCGATAGCAGGTACCACCTATAGCTGGACAGGATCTGACGGTACCATAGGCCTGCCTACCAGCGGCAATGGCGATATAGCAGCATTCACAGCGACCAATACCGGTACCACAGTAGTGAATGATACGATCATAGTGACTCCATCTTATACCAATGGTGGTGTGACCTGCACAGGTACACCTGACACCTTCTTTATCACCGTAAATCCTACACCTACGGTGAATCCTACAGCTGACCAGACAGCCTGCAATCAGGGACCTACTACTACAGTTACCTTCACCGGTGCTGTAGCGGGTACTACCTACAGCTGGACCGGCTCTGACGCTACTATCGGCCTGGCTACCAGTGGCAGTGGTGACATCGCTTCTTTTACTGCGACCAATGCAGGCACTACACCGGTAAGCGATATGATCATCGTGACGCCTTCTTACACCAATAACGGTGTGACCTGCACAGGTACTGCGGATACTTTCTATATCACAGTGAACCCTACACCTACGGTGAATCCTAACGCTGACCAGACAGTGTGCAACACCGGTACTACTACTGCGGTTAGCTTCACAGGTGCGGTAGCGGGTACATCATTTGACTGGACCAGCAGCAATGCTAGCATCGGCCTGGTTACAAGCGGTAATGGTGACATCGCTTCTTTCACAGCTACTAATGCCGGTACTGCTCCGGTGATAGATACGGTCATTGTGACACCTTCTTATACTAATAATAGTGTGACATGCACCGGTACACCTGATACCTTCTTTATCACTGTGAATCCTACACCTACTGTCAATCCAAGTGCAGACCAGACCGTATGCAATACAGGTACTACTACAGCAGTGAGTTTCACTGGTGCAGTAGCAGGTACAGTATATGACTGGACCGGCTCTGATGCTACTATTGGCCTGGCTACCAGCGGTACGGGCGATATAGCAGCATTCACAGCTACCAATGCAGGTACTACGCCTGTGACGGACATGATCATCGTGACGCCATCATATACCAATAATGGTGTGACCTGCTCAGGCAGCGCTGATACATTCTACATCACAGTGAATCCTACACCTACAGTAAACCCAAGCGCTGACCAGACAGTTTGCAACACAGGTACTACTACTACTGTAAGCTTTACTGGCGCAGTAGCAGGCACCATCTTTGACTGGACCGGCTCTGATGCTACTATAGGCCTGGCTACAAGCGGCAATGGCGACATCGCTTCTTTCACTGCTACTAATGCAGGTACTGCTCCGGTGACAGATACGATCATTGTGACACCTTCTTATACTAATAATGGTGTGACCTGCACAGGTGCTGCAGATACATTCTTTATCACCGTAAACCCTACACCTACGGTGAACCCATCTGCTGACCAGACAGTTTGCAACACAGGTAGCACAGCGACTGTAAGCTTTACTGGCGCAGTAGCAGGCACCAGCTTTGACTGGACGGGCTCTGACGCTACCATCGGCCTGGCTACGAGTGGCAATGGCGACATCACTTCTTTCACCGCTACTAATACTGGTAATACCCCGGTGAGCGATATGATCATCGTGACGCCATCCTATACTAACAATGGTGTGACCTGCACAGGTACAGCTGATACCTTCTATATCACAGTGAATCCTACCCCTACCGTGAATCCATCTGCTGATGTGGATGTATGTAATGGAGCAGCTACAGCTCCGGTACCATTCGGAGGTATAGTAGTAGGCACGGTATATGACTGGACCAGCAGCAATGCATCCATAGGCCTCGCTACAAGCGGCACCGGAGACCTGCCATCCTTTGTGGCTGTGAATCCTACTACATCTGATGTGATAGATACAGTAGTAGTGACACCATCTTATACTAATAATGGTGTGACCTGCACAGGTGCATCTGATACTTTCTTTATCTACGTACACCCTACACCACTGATCACACTGGGCGCTCCGGTAGCTACCTGCGGCGGCAGTGTACAGATAGATGCAGGCAATGCAGGCTCTACCTATGCCTGGTCTGACGGCGCTACTACTCAGATAGACACAGTGAGCACGAGCGGCATTTACACCGTGACAGTGACTTCTCCTTTCGGCTGTATAGACAGTGCTAACAAGACTGTCTACATCCGTCCTGCACCAGTAGTCAACCTCGGTCCTGACCAGACCAACTGCAACGTAGGCGTGACCCTCGATGCAGGTAATCCTGGCGATGCCTACCTCTGGTCTACCGGTGCGACTACACAGCAGATACTCGCTACTATCACTGGCGACTACATAGTGGTAGTGACTGATACAGCCAGCAGGTGCTCTGGTACGGACACCGTACACGTGACCATCAATGGCAATCCTACAGCGGATCTCGGTCCGGATACTACGCTCTGTGGCGGTACGCTGACACTCACCGCAGGTGACCCTGCCAATACATACCTCTGGTCTCCGGGAGGCTCTACATCGAACACGCTGACCATCACGACTACGGGCACCTATGCCGTCACCGTGACCAACCCATCAGGATGTACTGCTACGGATGACGTTCACGTGACCATCTTCAGCAAGCCTAACCTGGGAGCGGATATCGCAGATAGCATCTGCCCTGGCAGCAAAGCCGACCTCTACAGCTACTACCCAGGTAGTGGTGTGACATTGACATTTAATACAGCCACACCGTCTGCTGCAGATGCCGGTACCTATACGGTGATCGGTACCAATGCCAACGGCTGCAGTGATACTGCTATAGTGACCATCACCTATCGTGTGAAGCCAGACCTCGGTCCGGACGTGATAGACAGCGTTTGCCCTGGCTATACATATAACCTGGAGACTATCTTCCCGGCTGCCCGTGGTTATAGCAGCTATTCCTGGTCTGGCACATTCACTGATACTGCAGTAGGTCCGGGCAGCTATACCCTGATAGTGACCAATAGCAGTGGCTGCGCTGATACCGCAGAAGTGATAATCATCAATAGCCAGAAACCTAACCTGGGTGGCTACAAGACAGACAGTATCTGCGTAGGTAGCAAATATGATCTCACCACCCTCTGGCCAAACACTGGCTATACTTCATATCATTGGACTGGTGTGGCCGACTCCAGTGCAGTACCTGCTGGTACATACCAGCTCATAGTGAGCAACGCTGCAGGCTGTACTGATACTGCCTATGCTATCATTACCAATAGGGTGCATACGGTGGTATCTCTGAATATCAATCCTTTTGTCTGCAGTACTGTACCTGCATTCCCTCTGACTGGAGGTACACCTACAGGTGGTTCTTACTTTGTCAATAATGTGGTGACCAATACGTTCTCTCCGGGCCTGCTCGGTGCGGGGCCGCAGCGCGTGGTATATGTCTATACCAACGGTAGCGGCTGTACAGACTCAGCGGTGACGACTATCACTATATACCCTCAGCCTAGCGTGAGCAACGCCACACTGCCTGTAGTGTGCAATAACTCTCAGGCCGTAGACCTGGACAACTACTTCAGTCCGTTTGGCGGTAGCTACTATGGTCCGGGCATCAGCGGCCAGTATTTCTATCCATCTCTGGCTGGTCCGGGCAATAGCTCTATCACATACATCTATACTGACTCACATGGCTGCTCTGACACTGGCACTGCCCAGATCACTGTGACCACTGCTGTAGCAGTGTCCCTGCATACTACTACCACAAACTTTACCGCGTGCGCTGATGACTCTGTGACCTTTATTGCAAATGGCGCTCAGCAGTACCAGTTCTTTGTGAATGGTGTGGCTGCGACCGGTATCTCTGATACCAATACCTTTACTATCACTACACTGCAAAACCATGACCAGGTGACTGTAGTAGGAAGCAATGCCTGCTCTACGGATACCAGTGACTTTATCATCATGGATATCAATGCACGCCCTGTGGCCGATGCCGGTATGGATACTACTATAGACCTCGGCCAGACGGCACAGCTCCATGGCAGTGCTACAGGTGGCCAGGGCAACTATACCTATAGCTGGACTCCGACCACTTACCTGAACTTTAATAATGTACCTAATCCTAAGTTCAACGGGCCGGACACGACACTCTTTACCCTGCGCGTGACCGATGTCAACAGCTGCTGGGATACTGCTACTGTGACTGTCAATGTACGCATACCAGAGAGTATCCTCCTGCCAAACATCATGACACCTAACGGTGATGGCCAGAATGACGAGTGGATACTGAATCCTAAGGTAGACCTGACCGGCTCACATGTAGTGATATTCAACAGGTGGGGTGAGAAAGTGTACGAGGCCGGTCCATATGCCAATGACTGGAAGGGCACCTACATGGATACCAATGAGAAACTGCCTGATGGTACTTACTACTATGTGCTGAAGGTACCGGCTCAGAACCATGAGTACAAAGGCCCTATCAATATCATCAGCACTCACAAATAATCACGAAAGGA
The DNA here is from genome assembly GCA_964571705.1 of uncultured Chitinophagaceae bacterium. GTDB lineage: Bacteria > Bacteroidota > Bacteroidia > Chitinophagales > LD1 > UBA1941. The sequence goes on from CAZNDJ010000006.1 coordinate 14,021, forward strand.
AACACGAATCATAAACAGTATAAATATCTTTTATGAAGAAGAAACTCATAGCAGCCCTGGTAGCATGTATCGCAGCTACCTCAGTGATGGCACAGCAGATGCCACTGAGCAGCAGCACCTACTTCATGCGCCTGCTGAATAACCCGGCGCTGACGGGCTACAATGGTAGTACCAACGCCTACGGCTACTTCCGCGACCAGTGGACAGGTATGCCGGGCCACCCTATGACCATGGGTGGCATGGGTGAGGTGAGCCTCTGGAAGGAGCAGAGCAATGTGGGTTTCCACGTGTATAATGATGTGACAAGCATCATCAGCAATGTAGGCGCTCAGCTGTACTATGCACAGAAGATCAAACTGGGCAAGGGACATAGCCTGGGTATAGGCCTTTCCGGCGGTATTCTTAATACGCATATTGACTTTGCCAATGCGGTGGCCAATGACCCTAATGATGCCAACCTGCTCACAAATAACAGGTCAGGCGTAGGCTTTGACATGAATATAGGTCTCGCCTACCAGTGGAAGAAGCTGACCATCGGCTTTGCTGTGCCGCATGTGGTGCAGACCAATGTAATACTCGCAGACCAGACCAAGGCCGGCAGCTACGAAAGACTCCGTCACTACATGGCTCATGTCAGCTATGAGTTCAGCTTCAAGAAGGAGAAGTGGAATCTTGAGCCGTCTATCATGTTCCGCAAGGGTAGTGTAGGTAAGCTCTACCAACTGGAAGGTAATGTGATGGCTAACTATAAGCGCTTCCTGTACCTCGGCCTTGGCTATCGCCAGGATTATGGCATGAGCTTCACCGGAGCGGTGCGTATCGCCCAGTGTGTGACCCTCGGCTATACCTATGAGTACCCGCTGGCTATGGCCAAGAACTCTGTGACCTACGGCAATACACAAGGAACACATGAGGTGATACTGGGTATCAACTTTGACAAATGGATCAAGAAGGCTGAGAAGAATGAGAAGCGCCTGGACAAGGTAGAGCAGAAGGTAGAAGAAGTGGCTAAGACCGACACTGTGATCCAAGCTCGTATGGACAGCCTGCAGCAGGTGAATGATACACTGGCCAAACAGGTAGAGGAAGTGAAACAAGTGAACCAGCAGCAGGAGCAGAAGATCGAGAAACTGGAAGTACGTGTAGACTCACTGGAGGGCGAGATGGATGACTACCGCAAGCGTGTAGCCACTAAGAAGCCAGGCAGCTTCTCTGACCTGACAGATGCTGACAAGGAGCGTATCAAGCAGGGTGATGTGATCAAGCTGGATAAGGTGTACTTTGAGACAAACAGCAGCTATGTGAAGCAAGAATCATATGTGCAGCTGGACAAGCTGGCTGCTCTCCTCAAGGCATCTCCAGACATGAAGGTACGCGTACTGGGCCACACGGACTTCGTCGCATCTGATACCTACAATATGTGGCTGTCTGAGCGCCGTGCCCGCCACGTAGCAGACTACCTGATCCGCAAGGGCGTACCTGCCAGCCGCGTAGAAGCTAAGGGCTACGGCAAGCGCACACCTATCGCGGACAACAATACAGAAGAAGGCCGTGCGCTCAACAGGCGTGTGGAGATAGACGTACTCAAGAAGTAATCAACCCGACCCATAGACTCAAAAGCCGCTATACCCATAGCGGCTTTTTTTATTTCACCGCAGGTGGGAGCATGGCTCCGTGACTAATGGCTTATGGGGTTATTTCTTGATGAGCTGGTCAGGCAGGATGCCTTGCAGCTTCTTCAGGTCGGCAGGGGATAGGTGGAGGGTGGACTGCAGCTTAGCATCCCGTTCACTACGGAGCGTATTGATCTGCTTTTTGCGCGCAGCGGAGGAGAGCGTCTCATCCAGACGAGCCTTGCGCGACTCGCGGAGAAAGTCCATCTGTATCATGATCACAGTATCTGTACGATCATCGGCATACTGCATGGTACTCTGCACCTTTGCGCGCATCTTGCGGCCCGCCTCACGGAGCGACTGGCCGGACTGAGCACTGGCACCACCCGACAGCAGCAGGGCTGCCGCAAAAAAGACAGTATAAGTATATCGCCTCATGACGGCACGAAAGTAATACATCAGTGGCACATCCTTATGAAGAAATACGGTACTATCAGCAGCTAAAATCCCCCAGGAGGACGGCCGAAAATCTCATTTAGTATAACTCAAAAAAGTTTGCTTCTTTGTGCTATAAGTAGACTGTGTGAGACCATCCAATGAGATACTGATGCGGGCCTTTCGCATGATGGCTACTGCCAAGAGTATGGCAGAGCTGTATGAGGAGCGCAAGGACATCTGTGCGAAATATGTACACGCCACCTCACGGGGGCACGAAGCGATACAGCTCGCAGCGGGCTTTCTGCTGAAAGCGCAGGACTTTGCTTTCCCGTACTATCGTGATGATGCGATGCTGCTCGGCATGGGCTTCACGCCATCGGAGCTGATGCTGCAGCTGCTGGCCAAGAAGACAGACTACTTCTCTGCCGGCCGCACCTACTACTCGCATCCCAGCAGCAATCGGGAAGACCTGCCTAAGATACCGCACCAGTCCTCTGCTACTGGTATGCAGGCCATACCTGCCACAGGTACTGCGCAGGGCCTGCAATACAAAGAAGACCGTAATATAGTATCGCATAAGAGAGGTGAGGAGCCTATCGTGCTCTGTTCCCTCGGAGATGCCTCTGTGACAGAGGGAGAGGTAGCTGAGGCACTGCAGATGGCAGCGCTGCATGAGTATCCTATCATCTACCTGGTACAGGACAATGAGTGGGACATCTCTGCACACTCCTCTGAGATACGCCGCATGGATGCCGATGAGTATGCCAAGGGCTTCAAAGGACTGCGTGTGATCTCGATCAATGGTACGGACTTTAACGAGTGCTATGATGCGATGGACAAGGTGGTCTCGCTGGTGCGCAAAGACCGCAAGCCCTATCTCGTACATGTCAAGGTACCGCTGCTGAACCATCATACCTCCGGTGTGCGCAAGGAATGGTACCGGCCTAAAGAGAACCTGGAGAGCGATGCTGCGCGCGATCCATATCCTGTACTGCGCCAGCAGATCAAAGAGAACCGTATCGCAACCAAAGAAGATATAGATAGCATAGAGGCTGAGATCAAGGTGTATGTAGCTGCCGAGTTTGAGAAGGCGGTGGCGGAGCCGGACCCTACGGCTGAGGACCTGATGGACCACATCTTCACAGAGACGCCTGTCACGGAGGAGCGTGGTGAGCGCCAGCCTGCGGGTGGGCAGACGGTGGTGATGGTAGATGCTGCATTGCATGCTGTGGATGAGATACTCCGTAAACACCCCGAGGCGCTGCTGTATGGGCAGGATGTGGGTGGTGAGCTGGGCGGTGTTTTCCGCGAAGCGGCACTGCTGGCTAAGAAGTATGGCGACCAGCGTGTCTTCAATACGCCTATCATGGAGGCCTACATCGTGGGCAGTACTACTGGTATGAGCGCTGCGGGCTGCAAGCCTATCGTAGAGGTGCAGTTTGCGGACTATATATTCCCGGGGATCAATCAGCTCTTCACAGAGGTATCGCGCTCGTGCTACCTGAGTGCGGGCAAGTGGCCGGTGCAGATGCTGCTGCGTGTGCCTATCGGCGCCTATGGCAGCGGTGGCCCCTATCACTCCTCCAGCGTGGAGAGTGTGGTGCTGCAGCTCAAGGGGGTGAAGGTGGTCTACCCATCTAATGCTGCTGATATGAAGGGCCTGCTGAAGGCCGCCTATTATGATCCTAATCCTGTGGTTTTGTTTGAGCATAAGGGGTTATACTGGAGTAAAGTGAAAGGCACTGATGCGGCCAAGACCGTGGAGCCTGATGAGGACTATATCATCCCGCTCGGCAAGGCGCGTATCGCACTGGCTGCCGATGAGGACAAGACTGCCAATGGTGAGTCTATGGCTGTGATCACCTACGGCATGGGCGTACACTGGGCTATGAATGCCGCTAAGCAGCATGCGGGCCAGGTAGAGGTCATAGACCTCCGCACGCTAAACCCGCTGGATGAAGAAGCTATCGAGGCCGCTGTGAAGAAGCACGGCAAAGTGATGGTGCTCACAGAGGAGACGGTGACGCATTCCTTTGCGGAGGCGCTGGCTGGTCGTATCGCCTCGCAGAACTTCCGCCATCTGGATGCTCCGGTGCGTATCATCGGCTCTAAGAATGTACCTGCTATCCCGCTCAATGAAAACCTCGAGCGTGCCCTGCTGCCTAATGCTGACATGGTAGCACAGGCGATGGGGGAGATGCTGAGTGAATGAGACTCGATCGATGGTAGATGTTGCAAATCCTGCTAGTCGCAATCGCAATAAAAGCCATATGGACTAGTCCTGCCGCTATGTTTATACCTTGGTTGGAATGCACCAATCTCTTCCATGGAGTTATTGTACCGCGACACAAGGCTGTCTGATGGTGGCGCCGTATGCATGGTAGCGCGGCTCATATAGCCCCGTATGTAGCCCCAACAACTTTTCTCAAAATCTATAAACTCTACTACTCCCGAATCGGCATCTTGATACCCTATTATCGTTACTGGACGTGTGATGGACAGCGGTAGATAATCAAAATTAAGCGGTGCGGATACTCCGGCTTTTACCGAGTCATAATACACCCTTACACTATCTGCCTGGTATTGATAGGGACTGTAGTAGGTACAATTCAGTGCCTTGCCAAAGTCATCGTAGACATATGTAGTAGGGTTGGTTTTGAATTTGTGATACAGATAGGCCGCATAGCATTTTCTGCCACCTGCATAAAGCAGCAGAGCCACTATAAAGACTGCATTTACTTTTAGCGCCAGTATGAAGGACCGTTCAAATGTCACTCTGCAAAGCTGTCATTCTTTCGCGATACCTTGTACTTTCATTTTTTGCGCAATGTTGTTAATGTGCATAAGCTCCATGCTTATCTTTTTACCTTGCCTGTATGAAATGCGTACGGCAGGTGCTCTGCCTCTTTTTCCTGTGTAGCGCTTTTACTGCTTCGGCCCGCTTTGGCAGGACCAACAGGATACGACATTCCTTCAGCTTTTTCAGCGCGCATAACACTTTGCAGCTAGAGACCTATCTCGGCTTTCAGGCCAATAACGGGCTACTGACCACCTCCTGTCCCAATATGCTGATCCGCTATGGCATCATAGATGTGCTGGAGCTGCGTGTAAATATGCAGATCAACTCTGTGAATGACCGCGCCCACTGGACCGCCCAGACAGGCCTCACACCACTACAGCCGGGCTTGAAGCTACAGCTCTGCAAGCCTAAGAAGTACCGCCCGGCTGTAGCCTTTACGGCGAGTGTCACGGTGCCTCATGCAGCTAGCGAGAACATGCGACAGACCTACTGGGCACCGCTGTTGCTCTTTTCTGCGGAGCAGAATATCACGCAGCACCTCAGCTTTGAGTATGATCTGGGCATGCAGTGGGATGCTGATAATTTTCAGCGCGGCTATCTGACCTCGCTCAATATGGAATATGACTTTACGCCTCTTAGCTCCGTCTACGCCGATGCATATCTACTGCAGCCGGAGAGTGGTGGCCAGACTGATATACGCCTCGACCTAGGCGTGAACAGGCAACTGACCAAGCATCTGCAACTAGACATATCTATGGGTGCGGGCCTCACACCTGCGGCCCCGGAGTTCTTCTTCAATGCGGGCTTCATCTTTGCCTATGGCGACTGGAAGCGGCTGGCGATGCATAAGAATAACTATCAGCACCGGACCCCAGTGCACAATAGCGGCTCTCTGAGGTAAGTACCTTGTCAGACGATCAAGGGAGTATTGTATTGTTCTGCCTGTGCTATTTTCCGGCCTGGTGGATAAGATACTCCATAGAGCAGGGGCAATGACTTAGTTTAGCTTTTATATCATGGCGACTACCGGCAAAACATATTTCAACTGGAGCGGAGGCAAGGATAGTGCGCTGGCACTCTATCAGGCACAGCAGATGGGCCTTGCGCCTGACCTGCTGCTCACCTCTGTGAATGCTTCTTTTGACCGCATCTCCATGCATGGTGTGCGGCGTGAGCTGCTGGAGCGACAGGCGCAGCATATAGGCCTGCCGCTGGAGACGATAGATGTGCCCGAGGGTCTGACTATGCCGCTGTACAATGACATCATGAGCCGTACGGTCTCCGGCCTGCGTGAGCGTGGCTATACAGACACGGTCTTTGGTGATATCTTCCTGGAGGATCTGAGGGCCTACCGTGAGGACCAGCTCCGGCCGTATGGCATCACGGCGCACTTCCCCATCTGGGGGCGGGATACGCGGGAGCTACTCACTGAGTTTCTCGACCTGGGATTTAAGACTATCCTTGTATGTATCAAGTCGGAGCTGCTGGACCGTTCTTTTGCAGGGCGTGTGATAGACCGTGACTTTATCAAAGACCTGCCGGCCAATGTGGACCCCTGTGGAGAGAATGGGGAGTTTCACACCTTTGTCTACGATGGTCCCATCTTCCGCTCGCCTGTAGCCTTTGAGGTGGGGGAGGTGGTCTACAGGGAGTATGACAGGCCTAAGGATGATGCGCAGCCGCAGGGACAGATGGGCTTCTGGTTTTGCGACCTGGTGCCGAAATAGTTTCACACAAAGCTTACGAAGAACGCGAAGGAATACAGCGAGGCAGATGGCAAGCACATGAAGCCAATGCGCTGGCAGGGTATTTGATTTCCCGCAGGGAAAGTCATCTTTATGAATCTGCGATCCGCTGAACCTTTTTGGCCCTTTCATACTCCCGTACTAACGTCGTATCCTGCACTGCGTGAAGACCTGCGCTCGGAGGTGATAGTGGTGGGTAGCGGCATCACCGGGTCACTGGCTGCCTATGAGCTGGTCAAGGCGGGGTGTCAGGTGGTGATGATCTCTAAGTCGCGGCCTGCCTCTGATAGTACGGCTGCTACGACGGCACTGCTGCAATACGAGATAGATACGCCACTGCGGGAACTGGTAGACAAGGTAGGCGCCGACCATGCGAGCCGCAGCTACCTGCTGTGCCATGATAGCATAGATCAGCTGGATAAAGTGCATAAAGCTGTGGGTGCCACTAAAGTCTTCCACAAACGAAAGAGCCTGCTGCTGGCTGCGCTCAAGAAAGATGTAGAGGACCTGGAGCTGGAGTATGAGCTGCGGCGAGAGATAGGTATCCGGGCGCAGTGGCTCACTGGTGATGATGTGAAAGAACGATGGGGCCTGGACAATGCGGCCGCTATCTACTCTGCACAGGCTGCCGAGACAGATGCCTACCTGCTGACGCAAAAGATACTGCAATGGTGCACTGCGCGCGGTATGCAAGTCTATGACCATGCTGAGGTGACAGCTATACATGAGGCACAGCGCGGCGTGACACTGACCACGGACCGCGGCTATGCGCTACGCGCAAAGTACGTGGTGATGGCCACGGGCTATGAAGGTACGAAGTGGCTGGACCGCAATGTGGCGCGCCTGCACAGTACCTATGCTATCATCAGCAAGCCTGTGCCGCGTGAGCAGCTCTGGCGAGACCGCTGCCTGATATGGGACACGGGCAAGCCATACCTCTATCTGCGCACTACTACTGATGGCCGCATCATCATAGGGGGCAGGGATGAGACCTGGCACAGCGGGCACAAGCGTGATGTACTGATACGGCGCAAGTCAGAAGAGCTGTGCTGTGATTTCCAGAAGAAGTTCCCACATATCGGGTTTCACATAGACTATGAGTGGGCGGGCACCTTTGGTGAAACGACGGATGGGCTGCCGTATATCGGGCCGGCAAAGCCGCGTTCACGTGTGCTGTACTCGCTGGGTTACGGTGGTAATGGGATCACCTTTAGCCAGATAGGGGCGGTGATCCTGCGTGATATCATCACGGGTCAGCGTAATAGGGATGCAGAGATATTCAGCTTTGACAGGCTGAACTACAAATAGCTGTCAAACTGTGATGGACACTCCGGTTTCCTTTGGCAAGTCAGTCCTTGCAATAGCGCCATAGCCGCCGGCTATATCTACTACGTTCGTCACACCACGGGACTTGAAGATGGAGGCCGCTATCATAGAGCGATAGCCGCCGGCACAGTGGATGTAGTACTTCTTGTCTTTGTCTATCGTGCCCATCCAGTCGTCTATGTAGTCGAGCGGCTTATTGGGTACGTGTGGCAGGTGTGCACCTTCATATTCGCCGGGACGGCGTATGTCCAGTACATGGATAGCATCACTCCAGTGCTGCGTGGCAAAGTCTGTAGCAGAGATACTCTCTATGGTATCTATATCATGGCCTGCCTCACGCCATGCACTCACACCTCCACTCAGGTAGCCCAGTGTATGGTCGTAGCCTACGCGCGCTAGGCGCATCACAGCCTCCTCCTCGCGGCCTGCGTCCACCACCAGCAGGATAGCCTGGTCCAGCGTAGGGATCAGCGCACCCACCCATGGGGCAAACTGCCCATCCATACCGATATTGATCGAGCCCGGCACGAAGCCTTTGGCAAACTCCTGTGGTGCACGGGTGTCGAGTATCAGCACATCACCCGTCTGCGCCAGCCCCTCAAAGTCGGCAGGGGAGAGGGCGCGGAGGCCGGTCTTATTGACCTCGTCCAGGCTCTGGGCGCCACGCTTATTCAGCATAGCGTTTAGCGGGAAGTATTTGGGTGCCGGAGCGAGGCCATCGGTGATCGCCTTTATAAATTCCTCTTTGGTTTGGGCTTTCAGCGCATAGTTGGTCTCCTTCTGATGGCCGAGGGTATCATATGTATCTTTAGAGAGGTTTTTGCCGCAGGCAGAGCCGGCACCATGGGCAGGATAGACGATCACATCATCAGGCAGCGTCATGATCCTGGTGCGCAGCGAATCATAGAGCATGCCGGCCAGATCAGTGATGGTGACATCAGCCTTGATGGCCAGATCAGGGCGACCCACGTCTCCTATGAAGAGTGTATCACCTGTGAAGATGCAGTGCGCCTTGCCACTCTCATCCAGCAGGAGATAGGTGCTGCTCTCCAGCGTGTGGCCGGGTGTGTGTAGCACCCGGATGGTCACATCTCCTATCTTAAACTCCTCTCCATCTTTGGCTGAGTAGCAGTCAAATCCGCAAGAGGCATTGGGCCCGTAGACGATCTTTGCACCGGTCTTCTGCGCCAGCTCTACATGGCCGGATACGAAGTCTGCGTGGAAGTGCGTCTCAAAGACATACTTGATCTTAGCGTTGTCCTTTTCCGCGCGGCGGATATAGGGGCCTGTCTCGCGCAGCGGGTCTATGATAGCGGCCTCGCCGCGGCTCTCTATGTAGTAGGCGGCCTCAGCCAGGCAGCCAGTGTATAGTTGCTCGATGGTCATACTACGAAAATACAGAAATCAGGCCAACATGCCCTCCTGGTAGCTAAAAGGATAGCTGATATAGGTCACATAGGGTAAAAGCCCCAAAACTCAGCCCTGACCGTGCAGAATTGATTTGGAACCGGAGGGGCTAGTACATTGCCAGTTTATTACGCTCAGTAGTGACGGCTGCCAGCTCATCCGGTGTGTAGTCCTGTATGGTATAGGTGGCTATGGAGTCCTGCTGCATCTCATCGAGCAGGGATACCATCTGCTCATAGCGGCTGCCGGGCAGGAGCTTTATGATGCAGAGTACCTCCTTGCGCGCGCCGGAGGGATAGAGGCAGTGGGTGGCGAGGTAGGCCTGCCTTTCCTTCAGTTTCCTTGCGATACTGTTGGCACCTTTCAAGGTGATGGGCTTGACGGCTTTGCACTCTATACCCTCCCAGGTGTAATACCTGCCGCCAGAGTCTGCCAGCAGATAGATGAGCTGGCACTCTGAGACGCTGGTAGGCGCACCACTGCGGTCAGGCTGCGTGACCCGTAGCCCGCGCTGTTCCATGAGCGTAGTGGTGAGCATGAAGAAGGTAATAAGAAGGAATGCAAGGTCTACCATCGGTGTGAGGTCTACACGGACGTTTGCCTTCTGTGCCCTGTTCTTTTTGCGGCTGTGCGTGCCGCCGCTTTCGGTGATCTCTGCCATAGTGATGCTTTATGACAGGATGCGGCGCGGGGAGGCATTCCACATGGGCTGCGGCCTGGTGAGAGATATATGACAGTGCTATGACGAAACTATGGCAATCGTGATGGACTGAGTAGCTGTCAGGTGCGCACTACGTCGGATCGGACGGGATGCTGCCGTGATGAATTGACGGTCTGAGTAGTTACTGCTGGCGTATGGCTGAGCGCAGGCTTTTCTTTTGTCGCCAGCGTTTTGGTGGCGGGCTGCTGTGTTGTATCCTGATCGGCGGCGGGCTGCTGCTGTGCCTCCTCCAGGTCTGCCACGAGGTGCGATGGTAGTTCGTCTTTGCCTTTGGCATCATAGCCGTAGTTTTGCCGCAGTATGAAGAAGCAGGCAGCGGTATTGAGGCGCTTGAAGAGGGCAGCCTCCTCCAGCTTATTCATGAAAAGCTGCTCTATAAAGTAAATGCGGTCCATGATGTCGCCATCCAGTTCCCACATTTTCTTCCAGTAGCTCCAGAGCTGCTTGTAGCAGCGTAGGCGGAGCAGGGCCTGAGTGAGGGTGAGGACAGATTCGTCCATGGCCAGCTCCTCTATCTGGCCGAGCATGGAGAGGGTAGAGGTGCGGGTCCATCTGGTGGCGTTGGTATTGCCGGTAGGTGCGGACATAGGTGTTGTTTTTATGATAAAAACGCAATATAGAGGGCTACTGCGCAATGGATCTGCGTAGTGGGGTCTGTCTGCATCAGAATTTTCAGTATTTTAGAATTGGCAGAATCAATGCAAACAGTCTACCCTCTGAGCGTCCGTATTCATTTCACCGGCAGATAAGCGGCTATGCCAAAATGTAACATACGGCATCAGAAAATCTCACTAAGTTTAGCAGGTACGATGACCCCAGACCGACTCAGCCGATCCCTCACCTCACTGCTGTGCAGCCTGCTATGCCTGCTCTCTGCGCCTGTATGGGCGCAGCGCGACTCGGTCAACCTCAAAGAATTTGTCTACACCGGTACGCTGAAGGAATTGCGCAAGGATGACTTTGCCATACCCGTGGAGATCTACCCGCAGTCTTACTTTCTCAAAAGTAATGTGACCAACCTCTCGCAGGCCGTCAGCATGATCAGCGGCCTGCAGGCCAATCTGGATGGCTCTATAGACGGCGCCAATGATATAGAGATAAACGGGCAGGAAGGTATCTACACGCTCATCACCATAGATGGCCTGCCGGTATCTGGTGGCAATAACAACGTCTATGGGCTGGAGGGGATCTCTATGGCCATGATAGACCGTATAGAGGTGATCAAAGGGCCTGCCTCTACGGTGTATGGCTCAGATGCGGTGGCGGGCGTGGTGAACGTGATCACCAAGAACCCTGAGCGTGCGCCAAAGTTCTTTGGTGATGTGCGCTATAGCAGCTATAATGAGCTAAATGCTGAAGCCGGATTTAATATCAATGCTCAAAAGGCCAATGGAATCGTCACTGCCAACCTCTACCAGATGGGAACGCGCTGGGACAAGGATCATGACGGGTACACCGATATGCCGGTGGCTACGCGCGCCTCCCTATTTACCAAGTGGACCTTTCGCAACCGGTATAAGAAGCTATCGTCTATCTACGGGCGCTATATCTATGAGGACCGCACAGGAGGCCAGATGGACTATGCGCGCAGGTGGTATGGCTCGGACTCTGTCTATGGCGAGCATATAGGCACAAACAGGTTTGAGGTATTTGGCAACTTCCTGCTACCGGTGAAGAAGGAGAATGTCTCGCTGCAGCTATCCTACACAGACCACTCGCAGCGTGCATGGTATGGCAATAACCCATTCAATAACCACGAGCGTAACGGCAGAGTGCAGCTGCTCTATGATAACAAAGTGGGAGGCATCAGCGAGATGATGGTGGGAGCGATGTACAAGCTATACTGGTACCGGGATAATATCTCTGATGTAGACTCTGCCTCTGGTACGGTGCATCCGCTGCTCAATCACTTTGCGGCGGTCTTCATACAGGATATGATCCACCTCAATGCGCAGAATGAGATACTGGCCGGCATCCGCTATGAGTACAACTCGCTGTATAAGGGCAATGCGATCTGCCCGCGATTTGACTACAAATGGAACTCTCAGAAGAAACAGGACTTTGTGCGCTTCGGGCTAGGTAGCGGCTTCCGTACGCCTAATGTTTTTGCTGATGACAGGTATGCCTTTAGTAATAACAAGAGGATCATCATCAGTGGTGATATCAAGACGGAGCTGAGCTATGGTGCACACCTGAGCTATGAGCGGAAGATAGATACCAAGGGGCACTTTAATATAGAGGCCAATGGCTTTATCAATACCATCATCAATAAAATAGAGGTGGACATCCACTCGCGCCCCGATGCGGTGATCTACAGCAACGACGGCTCACTGAATATCAGTATCGGCGTGAATGTAAATGTGGACATGAACTTCCGGTTTCCCCTCACGGCGCATATCGGGATGACGGGTATGCTAAACCGCGACCTGCAGCAAGATGCTACCGGCCACTACGTCTATAATGATGTGATCAATGCGCCATCGTACACGGCTAATTATGTGCTCTCCTATACTTTCAGAAAAGCCCGGGTCTCTATAGACTGGACAGGACTGATCAACTCGCCGATGTACCTCAATACCGTGTACGGCGATGACCGCGCGCAGCGCTCGCCATGGTACTGCCTGATGAACCTGCAAGTGACAAAGGCATTTAAATTTGGGCTGGATATCTATGCGGGGGGCAGTAATTTATTGAACTTCCGCCCGCAGAACCTGATACTGCGTGGCAATGACCCTTTCAATAAATATGTGACCGACCTGGACAATAATCCGCACAACTATCGTTTTGATGCCAGCTATATCTATGCGCCTAATCAGGGTGCGAAAGGGTATATAGGATTGAGGTGGCATATTCAGTAGGGTGTGGCAAACGCCAGGGGTGCCACGCGATACAATCGCGCGGCAGTGGGTTAGGCGGTGACATATAGAGTAATAAATATCCGTTCATATCTATCTTACCATGCATTATATCACAAGAGACTACAGTGCAAGATCGTTGGCACTAGGCCGCTGGATTATAGCGTTTTTTATGATCGTATTTGGCATCCAGTCTTTTGTTTATTGGACTTTGCTGCCTTTTATTCCGGTTATTGCGGGTTACACTTTTATCGCGGTTGGTGTTTACCTCTCTTCTATACAGTTTGAGGTAGATGGAGATGACTTTATCATTTTGCGAAAGTATGGGAGAAGGACCTGGCATTTTGCTGAGATAGATGAGATACGTATCAGGGAGCATGGTATAGGGCCCAGGTCAAGCCCGGGCTTAGTTATTTACTTCAAAAATGGTAAGCGCATTCGTTATGCATTCTATCCGATGGATAAGGACGACCTGGATCAGTTTTGTCAGGTACTGATATCCCGGCTGGGCGAGGATAAATTCTATATTAACAGGCAGGAGTGGTAAAGGCTATAAAAAACAACTTGAACGGTACTACGATAGAGGCTATTGAAAATGATTATTGGGGCGACGCACCAGCTGATGCCACGTGGCTCATCAGACGATGCTATGAGCTACGCAAAAAGCAGATCAAAGAGCTCGATACTGAAGATATGAGGCTGCTGATAAGGCAGGATATAGCGTTGCCTATTTTGATACCCCTCGCGATCCAAATACTCAGAAAGGACGTACTGGCGGAAGGAGAAATGTATCCCGGCGACCTCCTGCAGGCGGTATTGGAAGCTGATGAAAAGTATTGGCGGCGGCATCCTGAAGCGCAACAGGCTGTGCTGGATCTGTATCGCGGGGGAGAGGACCTGATCCGGACTAGCAGGCAGTGCCGTACTCTTGCGGCAGCCTTTGTCATATTCAGCCGGTGACGTGCAGTGTATTTCTCTGCCGCAAGTTGATTATTCTTTTCCCTACTTTTACTCCGATGAAAAAAGTCCTGGTGCTTTGTGTGCTAGCCTGTATGGCGCTCGCTGTCTCAGCACAGCAGGTGCCTAATGGCAGCTTCTACTATTGGAATAATATACTAGCGCCTAATGGCTGGGGTACCTGGGCCAGCGCTATCAGTAATGCGAATCCGGCACTGGCAGATACTGCGGCCAAACTCGCTCAACGCGATACTACAGCAGACTATTATCCATCCGATACCGCTACGCTGAGGCTGACTGTAGATACGCTGCGCCTGCCGGGATATGGCCGGGTCACACTATCTGGTTTTGCTGCGCTTGGCGGTGCTTCCTACACAGCTCCGCCCACCGGTGTGGGCCTGCGCATGGGCTATATGCCCTACAAGATCAAGCCTGATACGCTCTACTTTGACTATAAGATGATAGCTGCGGCGGGTGCGCATGACACACCGATGGTATCTATCGGCCTGACGCACTGGGATACCCTGTCGCGCTCGCGCTTTGAGCTGCTGTCAGAGGCCTTTGTCCTCGCGCCGGACAGCCAGTGGCAGTACAATGTGGCTATCCCGCTCATAGACTACTATGACCTGGGCTATCCTGACTCTATCTATCCTGACTCGCTGCAGATCATTTTCTTTGCCTCCAGCGCGGCGCATCCTACTATCGGTACTACGCTGTGGCTGGATAGTGTGCGCTTTGATGCCAGTGTGATACCGACTGCTACGGGCGTAGCAGACCTCAGCACTATACATGGAGTAGCTATCTGGCCTAATCCTGCGCAGGAGCAGCTCTATATCGGTCTGGACGAAAGTGAAGTAAATAGTACACTAGAAATATATGATGCCTCAGGCCGCAGGGTATATCAGGGGCGGCTACCAGACCGTGTGAATACTATATCTGCTGAGGCACTGGCACCGGGTATCTATAGCCTACGCATACACAGCCGTGACGGCATCACTACCTATCGTAGCCAGATCACTATAGCGCGGTAACGTGTGAAGATCAGGCATCACTGAAACAAAATCGTCTGTACACCGTATATGATAGCAGCCTGCGGGCCTCAAACTATCGTGCATGAAGAATACACTTATACACCGTACACTCCGCCTCCTCGCACAGATCTCTACACCTATCATGCCTCCTATCGATACGGCCTCGTATCGCGTAAAATATATCAATGCATCTCCCGGCGACAGCTGGTGGGATACAAAACCATTATGGTATCATAACTTATCACTTGCACTCCAGGATATCTAGTCGTGAACATTTATCTTTTTGCCTGAGTACAAGTATCGGGGCGGGGTATCCCGCCCTTTTTTTATTACCTCCAATCAGCAGTGATCAGAATTTTGGTTTCTTGCCGTCAGGCTTCGTATCTGCGGGTGCAGCAGGTGGGGCCTTAGGTGCAGGCGCAGCGGGTGTGCTGGCCCCCGGCGCTACCGGCAGGCCCATGATCTCCTCGCGGCTCTGGGGGCGGCGCTCGATCTGCCAGAGGAAGCCCTTTAGCTTGCGGTTTTCCTCCGTCATCATTTTCAGCGGAGTGAAGACTGCATCGGGCTTCTGGATAAAGGTGACGCTCTTCACTTTCTTATCCTTAAAGTACATCCACATATTGACACAGGTGGCGTGATTGGCGCCGAGGTATTTATTCTTGTCATCCTTGCCATAGTACAGGCTCTCCGCATTGCCATCTACAAACATGCGGTCGAGTGTATTGTCTTTGAAATAGCCATAGATGTTCTTGCCCTTGATCTGGTCGTAGTATTTGCGGCCGGATGGCATGATGATGTAGGCATTGCTGCGCAGGTAGAGCTGATCGGCCTTGCGATGCTTGACAGTGAGGTAGATGGTGTCACCCGTCATCTGTGTGGTGTCTGCCCAGAGGATAGGCTTGTAGTACATGCGGAAGGTAGAGTCGGCAAAGGAATACTTCATAGAGTCGCAGGTGCCCTGCATGTCGCGCATGTACATCTTCATATGGTGGTAGACAAAGAAGAGGCGGGTAGTATCCGTCTCAGACGTGTACTGAGAGCGTAATGTATCGCCGGACATAAAGAGGGAGTCGGTCTCCATCCTATTGAGAAGGAAGGCGTGATCCCAGGCGCGTACCTTGGAGAGGGTCTCGGTGTACTCGCCGCGGCGGCCTATGAGCTCAAAGTCCATAGAGGTATCGCGCCAGTGGAAGCTTTTGTAGGCCTGCCCAAAGCCGATCTTGCGCTCAAAGTAGAGGCTGTCTGAGGTGAGCACCTGCGCACCATCATAGATGCGGGTGTGGATGCCAAAGGAACCGATGCTCTGCTTGGTATCAAACCAGCCGTTATCGCAAAAGATGCGGCTAGATTTGTTGTAGATCGTCGTATTGCCAAAGAAGGTGGCCATATCACTGCTGGTATTGTACTTCAGCGTGTCTGAGGTGAGATGGTAGTCGGGATCGGTGATGTCTACATTCTTATTAAAGTAAACTTCGGAGCCTTTGGTATAGTAGTACCCAAAGCGGCTCGTGATGACGGACTTCTCGCGGTACACTTTGCCACCGGTGAGGTAGTAGGCTACCTTCTCTTTCGTCTTGTAGAATATCTCGTCTGCTATGATCTTTGCCTTGCTGTCTGTGAGCCAGGCGTGATCGCGGAGGATGAGGAGCTTGGCCTTGCTATCATAGTTGAGATAGTTTGAGTAGGCATTGACAGTATCATTCTCTATGTGTACGTGGCCCCAGGCTTCCATTTTGTTCTCCTGCTTGTCCAGCAGGGCGCTGTCGCAGTACATGAGGACCTGATCCTGCTTGAGTGCTACATTACCTACCAGGCGGGTCATTTTCTTTTCCCCTTGCTGCTCAAAGTGGAGTTTGTCGGCATTGAGGATCTCTACCTCGCGTACTTCCTGATTGGAGTCGGCCTGTTCCGTCACATTCACAGTGCTGTGCGCCGGGTCCTGGTTAGGCTTCTGCGCCATGATGGCAAAGGAAAGGCAACAAGCCAGGCAGGTGAGCAGGACGCGATATGAGCGGTAGTGACGCACGGGATCGGTGATTGATACTGCCCCTACCAACGGCTGCGGGCGGTATTTAGTCTATTTGCCAGCGGCGGCTTTGGCTTTTTTCTTAGCCTCCTCTTTTGCCAGCTTCTCTTTGTATTTCGCATCGCGCTTCTCACCGCCAAATACGGATACATTCACATAGCGGTATGGATGCGCCTTGACATCTACGAGCAGCGTATTGAGGCTGCCTACGGCGCTATCGAGGTCGTTGTACACCTTCTTGTCCTTGATGAGGCTGCCTATGGTGCCTTCACCATTATTGATACCATGCAGCAGCGTGTCTATGCCGCTGATGGCAGAGCGGGCCTTGGCTACTGTAGCTCCGAGGTCAGCATTCTTGAGTGTATCTGTCAGGTCGGCTACGTTGGCCAGGAGGTGGTTGATCTTCTCGTTGTTCTTGTCCAGATTGCCTGTAAAGGATTTGAGGTTGGCCAGGGTCTGGTCGAGGGAGCCACCCTTGGCGGTGAGGGTATGGATATTATCCAGTGCGGCATTCAGCTTGTGTACGGTGCTGGTGGCGTCGTCTTTGGCCAGGGCACCTTTCACAGCTACGAGCACAGAGTCGAGATTATGGAGCGTGTGGGTGATATTGTCTTTCAGCGGGTCTATGGCGCCGCTGAGCTTGCTCATGAGGTCCGGCGCTATATAAGTGCTGATGGTATCGCCGCTCTTCCACTGCTTTCCGGATATCTTGTAGCGGATAGCTATCTCCTTGCTACCCACGAGGTCGGTAGAGCTGATAGAGGCGAGGCAGCTGTCATAGAGTGTGAAGCCATTGTCTATGACCATTTCTACCACTACCTTGCCGGTAGTGGGGTCAAAGTTTTCGGCATTGACAGAGCCGATGCGGTGGCCATTGACAGTGACAGGATTAGACTTATAGATACCGCCTATGTTTTCAAAGACGGCGTAATACTTACTTTTGGTAGTGAAAAGGTTGATACCCTTGAGGAAATAGAACCCAAAAATGAATATGATGACGGTGATAAGGGAAAAGAGGCCTACCTTGGTTTGATTGTTCACTATCGGTATTTTAACCAAAAATATTGATTTGAGCCGGAAATCAAAATAGCGGCTGCCATAGGGGCCGATACTATACAGAACAAATGTCAAATAATCATATAACAGATAGCGGCCTGCCTGCACGGCTTGTCCTCTTTGACGGGGTGTGCAACCTGTGTAATGCTTCTGTACAGTTTGTGATCCGGCATGATGGGGAGGGGCGGTTCCGCTTTGCTGCGCTGCAGTCTGGAGCTGGGCAGAAGGTGCTGCAGCTGCATGGCCTGTCTGGTGAGACTTTTGACTCATTCGTCTATCTGCGGGGAGGTATGCTATATCAGCGCTCTACGGCGGCGCTGTACCTGCTGCGTGACCTGGGCGGCTGGTGGGCGCTGCTTTATGCCTTTATCATCGTGCCGCGGCCGCTACGGGATGCCATATATGATCTGGTGGCGAAATACAGGTACAAGTGGTTTGGAAGAAATGAGAGCTGTATGGTGCCTACTGCGGAGCTGAAGGGGAGGTTTCTATAACGTCAGATGTAGGGCGATGCCCTACGCTGGAGGCGTATCGCCCTTTGGGGCTTAACACAGAGAAAGTACGTAGTTATTATGGATGCTTTGCGCCGATCTCCTTGGTGTAGGCTACGGTCTGGCGTACGTTATTGACGTAGGCTACGACAAAGGCGGTGGTAAAGCCTTTAGACTTAGCTATCTGGAGGGTCTTCTCAGCCTCTCTGTAGTGGGTGTACTGGCCAGCCATATAGCGGACTACGCCATCTCCTATATCCTCCCTATTGATCAGGCCAAAGGCGCTGACGAGGTCGTCATAGTTGGCCGGGGCTTTGTGAGCTGCTACGATCTGTACGGTGAAGATGACATTGTCATTATCTGTAGCGAGGGCATCTCCTTTGCTGGCCGGAGTTTCTTTTTTGGCAGTCGTCTCTTTTTTGACCGGTTCTTTCTTTTCTGCTACAGCCGGAGTTTCCTTTTTGGCAGGCTCCTTCTTTTCTACCACTGCCGGTGTTTCCTTTTTAGCTGGTGTAGTTTCTTTTTTGGCAGGTGTCTCTTTTGCTACTACAGGTTGTTCTTTCTTGATAGCTGTGGTGGCAGTTTCTTTGGCGACCTGTTTAGGCTCTTTGGCCAGTACAGCCTTGACGGTATCGGTCTTTGCTTTGACAGTAGTAGTAGCGGCTGGCGTTTTGGGCGTAGCGGTGCGTACTTCTATTTTTCTGATCGTATCGCCGGCGGCTGGTTTTACCGTTTTGGCAGCCACTACAGGCGCTGGTTTGGTAGCCTCTGCCTTTGGCACAGGGGCGATCACCTGGGTATTTTCGGGTGCGGTCTTCCTTGGGTCTGTGGTGGCGGCAGGCTTCACAGTGTCTTTCATGACCGGCTGTGCTATCTGGTCTATGCGTGCGGTATTGGCCACGGCCTGCTGCTCGCGAAATACCTGCGGGGCTGGCGCTACATCTGCTGTGTCAGGCTCCCATGCCTTTTCTTCTTTCTTAGCCTCTGGTAGGGCGGCTGCGGCGGTAGGTGCTGGCTGTTGCTTTGCTTCTGCTGCCGGCGCTGGCTGTGACTTTGCCTCGGCTACTGGTACCGGATTTGCTTTTGGCTCGGGTGCTGGCTGTTTGGTAGGACTTGCTGCTGGCTGGGCTTTTTGGGCGGACGGCGGTGTATCTGTCAGGACTGGTTCGTCCTTTTTTTTTTCGGGTGCGGGAGTGGCCTTGGCTACCGGCTCTATGGTGTCCTTACGGCCTTCTATATCATTCTTGTACGAGCGGAAAGCCTTGAAGATAGATGTCGCAATGTTATTCTGCCCGGCATCACTGGCCAGGTATTGCTCCTCAGTAGGATTGGATATAAATCCGATCTCTGCGAGCAGGGATGGCATGGCAGTCTTGTACAGTACCCAGAAGCCAGCCTGCTTGACCCCACGGCTCTTGCGCTTGGCCAGGACGGCCAGTTCGTCTTCTATCTTGGAGGCTATGAGGATGCTCTGATCGAGAAAGGCATTCTGCTTCATACTCATGATGATATGGCCCTCGGGAGAGTTGGGGTCAAACTCATACTTCGTATTCTTATTGGTCTCGAGGTCTATTACGGCGTTCTCACGCTTGGCTATCTCCAGGTTGTCATCCGTACGGTGGAGGCCGAGGACGTAGGTGCTGGTGCCATAGGCATCATGATTGGTAGCAGAGTTGAGGTGAATGCAGATGAAGAGGTCAGCCTTGGCTTTATTGGCCATATCGGCGCGGTCTGCCAGGGAGACAAACTTGTCAGTAGTACGTGTATAGATGATCTTGACATCCGGATAGGCCTCCTTGATCATTTCGCCAAACTTCAGTGAGACACCGAGTGCGAGGTCGGCCTCATGGTGGCCGCCGGGTCCGATGGCGCCCGGATCCATGCCTCCGTGGCCCGGATCTATCACCAGCGTACGCACGGCAGTGCCTTGTCCTGAGCCTCCTGCATATGCAAAAGACGTTAAACACAAGAGTGCCAATAATGAAACTAAGCGAATCACGTTTTGATTTTTATTTTTGGTTCTTCCAAAATTCACCAGCAAAGTAGGTCAAATATTTTAGCACAGGCTCACATACCGCTCAATAGTAGTCCTCAGTGGCTTCGGCAATGTCTTTTTTTGTGTACTCTCATTTGTTTGTGCATTATCAGCCTTCCCGCCCAGAAGAGTGACCCTACTGGTGACAGTAAAAAGCTGTCGCCGGACTCTGCCATGGCTACCCATACAACAGCGCCGCTGGTGGTGCGAGACTCTATGGTGGTCAAGGTAGACTCTGCCACAGGCCGTCGCGACACCTCTATCATCCACATCTCTACCACCTCCGGTGTAGACAGCGTAGATGCCGAGGGCAATAGCGAGATCAAAGACAAGATCACCTACAAGGCCGAAGACTCCATCGTCTATGATATAACGTCAAAGAAGATGTATTTGTATAATAAGGGGGAAACTCACTATCAGAAAATACAACTGAATGCCGATGCTGTGGAGTTTGACTGGACCACGATGGAGATGATGGCGCAGGGGGCCAAGGACTCCAGCGGCAAGATATCCGGCAAGCCTATCTTCAAAGATGATGACAAGGAATACCGGGCCACCAAGATGCGGTACAACTTTAAAAATCAGCATGGCAAGGTGTATGAAGTGAGCACGAGCGAGGGAGATGCCTACCTGCATAGCGAGGCAGTGAAGCGTGCCGACTCTACCTCATGGTTTGGCCTCAACTCAAAGTACACTACGTGTAACCTGGATCATCCGCACTTCTACTTCAAGGCGAAGAAGATCAAACTGGTGCCTAATAAGGTAATGGTGACGGGCCCGGCCAATCTCTGGATAGCTGATGTGCCTACGCCGCTATATATCCCGTTTGGTATCTTCCCGGTGAAGCAGGGCAGGAGGTCTGGCGCTATCATCCCTAAGTATGGCAGTGATGTAGCCAATGGTTTCTTCCTGCGGGATGGCGGCTACTACTGGGCGGCCAATGACAACCTGGGCATGAAGTTCATAGGTACGGTGTACACGAATGGTACCTTTGAGATAGACCCGTCGGTGACATACAGGTACAACTATCTCTTTAACGGTAGCCTGGCGCTGAGCTATATCCGTACGCGTCCCGCAGATCCGGACCTGCCGGGTCAGAAGGCTGGCAATGCATTTAAGGTCAACTGGTCATTTCAGCTCGACCCTAAGGCGGCACCTACGCATTCTTTCAGCGCAGCTGTGAATGTATCTACGGCGTCGTACAATACGGATCATCGCGTCACGGACCAGTCTCTCTACCAGACCTCTCTGTACTCTAACATCAACTACCAGAAATCCTTCACACGTGCGCCTTTCCTCTCTATATCTCTGTCTGCGAGCCACAGCCAGAATCTGCAGAACCGCGCCATCACGGTGACCTTTCCTGAGTTTAGGCTGAATGTATCGCGCGTGACACCGTTCAAGGGAAAGATAACGAGCGCCAAGCCGCGCTGGTACCAGAATATCGGTATCACGTATGGTTTCCAGGCCAAGAATACGATCAATACTTATGACACGCTGATCACGCGTCCTGATTTCTACAAGAGTCTGCGCTATGGCATCAGCCAGAATGCGAGCCTGGATGCGCCTTTTACCATCGCAAAATTCTTCACCTTTACCCCAAGCGCTACCTATACTGAGCGATGGTACTTTCAGACCATCAATCAGACCTGGATCAATAAGGACCAGCAGGTGGTGCTGCCTGGCGGTGTGACGATACTCAACCCCGGTGGTGCCAGCTACCTCAAGACGGACACGGTGTATGGCTTCCGCGCGGCGCGTGACTTTGCGGTCAGTATGAGTGCGAGTACGAAGGTGACGGGTATCTTCCAGTTTCACGGCAAGTATGTGAAGGCAATCCGCCATATCCTCACGCCACAGGTGGCCTTCTCCTACCATCCCGACTTTGGTAGTCCGTACTGGGGCTACTACTCTACGGTGCGCAAGGGTATCTATGATCCTACGGTGACCCAGTACAGCCACTTTGATATCGTGAATGGTGTCTATGGCATGCCTACACCCGGCAAATATGCGGCTATGACCTGGGCGCTGAATAATAACTTTGACATGAAGGTCTTCTCAAAGTCGGACTCTATCAATCATGAGAAGAAGCTGGGTATCCTTGATCACTTTAATATCACGGGCGGGTACAACTTTGCTGCGGACTCACTGCGCCTGCAGCCGTTCACATTCAGTGGTACGATGAATATCCTGAATAACCTGACGGCAAACTTCTCCTGGACGATGGACCCGTATGCGCGTGGCAAAAATGGCTATACGATCAACCGGTATTACTTTGACGTGACGCACAAAGGGCTGCTGCGATTTACCAGCGCTAATGTGAGCCTCAATGCGACGTTCCACGGCAAGGCGAAACCTGTGGCAGCTCCATCTAACAAGGCAATGCATGATATACCGGACTATGTCTCCTACGATCCGGATGACTACTACGACTTTAATATCCCGTGGAACCTCGCTACATCCTTCAGCATGGATGTGCATACCAACTTCAATACCTACACGCAAAATGACTCCCTGATCTGGACGCCATACCTGAAGCTGACGGGTGACTTTAACCTCACGGCAAAGTGGAAGGTGGCCATGAATACTGGCTTTGATTTTAATACCAAACAGCTCACGGTGACACAGGTCAAGGTGGTGCGCAGCCTGCACTGCTGGGAGCTGGCCTTTGACTGGACGGCGTGGCCGCTCACCTATCAGCAGTTTGCTATAGAGCTGAAGATCGTGAATCCGACGCTACAGGACCTGAAGCTGACGAAGAAGCGAACGGCGTATACGCCTTGATCAATTTGATAATTTATAATTGACAATTGACAACGGACAATTGGCAATTGACAGAATAACAGGGGGTATCCTTTCGTAGCTTTTGTATTTATCTCACTAGGCAATACTCGCTACTCAATACTCTGTCAGCTTTTCTTATCAGCGTTCTGCTGGATGTTCTTGTCGGGGATAAACCAGAAGGTGCCTACGAGAAAGAACAGGAATAATGATACGTACGGATAAAAGAAAGAGAAGACTATGGCCAGGGCATAGCAGGAGGTAGAGGCGATGGCCTTGCCCTGCTGGCGTGAGAGGAGGTGGCGCACCTCCGGGTCATGCGGGTGGCAGTAGATGATAAAGCGGCGCATAATGTCGTAGGAGATGCCGCACATGATCAGCACAATAGCATATACTGCTACCGGCGCACCGGCAAAGTGATTCTCACCCATCCATGCGGTGGCGAAGGGTACGAGGGATAGCCAGAAGAGGAGGTTGAGATTGGTCCACATGATGCCGGGGCCGATGTGTTTGATGGTATGCACCATGTGGTGATGATTATTCCAGTAGATGCCGATATAGATAAAGCTGAGTATGTAGCTGATGAAGGTGGGTATGAGCGGGCGCAGCGCCTCCCAGTCTGCACTGTGGGGCATCTTAAACTCCAGTACCATGATGGTGATGATGATGGCTATGACGCCATCACTGAATGCTTCGAGTCGGGTTTTATTCATTGCCTATTATTAGCCGAAATTTAAATGCATTTGGAGACATGGATTATACAGAGGTGTATAAGAATGTTCATTTACAGAGCTGAAATTATTCTATACCGTGACTATTAACCAAAGCTATTAATCTCACGAAAATAACATCATGCGGTTTTATGGAGCCCTTGATGTGCGCATTAGCATCTGTTATATTTGTCCCATTCCAGATGTCCAGTATCTGGTGAGTATTTCTATATTGACCTCCCGTATGAGATATAGTATAGGTTCTTTCAAAGTCGGGATCTCTATAGGTTCCGCGCGGGTCAAAATCCAGCTCTTTAGTTTTGTTTGACCGATTGAGGAAGCACATCGCAAAGTCGCCATCTGCAAGTGGCTTTACCCATATCTCTATCCCATTTATTTTCTTCCAAAGGAAGCACTGTACACCGAGTTTGTCCTGATCTATATCAATAGCATCTTTATTGGTCAGTACTTTCAGAATATCCGGCTGCATGGAGCGGAGGTCATTGCCGCTCATGAGCGGTGCCGCCATCATGCACCAGAGGGTAAAGTGTGTACGAGACTCGATGAACGATAATCCCTTATTGCCTACCTCCAGCATATCGGGGTCATTCCATGCATTGGGCTTATTATACTTGCGAATCTTGCTTTGCGCGTCAAAGATGTCCAGTACGCCATGATGGCGCAGGAAGTGTGGGCCGATATCGCCCGTGGTACGCCAGAGGTGACCTACGGTATCTGCCCAGAGCCACGGCCTGGTAGAGCCCCACTCGCAGAGCGAGAAGACAATGGGCCGGTCAGCTTTGTGCAATGCATCGCGCATGGTGGAGTACTGTACCTGAGAGGTGAGACCGTCAGAGTTGCACCAGTCGTATTTGAGATAGTCTACTCCCCACTCTGCGTAGCGCTGTGCGTCTTTGGCCTCGTAGCCTGCACCACCGGGCCTGTGCTGGCATGTGAGCCTGCCGCCACAGGAGTAGATACCAAACTTCAACCCTTTGGAGTGAACATAATTTGCCAGTGCCCTGATGCCGGATGGGAAGCGTGCGGAGTCGGCTATCACGTAGCCATCCTTATCACGAGCTACCTGCCAGCAGTCATCTATCACGACGTACTGATAGCCGGCGTCCTTCATGCCATTGCTGGCCATGGCATCGGCCATGGCTTTGACCTTCCACTCGTCTATATCGCAGTTGAAGATATTCCAGCTGTTCCAACCCATGGGTGGGGTGGGAGCGAGGTTAGGGAACTTTTGCGCGATAGCGCTACAGCATAGTAATGCAAAGAGGCAGAGGGTAGTGAGTCTGGCCATGAGATGGGTTTGAGAGACTAATATAAAAATTAGAGAATAGAGAATAGGGAATAGGGAATAGGGAATAGGGAATAGGGTTTCCTTAGAAACCGGGTTTGATGCCGATCTTGAAGCCGAAGTTTTGGGCGCCGGGGACATCGCGGTAGGTGGCGCGCCAGATGAAGTTGAGCTGGATGACCTTGAAGATATTCTCTACTCCGAAACCGACCTCTACATATGGTACGCTGCTGGGTGCGCTCATGCCTGATGGGAGCAGGATCAGGTTTGCGTTATGCGCGCTGTAGCCGCCCCAGAGCATCTTGGCCATCACAAATTCACGCAGGTGGAACCGCTTGATATATGGGATACGATTGAAGAGGAGGCCATCAAAGTAGTGCTCATACCAGATCTGCAGATACTTATCACTCACAAACTCAAAAGGCCGGGTGAGCTGGAAGCTATAGTCGTCTCGTATGAAGCCGATATTGCTCGATGGGAGGTAGGCGACGGGATAAGGGGCATTGCCAAAAATATAGCCGGCCCGTATCGTGATATTGGCGTGGCCTACTACAGGGTACTGGGCGCGCTGGTAAAACTGGGCCTGTACCTTCTGATAGTTGTAGTCGCCATGAAAGAGATCGCGTACGCCCATGGCAAATTTCAATGTGATAGCGGGAGCCTTGGTAGTGACCCAGTAGCGGTAGGTGTAGCCATCAAAATACTGCTCGGTCTTGCAGTAGCGCAGGTCTGCTGAAAACTCCGTAATGTGTACATTCTGCGGGGTATAGACGGTACCGGTATAGTCGGGCCTGCGAAACTCGAACATACCCGGCAGGCTGAAATACTTTTTGGTAGTAAAGCCGATATTGCTCGATAACCCCTTGAACCAATCACGCTCGTAGAGGATATTGACCTCGCGCACCTTTACTACCTGGTCCAGATTGGCAGTGGAGCTGAAGAGGGTGGTGATATTGTCGAAGGACAGATTGCTATTCTCCTGGCCTATGATGGTCATGTCTTTTTTGTACTCAAACTCGATGGCATGCCAGCGGTCATATCTGGAAGGCAATAAGAAGCGCGCATCACCCTCGTACTTCCATGTTTTGTCTTTGGTGCCATAGGCAGTGTAGGCGCTGAGCAGCATCTTGCTGCTAAAGTCATAATTGGTCCGCACACCCAGGCGGAGGCGGTAGTCCTCTACGGCGTTGCGGCTCACCATCTTGTAGATACGGCCAAACTCTATGGGACCGGCTTTGAAGTTTGCCGTAGTGGCAAGGGAATACAGCCATTTGAGTTGCTTGTACTTTGGCACCGTGCGCAGGGTATCAAAATTGTGATAGACATGCTCCTCGCTGGTGGTGAGCGAGTCAAACCTGATCGTATCCATGTAAGTAAACCTCTTTTTGTAGGCATCAGGGTCTACTAGCTGATCCGGTACATGGGCGATGGAGTCTGGTATCCGGATGTCAGTCTTGATATTGCGCCGCGTCAGGTTTTTTTGCAGCAGCACTGATAGCTTTTTGATGCTCTTTACGAGGTTGCCTTCGCCCTGCACATTCTCACGCGTCATGAGCCAGCTGCTGTCATTGACCTGTATGAAGGTCTGTGCGATCTCATAGTCGCGCATGAAGTTGAGGTTGGCGTTCTCATTGGGCTTCATATGTATATACTTGATAGCCCAGGAGGCGGAGTCTATCCAGGCGTAACCCTTCATGGTGACATCATTAGGGTTGCGGCCTACGAAGTTCAGCTTGTAGCTGGTGCGGCCCTCTATGCGTGCAGTATCGAGTACGTGATAGTCATAGGCAGCGCGGGCAGCAGGAGAGAAGGGGGATGTGAAGGAGAGGTAAAACAGGATGTACACGTCACTATAGACATCTACTGTCTCAAACTGCTTGCTGAGCAGGCGCACGAGGTTAGGCATTTTGACGCCTGATATGCGCTTGTAGTGGGTGATACGACTTTTCTTTTTGGGCTGCTCGCGGTAGTACTCCTCGGCATACTCCTCCTGCACCAGCAGCGGGATATACTCCTCACCATCGGGCAGGGTATCTTTTTTATCAAAGAAAAAGCGGAAAGGCTTGAAGAATTTCCGATTGATAAACTTCTTAGGGACATCGAGGAGAGAGTAGTCTATCTTGTTATATTCCTCAAAATAGTAGCTGCGGATATTAGCAGGCCTATTGTGCGGGCGGGCGTCTACTACATGATGGTAGATGATGAGCGCTGTGGTGTCTATTACGCGTTTCCGCTTCTTAGGCTTTACTACCACCTCATTCAGCTCTATATTGTCCGGGGCCAGCAGAATGGTGATCTTATTGGCCAGACCGGGCTTGATGAGATATTCCTGAGCCTTGTAGCCTACTAGTGATACCTCTACTGCGGAGGATGGCACTGCCACGCTGATGGAGAAAGCTCCCGCCGAGTCAGTGATGACGCCCTCTGTGCTGCCACGAAAACGGACAATGGCAAACTCTACCGGCTGCCCGGTCTTCTTATCCACTACCCTGCCAGACGCACTGGTATGCTGCGCCGCAGCGCCGTAAGCGCCTGCCCAGGCCAGGAATAGGAAAAAGACTTTATACCACTGCATCAAAACCTTTTAGAACAAGCAAAAACCGTGCACAAACCGGTGCACGCGAATGGGGTAGAGGTTTGACTGATAGGCGGAATGGGGGTTTAAGTCAGATCAAAAGTATAACGCTCAAATCTAATGTATCTGGTGCTGAAGCTGATACGAATGCTACTGAGGCGTGCCTGTTATTAGGCTAAGCGGCGAAATGTGAGGGTGAGATTGTTAGCGAATCTTAAAGACACCTCCCGCCCACTCCGAAGGAGAAGGATTTAGAAGCCTCGGTAAATTAAAGAATGATCATATAAGTCTTTAAACTGACAGTTCGCGACCTGTCGGTACAGCACATGTCTCGTGGCAGACTACTGACTGTCATGATTTTGTTTGTTTTTATATGTAAATCATAAAAATGCGTACCCCTATTTGCATATTTGGAACCCCTATACTATATTCAAGATATGAAGCTGACCAATCGCGCATACTATTACTATTATATCGGCTGCTCCGGCGGGCGTGTATGGTAATGTACTGAGCGAGACTCAAAGATATCACACGATGCCGCCCTCACTGAGAGCGGCATTTTTATTTTACTCAAAAAGCAAATGACAATGAAACGACCGACACAGCAGATCTACAGTGACTACACGGCAGAGGACTTCCTGGTATGGAAGACGCTCTATGAGCGGCAGATGCCGCAGCTGCGCCAGTATGCCTGTGATGCCTACCTGCGTGCTGTGGATACGGTAGAGTTTAACGGAGATGCGATACCTGACTTTGCCCGGGTGAATGAGATACTGGCGCAGCGTACGGGCTGGGGGATCCATGTGGTGCCGTGCATCAGCCCCGCGCGGGAGTTCTTCGGCTTCCTGGCGGATAAAAAATTTACAGCTACCTGCTGGGTGCGGACCATGGCGCAGCTGGACTATATAGAAGAGCCGGACATGTTTCACGATGCCTTTGCGCATATACCGCTGCTGAGCGATCCGGACTACTGCCGCTTCCTCACGGGGCTGGGAGAGCTGGCCATGGAGCATGCTGATGATGAGGAGGCGCTGGAGCTGATAGGACGGTTCTACTGGTTTACGATAGAGTTTGGGCTGATGCGGCAGGCCGATGGCAGCCTGCGGATCTATGGCGCGGGTATCATGAGCAGCAGGGGCGAGACGCTGCACTGCATGGTGGGAGACTGCACGCGCCGGGACTATAACGTGCGCGACATCATGGCCACGCCGTATAGAAATGACATCATGCAGGATACTTACTTCATCGTAGACAGCTTTGAGCAGCTGTACCACTCTCTGGATGAGGTGCGGGTGGTGCTGGCGGAGATGATGGGCGTGGCGAAAGTACAACCAGTTTAGACTTGGCGTATTTCGCTATTTTTGAAAACCCAATTTAAATAATGATATTTCACATAGCTGATCCTACGATCTATAAGGCCGCTGAAGAAAGCGGTGTCTATAAACCTGCCTCTTTTGACTCGGAGGGCTTCATACACTGCTCGGATGCAGAGCAGGTGGCGAGCACGCTACATCGTCATTTCGGCAGCGCCGATAGGCTGCTGCTGCTGGCCATAGACAGCGAGGCAGAGAGAGAGTATCTGCGCTATGAGGACCTGTACAAGAGAGGGCAGGAGTTCCCCCATCTCTACAGGGCACTGCCGCTGAGTAGTGTGCGTGGCACCTATGTGCTGGAGCGCAAGGGGGCGATGTTTAGTATCCCGTTTGAGTGGATGCGGAGCTTTTGAGTAATTGATAATGGACAATTGACAATTGATAACGTCATTGAAGGCGTTACTTTTTCCATTTGGCTCTTTCGTACTGCTTGGGCCATTCTGCTTCTACGCCTAGCTCGTGTGCGGCGCGGAGGGGGAAGTGCGGGTCGCGTAGCATCTCGCGCGCCATGAATACGAGATCGGCGCGGCCATCTGCTATGATGCTTTCCGCTTCTGCTGATGTGGTGATGAGGCCCACAGCACCGGTCATGATGCCGGATTCTTTTCTGACATATTCTGCGAGCGGTGCCTGATACATGGGTACGATGGGTATCTTGACGCCTGATACATTGCCGCCGCTGGAGCAGTCTAGGAGGTCTACCCCGCGCGGACCTACGATACGTGCGAGACCCACGGAGTCATCCTGCGTCCAGCCGCCATCCTTCCACTCGGTAGCTGATATACGTAGAAAAAGTGGCAGCTCTGCAGGCCACACCTGCCTGATGGCATCGATGATCTCCAGCAGGAAGCGGATGCGATTTTCAAATGAGCCGCCGTAGGCATCCGTCCGTTGATTGCTCAATGGTGATAGGAACTCATTGATCAGGTAGCCGTGCGCGCCGTGTATCTCTATGATGCGGAAGCCTGCTGTAAAGGCACGCTGTGCCGCGGCACGAAAATCAGCTGTCAGCTCGGTGATCTGGCTGGTGGTGAGGGCAGCCGGTACCAAGTTGCCTTCTTTGAACGGAATGGCGCTCGGTGCTACGGGCTGCCAGCCGCCTTCTTCTTTTTGCAGCGGCCTGTCTCCCAGCCAGGGGGCTGAGGTGCTGGCCTTGCGGCCGGCATGTGCGAGCTGTATGCCCGGTACTGCGCCGTGTGCTGAGATGAATGAGGTGATGCGCCTGAGCGGCTCTATGTGCTCATCGCTCCAGAGGCCCAGATCGCCGGGAGAGATGCGGCCTTCGGGATTGACCGCTGTGGCCTCTGCTATGACTGCGCCTGCTCCGCCTGCGGCGAAAGATGCCAGATGGGCAAAGTGCCAGTCACCGGCAAAACCATCGATAGCTGAATACTGGCACATGGGAGAAACTACAAGACGATTGCGCAGGGTGACCATACGGATCTGCAGCGGCGTGAAAAGCTGGGACATGGACGAAGCTGTTTAGGTGGACAAAAATAGGTGTTTCGTAATTGACAATTTGCAATTGATAATTGAAAACGAAACACTGTGGAGTGATTGTCAATTATACATTAAACATTGTTTAGATTAGCTCCATGAATACACTATACACTGTAGACCAGGCGCTGAAGCTGAAAGAATACAAGTTTGCGCACCTGCTGGTAGAGCAGAGCGGCAATGTGCTGACCCTGACACTGGACCGTGCTGACAAGAAGAACGCACTGAATCCTGTCCTCTTCCGGGAGATAGCCTATGCGCTGTACTACGCTCACCACAGCAAGTCTGTATGGGTGGTGGTGATAGCTGCCAGGGGAGATGTATTCTGCGCGGGTGCAGACCTCAAGGCCTTTGCAGGGCAGACGGAGGCTACGGTCTCTACCGTACCGGAGCCGAATGGCGAGGTGGTGATAGGGGATGTATTCAGCGGCCTGGTGAAGCCGTGTATCGCGCGGGTACATGCGCCGGTATTTGCGGGTGGCTTCCTGATCATCTGCGGCTGTACACACGTGGTGGCGGCAGATACAGCTACCTTCTCCCTGCCGGAGGTCAAGAGAGGTTTATTCCCATTTCAGGTGATGTACAGCATGCTGCAGATCATGCCGCCACGGCAGGTACTGGACTTCTGCATGCGGGCGCGCACTGTGAATGCTACTGAGGCAGAGCGGGTGGGACTGGTGAGCAAGGCGGTGCCGGCAGAGCAGCTGGATGCAGAGGTGCAGGCGCTGGTAGATGACCTGCTGCAGTATTCGCCATCCGGTATCAGCCTCGGCCTGCAGGCGTATAATGACCTAAAGTCTATCCCCGGCAAGGAAGCGCAGTCCCACATGAAGCATATGCTGAGCCTGGCCCTGCAGACCGAAGATGCGGCTGAAGGCCTGCAAGCCTTCATAGAAAAACGCAAACCGGTGTGGAAAGGGTAAGCGATCTTGCGATACAGAGGCTATAATTAACCAGCAGTTTTTATCTTTATCATCATGAAGTCAACTACGATCTATCTTTATATCCTGTGGGCGCTGGGCATCTTTGCCGTAGTGTCGTGCAGCAAACCGAGCTATCATATGCCGGTGTATGCGAGTGCCGACGTGCCCGCGGTGAATGCCGGCAGCTGGTGGCGCTACCGTGTGCGCGACTCGATACGCAATCATACCGATACGCTCACGCTGAGCGTAGCCTCTGTGACCACTGCCGGTACAGGGTACAGCGCTCAGTGCTATGTGCTGGATACAGGTGCTGCGATAGACTCCGGCACGCTGGTAGTGTCTGAGACACAGTGGGCCTTCTCCTCGGCAGCAGGCAAGCTGGGCAACTTTGACATCAGGCTGCCATTCAGCGCGGGTGATAGCTGGACTACCTCCGATAGTGATGCTATCTCTGTGCTGCCATACCAGCTCAATGTAGATGTACAGCACCAAAACTACTGGGTGTGGGACATATCACGTACCCGCCGCCAGTATGATGATAGTATCCGCCAGCATCTGCAGGTATCTCGCAGTATAGGTGTCGTATCTCAGGGCTACAACTACAAGGGCCCTGCCGGTGCCAAGCGTAAGTTTGGTGCAGAGCTGATCGACTATCATTTCTAGTCTGCAGGGCAACTAAGTTGCTGATCCATACGTTTTACCTATAAATTACTACTATGAAAACGACACCTATCCTTATTCTTCTTTTTGTAGCCTCGTTGGCTCTTTTCTCATGCGGGAAAAAGACTGATGGACCTGTTTATTTTACACACAGGGAGATCCCGGCACTGCATGTAGGTAACTGGTGGCAGTATGAGCTATCAGACTCTCTGACCTATACACTGGATACACCTACGGTCACCATCGCGGCGGTATATCATGTGGGTACTACAGATTCGGCCATCTGCCTTATTTCGCATCAGGGGGCTGCGATAGATACGGGTTTTATGGCCGTGCGCGATAGCAGTGTGACTTTCCGGAGTATCTACCTGGCTGGCTATACTATGCGGCTACCATGCTCCGCAGGAGATATATGGCGGGGCTTCGCACCAGCTAATGATACGGTCACAGTAATATCCGTGACCGCTACCTCAGATGGCAGCATATGCCAGCTGCACGAGCTGGTCACTACACCAGACGCATACGCAAGTGCTTATACCAAAATGCAATCTAATGTAGGCATGACAGAATATAGCGTCTACTCCTATTCCTTTTTTGGTGTGAACAGGCGCTTTGGCCTCCGGCTGCTGGATCATCACCTGAACTGATAATACTCACCTTTGGTTGAAGTCTTAGGCAGATAGGTAGGGAAAGTCTATTTTCATACTATCAACTAAAACACTAAGACAATCATGGCCAATAAAGTCATCATCACGGCATCTCTCACAGGGGTGTTGGCACGCAGGGAGCAGTGTCCCTATATACCATATACCCCACAGGAAATAGCTGCTGAAGGCAAGCGCGCAGTAGATGCAGGGGCGAGTATCCTGCACATACATGCCCGCCAGAATGATGGGCTGCCTGCATATGATATAGAGACCTACCGCCAGATAGGCATAGAGGTGCGCAAACTCTGCCCGGATGTGATCATCAACTATAGCACAGGGGCTGTGGGCCTGAGCCGTGAGGAGCGTATCCATCATATCTCTGCGCTGAAGCCGGACATGGCGGCGCTCAATATGGGCTCTATGAACTATGGCATCTACTCCTCCAAGACGAAGGAGTTTTACCACGACTTTGTGTTTCAGAATCCGTTTGGCGATATCAAGTTCTATCTGGAGAAGATGAAGGAGGCGGGCACGGTGCCGGAGATGGAGGTCTTTGATAACGGACATATCAATAATGCGAATCCGCTGATAGATATGGGCCTACTGCAGAAGCCTTATTTCTTCAGCTTTGTGATGGGAGTACTGGGGGGCATACCTATCTCCACGCGCAACCTGCTGCACCAGGCAGCCTCTGTACCTCCGGGCAGCAACTGGCAGGTGATAGGCATAGGCCGCAAGCAATGGCAGGCCATAGCCGCTGCGATCACTATAGATGGCAATATCCGTGCAGGGCTGGAGGATAACTTCTACCTGCCATCAGGAGAGATGGCAAAGAGCAATGGCGAGCTGATAGAGGCTGCCGCGGGCCTGGTGCGTATGCTGGGCAAAGAGGTAGCCAGTATCTCAGAGGCGCGCACGATACTGAACAAGCCACTGACAAACTAGCGGACTGCCTTAGGCAATTGTTTGCAAGTAGTCAGGCAAGCGCGCTTTACATTTTTTATCTTCACTTTTATGAAAAGCCTTTACTTTTTTGGTGCTGTCATTCTATTGCTCCTGACCGGATGCCGGTCAAAAAATGATGGTGATGGCCAGCCTTTATATCACTTCGCAGAATCAGTACAGGTAGATAGCCTGACGCTGTGGACTGCGCGCGATGCGGCTGACAAGCAGACGGATACGGCATATGTGATGGATACGGTAGCACCTTTTTATATCCTGAAAGATGATGCATTGGTGCTGGACACTGTGGTGCCGATGGCGCAGTGCGTGGCGGTGACGAAGGATGCCTTCGGGCGCTTTTTTACGGACCGGTTTTATCCTGTGTCATGGCAGGGGAGGACGGGCTATATCCGCGGTACCTCTCTGGGCTATGGCCTGCATAGTGACTTTGATAATGACGGCAAAGAAGACCTGATACTATATGGCTATGAGAGGTATGAGCGCGATACGCTGACCGAGGTGCCGGCCAATCCGCTCATGGTGCGATTTGTAAGTGCTACAGGGGCTGTGAATACACTGCGCGATACAGCTGCCAGCGACCTGAATATGAACGAGGTGGACCATGTGCGTCTCTCAGATCATGTACACGTCTATGAGCTGAATGCAGGCTACCCGGCCTGCGGCTATCCGCAGTGGCACCTGATACTGGCCTATGGCAATGGCAAGGCGGAGCGCATACACAGGGCTGTGACCAGTACGGATAGCGGCTATGGTGACTATTGCGAGTTTTACTATCCTGCAGACTCTACCGGCAGGGCAGATACGATCTATATCAGCCATAGACTGGCAGCGCCACTATCTGAGGAGAGTGACAGCATCGTAGCGCATACCTCAGACTCGACCATACTATACCTCCACAAGGGCAGCTGGGGAGCAAAGAACTACCGGCTGGATCCGGAGAGTAACTGAGAACCCCTCACTTCACTTCTCCCGGCCCTGGGAGCGGATAGCTGCTATCATCAGCCTGTCAAAGAGTTTGTCTGAAAGGATGCTGCGCAGGAATAGGATAGGCTTCGCACCGAGGCCGGCAGCATAGCGTGTGCAGGGATGACGGCGGTTGACCGCTTTGGATATGACCTTCGCGATCACGATAGGATCTGAGCCCTGGCCATCGGCATTCTGAAACATGCGGGCATGTGCCTGAGTCAGCTCGCTGTAGGCGGTATTGCCCGAGGTTTTGAGCATATTCTGGCGCGCTATCTCGGTCCACTCGGTCTGGATGGCACCCGGCTGTATCACTACTACATCTATCCCAAATTCTTTGACCTCCATGCGTAGGCTGTCACTGAGGCCCTCTACTGCAAACTTTGTAGCATGGTACCAGGCACCGTGAGGCTCACCTATGCGGCCACCTATAGATGAGATATTGATGATGCGGCCGGAGCGCTGCGCGCGCATGTGAGGCAGCACCAGCTGAGTGAGTCGCGCCAGGCCAAAGATGTTTACTTCAAACTGGTATTTGGCCTCGCTGATAGGTACATCTTCCAGTGCACCATAGGAGCCGTAGCCCGCATTATTGACCAGTACATCTATACGCTGCTCGCGATCTGTGATGGCTTTGACTCCTGCTATCATAGAGGCATCATCTGTGACGTCCATGGCTATGAGCTTTACCCCATCTGCCTCCAGCTCTTTCATCCGCTCTATGCGACGGGCTGCTGCGTAGACGGTGTGCCCTTCTTTGGCCAATATCCTGGCAGTGGCCAGCCCTATGCCTGATGATGCGCCTGTGATGAGTATGACCTTCTTCATCTATGTGTTATTTTCAGATATAGACGCACAGATGGATTTTTTATTCTAAATAAAAAAAGGGCGGAGCCTAAGCCCCGCCCTTACGTTTCAAAGGACAAATAGGTTATTCTATCACCAGCTTGCCGCTGCCTACGGTGCGGCCTGACTGGCGTATATGATAGCTGTACATACCTGCACTGAGGCCATTGCGCTGCAGTGTGAATACGCCTTCTGATGATGGTGTAGCACTGGCGGCCAGTTGCCCCAGTGCATTGTACACGTCCAGCGTAGCGTCGTGCATATCGGCTCCTGTCACACGGATAGCAGTGTACTGGCTGAATGGATTAGGCTGTACGGTGATGGTGGCGCCGCTTAATACATCCTTTACGGAGAGCGTATAGTCTATCGTGTTCAGAGTTGTATTGGTCACTACGGCATCATTGTAGTCAAAGTAGATGGAGGCTGTATTCTGTATCTGTGTGCCATCTGCTATACCAGCTACGGGACTGATAGCAAAACTCAGGAATCCATGACTCTCCGGCTCGCTACTAAAGCTATCTGCGAGCATGATCTGCGAGTAGCGGCAGGTGAGCTGCTGGCCCTCTACCTGTACTACGTAGTCCGGATGGCTGGAGCCCAGCATGCGGATGGTAGACGGATCCAATGTGGATGGCAGGCTATCACGCAGGACCACGTTCACTGCTGGCGCAGTACCCGTATTCTGGAAGTTGAGCGTATAGCGCAGCTCCTGGCCTGCTCTGATGAGGCCTTGCGGGCCTTCGCCGGCAGGCGATACGGTCTTGGCATTAGGATCCCATGAGCCTGTGGCTATCTGGTGGAGAGTGTCTGTATTATCTGCAAAGTTGCTCTCGATACAATTGTCTGTAGCGGTGGCCATTTCAAAGGTGGACTGTCCTACTGTCACGGTAGTATTGGCCATGAAGTAAACGTAGAATGAGGTGTAAGTGCCTGGCTGCAGACCTGCATATACGAAGCTGGCAGTATGCGATGTGGCATTGACAGATGCGGGTGCAGGACTGGCATGGTCAAAGGTCAGTGCAGGATCAAAGTAGAAGGTCATGATACCGCTGGCTACATTGGTGCCGTGATTGGACACATAGACATAGTACCAGGATGGATAGCCGGCAGTGATGGTGGTGATGGGTATGATCGTCGTAGTGATATTGCAGGCTGTGGTGCTCTGCTGCAGGCCAAAGTTATTGCTACCGTATATGGTGCCAGGTATAGAGGCGCTGACGGAATAGCTGGCGGGTACCACTGTATATGCGCTATATGCGCTGGATGGTGCATAAGTGATGGCATAGCTCCCTGCGGCACCTATATATGTGTATTGGCCCTGCGCATTGGTGTAGGCATAGTGCGGCCCCACATGTATCAGTTGATTGGCTACCGGGATTTCGCCAGCATCAAACACACCATTGTTATTAGCATCGAGGTACACATAGCCTGTGATGGTCACATTGGTACTCCGTATGCCAAAGTTGTAGCCGCAATAATTATTGGCATTGCTGGATATGGTGAATGGGCCATATTGTGCCTGGTTTGGCGAAGTACTGGTACCTAAAGGTATGGTGATAGCATAGGATGTCCCAGCCGTATAGCGGATAGTGTATGTACCCGGATGCACGGCTATAGCATAATGGCCATGCGCATCAGTAGTGGCTGTAGCTGCTATGGTGCTACCGGAGTAGAGGTAGACCACCTGACCAGCCACACCAGCCTCTCCGGCATCCTGTACTCCATTGCCATTGGCATCGTTAAATACATTGCCGCAGAAGGTATCCACGTAGGCGCTATTCATATGCAGCACTGCTGAGCAGCCGCTGGCATCTGTCACGGTCACGGAGCCATTGAAAGTAGACTGCCAGAAACCGGTGTAGACGTATGAGCCTGTGCTACCATTGCTCCAGTGATAGGTATATGGTGCAGTGCCATTGGAGATCACAGGTATATAGTAGTGTGATGTGCCTACCAGGGGAGTATGCCTGACAGAATCTTTGATATAACCACCTATGGCGCAGCCACTGCTGGCCACGGTGAGCGTCTGGCAGATCGAGTCGCGGCACTGTGCAGTATCACGTGCATACATACATACCTGATGGGTGCCCGCTGCAAGTGTGGCGGTATACGGAGAGCCGGTAGCCAGGGTGCCGCCGTCTATACGCCACTGATAGGTGACTGTGCCATGAGCGCCTGTAGAGGCACCGGAGAATACATAGATACTACCTGTGTGTGTAGAGGTGTAGGTGGCGTGCAGATTGCAACTGCTCAGATGGAGCGTATCACAGGCAGTGGCCGAGCAGCCGGCGCTATCTCTAATAGTGACGCAATAGGTGCCTGAATTAACAGCAGTCAGTATCGCGCTGGTGCTGCCCGCAGGCCAGTAGTAGGTGACAGGACCATGCGCGCCTGAGGCATGTGCTGTGAGAACGGCCACTGAGCCACTCACCGACTGTGTGATGGACGCACTCAGTGTGCAGCCTATAGCTGGCACTGTGATGACCTGGCAGAATGAATCTCTACAGGCCGTCAGCGAATCATAAACGTAAAGACATACGGAATGCTGACCCGCGCTAAGAGTAGCTGTGTAATAGGTGTCATCATTTACGTTGGTATAAAGGCCGTCTACCTGCCAGCCATGGTTGTAATGGCCCGAGCCGCCGCTCACATGACTGGTGAAGTAGTAAATGTTTGACGCATTACTAGTAAAGGTATAAGAGGTGCTGAGCTGGCAACCCATATTGACCGTATCACAAGTATAAGCATAGCAGCCGTTAGCATCATACAAGTCCACACAATAGATGCCGGAGTGTTGTATATAGTTATACTCCGAGGTACCCCCTGGGTGCCATGAATAAGTAAACGGCGACCTGCCACTATCAGCTATAGCATGCAGGATATGATATCCTGAGACCACAGAATCTACTACGTGTACCCGGAGTCGGCAGGTCAGGTTCACGCTATCGCATAGTATGGTGGTACAGCCTATGGTATCCGTAGCTGTCACACAATACTGTCCCGATTGCTGGACGTTCAAAACATTAGAACCCGAGCTACCATTGGACCAGAGGTAATTCACCGGCCCATGATTATTATAAACGGTAGCTGTGAGTGTTGCATAAACACCATTATTGCCAGAAACAGAAATACCACCTGAGAAGTAGCATACAGACCCTGCCGTATCTGTGAGCACGACCGAGCAGCCGCTGGCGTCAGTGATGGTCAGGTGATAAACGCCGCGCGCAGTGGTGAAGAAACCTGCTGTGGTATCACCACTACTCCAGTGGTAACGCACAATCCCGGTGGCACCTGATACAGAAGCTTGCTGGTTCCAGCCATTGCCAGAGGCGATGGCTGTGGTTGCTCCGGTGAGGGTACAGGTGTTGATACAGGAAGATGCTGTGCAGCCGAGATTGTCAGTCACCGTCACGCAATAGACATGAAGGCCCGGCAAGATGGAGTCAACTGTACCTGTAGTACCAGTGCTCCACGAGTAAGATACTGAGGCTGCACCTGCCGTAAAATCATTGACCCGGGCAAACAGCATGGTATCAGATCCTATTACTGTATCCACTACCTGTACGTGGAGCTGGCAGGCCAGCGGAGCACTGACCACCACTGTATCACAACTTTGAGATGAGCAGGAGTTGGCATCGCGTACAGTAGAGCAGATCACATAGGTGCCTTGTGCCAGTGAGTCCGATAGAGTAGCCGTGTGTACGCTGGAGGCATAGCCATTGACGGTCCAGGAGTAGGAGAGAGGAGCAGTGCCCAGCGTGGCCACGGTCTGGAAAGTGTACCGATTGAACGCGTCGTGCGTGTATGTCAAAGCACTGGCCAGATGGCAGGCGTGAGGAATAAGACTATCGATAAAGAAACATCCATTGGCATCCACTATGATAAGTGAAACAAAAGGAGTGCTATTGCTGGTAGAATAAAAGGAGTTGCCCCTGACGCTATTCCAGAAAAAGCGATACCCAAATCCACCTCCGGTCGGATAGGCCCGGTATATATTCGTGGTGGAGGTGATGGAGTCTGTGACTGTGGCGCTGAAAAAGCAATAATCCTGACAGGCCGAAGATATACAACCGGTGGTCGTATCGGTCACGGTGACGCAATAAGTGCGTCCGGCTTGTAAGGGCTGTGTAAGATAATTGGTAGAGGAGTCGCTCCAACTGAAGACACAATGATTGTAAGGAGCTCCATGTACGTAGGCCATCATGGACGGCAGATTTCCATTGGCTGAGTCGAGTATGGTGACTACAAAGTTGGTACAGGCTGTGACCGGTGTCTGGACTGTATCACAGCTACTGGTAGTACAGCCAGTGCTGTCAGTGATAGTCACGCAGACCATGTCAGTACCATACCGAAACTGATAAATAAAAGTCTGAGCAGTATCTGCCTGCACTATGCCATCTACAGCCCATTGGTATGTAAAAGGCGGTACGCCACCATAATAAAGCTGAGCCCGAAAGGTGTCAATATTATTGAGTGGCTCTATACCAGTCGCAATGTGCGACTGCATATTGCACTGGGCGCTAAGAGTATCCCAGCTACATGATGCCACTAAAAGAACGAGGAGTAGTCTAAAAATTTTCACGGTAGTATGGTTTTAGAT
Source organism: uncultured Chitinophagaceae bacterium (assembly GCA_964571705.1). Taxonomy (GTDB): domain Bacteria; phylum Bacteroidota; class Bacteroidia; order Chitinophagales; family LD1; genus UBA1941. The sequence continues at coordinate 54,366 of CAZNDJ010000006.1, forward strand.
GAAACATTGGGTTTTTCAGAATATTAGACCTGAAAGTACAATTATAAGTTGCACATGACCAGCCGTAGGCCGGTTAAATTTTAAATGGCTCCTTACGCGTTCAGTGCTAGATTTTTCCGGGACAATAGACTGTAAATATCACATCGGGTTCAAGGCTTACTTGATATCCAGGTGCAACTTGAGCCAGGTTTTTTGCTCAGCCGCATTGGGATCATAAGATGGGCCTGACATGGTCTGACCCTGACCGGTCATACCCCCCGGGCGGCCTCCCATACCACGATTATTGCCCATGCCAGTAGGAGTGGTGCCTGGAGCGCCACCGCCGGAGCGGGCAGGAGCATCCATAGCGCCTACATCCAGGCCCAGTCCTATGGGCTTAGCTAGCTCAGCTGCAGTAGGAGTGTGACCCAGTATGAGGGATAGAGGTATCTGGTATTCCACATAGAGTATGTCCAGGCTATCCCAGTCATAGGCTACGGTCAGGCCATTAGGATTGGTGAGCGGGAGCATAGGCTCTGCTATGCCGGGCATTTTTATATTCTTGATACCTGTCTGGGCAAATACTACGCGCTCTCGCAGGCCACTCACCCGCCTGTGCAGTGATGCCCCGCCATCACCCGCCTGGCGTTTACCCGTGTTTTCACCGCGGTTGAGTTCATCTGCAGTATGGTCCAGTTTCACCGGAAATGAGATGCCTTCTTGTTGTTTCTTCTTGCCCGCCGGGTCAAACCAAAGCGTGAGGCCTGAGTGCAACAGCCGCGCCTGAGCCTCCATCTCTGTAGCCCGTACGCAGACGTAGAGATTCGTCTTATCATTCATCACATCAAACTGGAATCGTGTACCCGGCGCATAAAAGCGGAAGAACTGCGGCCACTCGGAGGCCTTGCCATCTACAGTGAGCGGCTGGCTGGTCCATGTGCTGAGCGCGTCCTGAGCTGTGGCAGCCAGCGAGATAGATATGGTGAGGAAGAGAAGCAGTTTTTTCATAAGGGCTAATGTATGATATTTCGGCAAAGCGATGACTGCCTAGCCGCCATCTCTGCCTTAATTAGCAACTTTTGTATCAGTAACATACGATCACATGAGGTAGCGTACCACTATGCCGATAGCGGCGGCGGCCAGTATCACATATGGCTCCCGCATTTTTTTGATATAAAGCAGGGCTAGTATGGTGAGGATGGAGATGATCACAGGTACCGGATCTATGTGTACCTTGTCTGGTGCGTAGGTCTTGATGGCGATCATGACCACCGAGCCTGCTATAGCACCGATCACAGCAGCGGTGATACCCTGTACAAAAGCTTTGATGCTTTTATTCTGAGCTATCCTTTTGAAGTATGGGGCTATCACGATAGTGATGAGAAAGGCTGGGAGAAAGACAAAGAAGGCTGCCACGAGCGCGCCCGGCAGTCCTTGGGTGAGGTAGCCGATAAATGCGACTGTGATCAGCACGGGCCCCGGCGTGATCATAGCTACCGCTACGGCATCGAGAAAAGTTTTTTCATCTATCCAATGATAATCTGTAACAGTAGCATGCAGGAAAGGAATGATAGCGAGACCACTGCCAAAGACAAAGCCGCCTGCCTTGGTAAAAAAGACGGCCATCTGACGGAGCAGTTTAGAGTCCCAGCGCCAGAAGCCGGCGCTGGCTATGAGCCAGAGTGCATTGGCCCGGGCCCGGCTGCGGCCAAACCAGTCGGGCGGAGCGTGCAGGAACATATAGATGAGTCCGGCACCGATAAATACCCACAGCACCTGTGCCTGAGATATGAAGGTGAGGACAAACGTGGAAAGGAAGAATAACCAAAGCAGCCATTTGCTGCGAAATGACTCAAGGGTAAAGGCTCCGACAGACTTGGTAGTAAGACGATAACTGCTGATAGCTATGATGCCCACCACAGCACCGCCGATGCCATAAAATGCCGCCTGCATCCATGGTAATCCGTTGAACACTTTGTAAGCGATGCCCAGAGCTACCACCATCAAGAATGACGGCAATACAAATGCGACAGAAGCCAGTGTAGCGCCCAGGTAGCCATAGTGCAAAAATGCGAGGTAGGTGCCCAGCTGTGAGGCCAGCGGCCCGGGTGCGAGCTGAGCGAGAGTAAGGCCCTCTTTGTACTCCTCCTCAGTGTACCACTGATGCTCGACTACCAGGTCACGGTGCATGTAGCCTATGAGCGCTAGCGGACCACCAAATCCGGTAGCACCGAGTTTCATAAAGTATAGGACGAGGTCCCGCAGGCTGTGCGGATGCTGGTGCTGATCTGACATGACAGGGGCAAAACTATCAAATACCCGCCATATCAGCCATTCTCTCCGAGCATCTTGTAGAAGCTCTCGGCAAAGCTATCACCTACGGGGATCTGCTTGTCGCCTATTTTGATACGCTTATTGCGCACGCTCTCTATGTGCAGCAGGGAGATGATATATGACCTGTGTACCCGCGCAAATTTATTGGCAGGTAGCTTGGACAGGATATCCTTCATGGTCATATTGGTCAGCGTCATTTTCTTATTGGTAAAGATCTTGACGTAGTCATCCATACCTTCTACCATTGTGATATCATCTACGTCTATTTTGACGATCTGGTAGTCAGATTTTACAAAGATAAATGGCGCAGATACTTGTGTTTCTGCCGGCTTTTCGCGGTAGCTGATATACTCTTCAGCCTTATTCACAGCCTTGAGGAAGCGATCATAGTCTATCGGCTTTAGGAGAAAGTCGATGGCATTGAGGTTGAAGCCCTCCACGGCATAGTTGCTATAGGCCGTGGTAAAGATGACAAGCGGAGGGTCTGGGAGTGATTTCAACAGCTGCAGACCGGTGATGCGCGGCATCTGTATGTCCAGAAACAGGAGCTGTACCTTGTTATTCTTTAGGTACTCTGCTCCGGCATAGGGGTCAGAGAAGGCGCCTTTCAGCTCTAGTGCCGGAGTGCGGGAGATAAATTCCTCGATCACTTCGAGTGCTACTGGTTCGTCGTCTATGGCTACACATGAGATCATGATGATAGGATTTTTAAGCTTAATGAATAAGTATCGGAATGATCACGGATATCCAGCTCATGCTGGCCGGGGTACAGCAGGTCCAGCCGGCGCTGTACATTGGCTATACCTATGCCGGATGAGTGGCGCTCCAGGTAATCAAATTTTTTATTGGTCACTACAAACAGGATGCTGGCAGGATTGACAGACAGCGAGATGGAGATAGGAGAGGGGGCGCTATTGCTGATCCCGTATTTGAAGGCGTTTTCTACAAAGGGCATGAGCAGCATGGGAGCGATCATGGCTGTGCTGGTATTGCCCGCCACATCAAATGTGACATGAACAGCAGCTGAGCTGCGCATCTTCTGTATCTCGATATAGTTATTGAGGTAGTCTATCTCCTGGTCCAGTGGTACGAGGTCCTGTCCGTTTTCCTCTATCATGTAGCGCATCAGCTGGGATAGCTTTAGTACAGCCTTGGGGGCGTTGTCTGATTTTTTGAGGGACAGTCCGTAGATCGTATTGAGCGAGTTGAATAGGAAGTGAGGGTTGATCTGCATGTGTAGAAAGGCCAGCTCGGTGCGTAGCTGCTCAGTCTCTATAGAGCGGGTGCGCTGCTCTGCCTCGCGCCAGAGGTCAGTGATACCTATACCAAAGGCGGCAAAGAGGATGACAAAGAACCATACCGCAACGCGTATAAAACTGCGCAGCTCCAGCGGGGCATCATAGATATTCCAATAGTTCTGCATCGCATTGCGAAAGAGATAGGTGACTGCAAAGACAGTGAAGAAGGACAAAACGATCACTGCTACATACTGCACATACCTGCTGGTACGGATCAGCTGAAAGATAAAGCGGTCATGGATATAAAAGAAAGCCAGCAAACAAAGATTGATAGAAAAGGCATACAAAAAGGAATACTCCTCCCAGTGAGGCTGCATATCCCGGTTGACCAGCAGCTCACGGTGAGGGCTCGTGGCAGTCCGTGGCAGATTGACATAGGGCAAAATCAGGAACACAGACCATATGACCACTTGTATCAGTACACTATATATCCTTCTTCTATGGGGCATAAAGTCAATATGAAATTACAATGGATTTAGTGCAAAAATCAGAAACTCGGTCACAAAAGGAATTTATTCGGTTAACCTCTTGATAATTCATAATTAACTGTAAATAAAGCTAATTAGGAGGGAATTTAGGCCGGTAAAGAGGTGTCTCCGTCTCCGGATAGTACGCTCACCCTGCAGGGTGTGGGGAGGTGGGTAGATATATGGTTTATTCCTTGTAATTATGCGCGGGTTAGGGTTTGAAAGAAGTATTGATACATCGGAGATGGGGCGTACGGGGCTTAGCGCCGCTCATGCTGACCATAGTCCTGTGCCTCTCTGGCATGCAAGGGGCACAGGGGCAGGTGGTACACCACGAGGCTGTAGATACTATACCTACTCCCGTACCGCAGCTGGATGTGGTAGATGTACTGAAGATGGTACTCAATATCAAACGAGACCCGCTGCGCAAAACGGAGCGCAAAGGCGAGACCGGGCCTTTCTTCAGTATCATAGCCTATCCGGGATATGCTATCGCGACGGGATTTGCCGGCGTGGGAGTGGCTAATATCTCCTTTCGCACCAAAAAGAATCCCAAGGGTACGCTCTCCTTTATCAATAACCAGTTTCAATACACGCAATACAATCAGGTCATCTTTCAGTCCCTTTCAAACTTCTACACGAGTGATGAGAAGTGGCAGTTTCCGGGTGATATACGTTTCTTTCACTTTCCCACCTATACCTATGGACTGAGTACTAACTCGCTCCCCTCTGCTGCTGATAATATAGACTATGAGCACTTCCGGTTTTACCGCACAGTGTACCGCAGGGTGCATGATGACACCTACGTGGGGCTCGGCTACAATATGGACTACCGGTGGAATATAAAAGACCACAATGCAGGGGTGAATGGCACTATTTCAGACTATCAGCGCTACGGACTGACGCGTAGCAGCATGTCGTCCGGCTTTTCTGCCGATTTCCTCTACGACTCCCGCGACAATGCTAACCGCCCTGTACGCGGGCAATATGTCAATGTGCAGTTTAATACCTGGAACCGAGCGTTCGGCAGTACGAGCAACTGGAACTCGCTGGTCATCGACATCCGCCAGTATGTGCCAGTGACGCATAAGTGGTATGCGGTATTTGCATTCTGGGGCTATGCGTGGATCACGCTCAATGGCAAGCCGCCCTATCTGGATATGCCGAGCATAGGTTGGGATTCGTACAATAACACTGGTCGCGGCTATGCTGCAGGGCGCTACCGTGGTCAGAACATGCTGTACTTTGAGACCGAGTTCCGTTTTGACATCCTGCGCAATGGACTGATAGGAGGCGTGGTCTTTGGCAATGTGCAGACTCTGTCAGACTATCCGGGCAAATACTTTGGCGCTATACAGCCGGGCGGCGGGGTGGGCCTGCGGATCAAGTTCAATAAACATACGCAGTCCAGCTCTTCGATCGATTATGGATTTGGTACGCATGGCAGCAATGGTCTGGCTACGAACCTCAATGAGGTGTTTTAAGCACTAACAGATACGCTTCATCCTGATATAGGCAGGCTTGCTATTTTCTTCAGATAAAATATATCGGATTGCAATATCTTAGTGATAAACAAAAATAACCCATGTCTGACACCGCTGCCGTCCGCAAAGCCCCACCTACCCCAAAGGAGAAACACTGGCTGGTAGGCCATGTGAATATGATGCGCGAAGATGCCATCGGGATGGTAAAGGATTTCACAGAAAAATATGGCACTATCTACAGCCTCGCTATCCCATTTCACAAAGGGGTGGTGGCTGCCGATCCTGCCTATGCGCGCTATGTGCTGCTGGATAATAATAAGAACTATACCAAGAGCCTGGCCTATGACATGCTGAAGCCGCTCCTGGGCAATGGACTGCTGACCAGTGAGGGGGACTTCTGGAAGCAGCAGCGCAAACTGATACAGCCCGCCTTTCACAAAAAGAAGCTGGAAGAGCTGACCGCCATGATGGTGGAGCGCGCAGAGCACTGGGTAGACAGGATAGATGCCCATGCAGCAAAGGATGAATCATTTGACGTGCTGCCGGAGATGACGGCGCTCACGCTGGATGTGATATCAAAGGCGATCTTCAGCAAGGGTGTGGAGGACAAGGCTCAGATAGTAGGTGACCAGATCACCTATCTGAATGAGCACACCGTAGAGCGGCTGCATCAGCCATTCCGCCTGCCGGAGACTATTCCTACTCCTTTCAACAGGAAGGCACGGAAGTCAATAGAGACGCTCGACAAGGTGATCTACGAGATCATAGATGAAAGGCGCAAAGAAGGAGTATCGAAAGACGACCTGCTATCCATGCTCATCGACGCGCAGGATGAAGAGACCGGCATAGGCATGGATAATAAACAGCTGCGTGATGAAGTGATGACCATCTTCCTGGCGGGCAATGAGACCTCGTCTAATGCGCTCACATGGACACTCTACCTGCTATCGCAAAATCCCGATGCCGAGGCAAAAATGATAGCCGAGATAGACCAGAAGCTGGACAGTGGTGTGAAGATCGACTTTACTACGGTCAATGAATTTCAATACGTACGACAGGTGATAGATGAGAGTATGCGCGTGCACCCGCCGGTATGGATAGTAGGCAGGCGTGCTATAGAGCCTGATGAGATAGGCGGCTACCATATAGCACCGATGACCAATGTAGTGGTACCTATCATCTACCTGCACCACAGTCCCAAGTATTGGGACCAGCCGGAGAAATTTATGCCGGAGCGTTTTGCACCCGAGAAACGTAACTCTATAGACCGTTATGTCTATATGCCATTTGGTGGCGGCCCGAGGCTGTGCATAGGCAACAACTTTGCTATGCTGGAGATGCAGATCATTCTCATCACGCTATACAGGAAGTTTAAATTCCGCCTCAAAGACGGATTCAGAGTAGAGCAGGAGCCGCTGGTCACGCTGCGCCCTAAAAATGGGATGCAGATGATAGCTGAGCGCAGATAGCTCTAGTAGATGGCCTTCTGCACCCTGCGCGTCACGGTAGTACCATTAGTTTCCAGCGTGAGCATATAGATACCATCAGTCAGGCCTGACAGAGATAACGCTTTTATACTTTCTGCTCCATCCACATGCATATAGTCTGTCAGCATGGTTTGGCCCAGCATGTTTCGCAGGGTGATGGTGTAGTCGCCGGAGGCCATGTCGCTGCCAGTGATTGTCAGTTTACCCGATGTAGGATTGGGATAGATCGTGAGACTTTCTGCAGGGGCAGCATCTGCTATCCCATTAGGACCGGACGATACGCGGCACTGCGCCGTAGTGATCTCAAAGGCGCTGATGGAGGTTGTATTGTTGTAGGTGGCCTCTAGTGTGTAGGCTCCCTGCGTAGCAGGCATATGCTGCTGCCAACCATAGATGGCAGCACGCTGGCTCTGGGCAGACGTCAGTGACCACGATGCTACTACAGCGCCGACAGAATCCTTGATCTTGATGCCGACTGCCATACCTTGTGTCTCATTTCTGAGAAACACATAAACGCGTGCATCGGAACCAGGCTGCAGACAGGGGCTCCCATTAGGCGTCTCTGTGGTAGGGCAGGTGGTGAGCACGGGGTCTGTAGCGCCTATCTGTGCACGAAGGATGGCAGGCTCAGTATAGGATTTCTGTGAGGTCCACCAGGACGTAGCATTGAGTGTATTGCAGCCGCCTGCAAAAGGATCTTTGTAGGCTGTAGAGGTATTCGCCGTACGTACCTCAAAATGCAGGTGTGGGCCATTGGCGTCGCCTGAGCTACCTACCACACCGAGGTATTCGCCCGCAGCTACTGCGTCACCTACATTCTTAGCAGTCAGCGAGTTCTTTTTCATGTGAAAGTAATTGGCAAAGGTGCCATCGGCGTGTTCTATCACTACATAGTTGGCCTGTGCAGAGGAGTGCACGCAGTTTTTATCAAACTCGCCGTCGTGTTTATCTATGATGATACCAGCCGCAGCAGCTATGACCTCTACCTGATTGTTGTCCATCTTGTAGAATGGATAGGGATAGGTGCAGATATCTGTGCCGCGATGGGTGTCATAGGTATTGGTACCACAGTTCCAGTCTTTGTAGCTACCTGCTGTCTGGTCCTGATCTACATAGGCAGAGATGATGTAGTAGCTGTTATCGTTTAGCCCGTTGGCCATGCGCAGTGGCCAGCCTAGTTGTATAGGATTATTGCGCTGGCTGCCCAGATGGTCCAATCCGAGCATATGGATATTTGTAGAGCAGCGCTGCTCTATGATCTGGTACATAGCATCGCTGATGCAGGGGGGGCCAGCATCAGGCAGGCTGCCGGGCTGCTGCGCCACAAGTGATTGGGACGAGACAGCTCCCGATATTGCGACAGTGAGTGCGAACGACATTGCCTTGTATAATAGCTTCATACCAGATTTTTTATGTAAGGTTGACTACTACTGACTTATACGAATAGGGAACGGTTTTGTTCCCTGGATCCGGATTGTATGGATCTAGGCATAGAGGCTCTCTAAATGGAGATTTGAAGTCTGGCTGCTATCATTGAGTATAGCAACTTTTTTATAATAAGTGATTGGTTATAATAGGTTTAAGTTTTTCGTTAGGGGCGCTTCTCGAACGGAAAAGGAAGTTATTTTTAAAATAGTTGTTTAAACATGTAATTGTGTTTATCTTTGCTGTCGCAACGTATAATTAAACTAAAATCTAAAACACAAACATCATGGCAAAGTGGACAATAGACCCGACACACTCAGAGGTACTTTTCAAAGTAAAACACCTCGTGATCAGCAATGTGACCGGCTCATTCAATGTATTTGAAGGTGCTGCCGAGACCAGCTCAGAAGATTTCAGCGATGCTAAGATCACCTTCTCTGCAAATGTAGATAGCATAGATACCAATCAGGCTCAGCGCGACGCCCACCTGAAGTCGGCAGACTTTTTTGACGTGGCTAACTTCCCTAAACTGGAGTTTACATCTTCCTCTTTCTCTAAGAAAGGTGACAGGGAGTATATACTGAAGGGCGACCTCACGCTGCATGGCGTGACCAAGCCGGTAGAGCTGGCCGTAGAATACGGCGGCACAGCCAAAGATCCATATGGTCAGACCAAAGCAGGATTTGAAGTGACAGGCAAGCTGAACCGCAGCGAGTATGGCCTGACATGGAATGCTGCTACTGAGACCGGCGGCCTGGTAGTATCAGACGAGGTGAAGCTCCTCGCTACAGTGCAGGTAGTAAAGCAAGCATAAGCTAAAGTATAGTTAAGTAGAATTGGGTTTGAGGCGCAGTCCCCGCATAGGGGATTGCGCTTTTTTATTTGCGGCAGCGGGAGTTTCTTTACTATCTTCCGCTACAGGTGTACGTGGCAGGAGATTTGGAGTAAATGGAATGAATGCAGCAAACTAAACTACCTCTCAGGATATTGATCATCTATGGCCTCGGCTGTTTCGGATGGAGTATAGGACTCAATATCATATCCGTGCTGCTCAATTATATCTACCTGCCGCCGTCAAACTCGGGCATGCATGACCTGATTCCCGGTACGGTGTGGTTTGGATTTGTCAATATCATCTCTGTCATCCTGCTCACAGGGCGAGGGCTGGATGCGGTACTGGACCCACTGATAGCCAACCTCAGTGACAAGAGCAAAAGCAAACTGGGAAGGCGTATTCCTTTTATGCGCTGGGCGTTTTTGCCACTAAGCATATTTTGTGCGCTGGTGTTTGTGCCGCTCTATCGCCACGACCACCCGGCCAATATCTGGTGGCTGGCAGGTACGCAGATGTTATTCTACTTTTTCTTCGGGCTCTATACCATTCCGTATAATGCGCTGCTGGCCGATCTGGGCCATGATGCACGTATGAAGGTCAATCTCTCCACGGCCCAGTCAGTAGGCTTTATGGCGGGGGCTATGATCAGTGCCTCCTCTACTGCTGTGGTGCGGCTGATCCTGTATCTGGGCATCACTACAGACCGCCTCACCGCCTATCAGTATGCGATCATCGGGCTGAATGTGATCGCGGCTATCTGCCTGGCGGTACCGGCCTTTGGTATCAAGGAGCGCCAGTTTCATAGCCGGCAGCACACCACGGGCAGCGCTTTCAAGTCACTATCTACAGCATTGAAAAATCCAAACTTCAGGATCTTTGCCATGGCCGATGCCAGTTACTTTATGGCCATCGCTATCATCAGTACCGGGCTGCTATACTATATCCGCTCTATGCTTCGGCTGGACGAGAGCCTGGGTACTGGATTTATGCTGGCTATGGTGGTGATCACGATGCTGTTTTATGGAGTAGTGAATAGGATAGGCACGCGCTACAGCCGCAAGACAATGATGATCGCCTCATTTGCAGTGGCCGCTGTGGTCTTTGGGGAAATATTTTTCCTGGGGCATGTACCTTTTCACCCTATACTACAGGCATCGGTACTGGTCGTATCTTTTGGGATACCCAATGCCTTTCTGCAGATATTGCCCAGCACTGTGGTGGCGGATATAGCCCACGATGAGCGCGAGCGTGCCGGGTCAAACGAAGAAGCGATGTTCTTTGGCATGCGTGCTTTCTTTCAAAAGATAGGACAGACAGCGGGTATCACAGTATTTGCGATGCTGATCACTCTTGGCAAAGACCCAGGCCATGATCTGGGCCTCCGCATGAGCGGTATAGTAGGAGCCGTGCTTTGCGCCTTTGCTGCGGTCATCTATATATTCTACAAAGAGCCTGCAACACAGGTCAAAGTGTAATCAATTACTTTTTAGGACCGGAACCTTCATTGGGCTTAGGAGCAGGCATAGGTTGCTGACCTTTCAGCGTAGCTTCATCTTCATACACCGGATAGCCAAATGGATCTATGAGTTCAAGGTTCCTTACTTTGGGTAGCGTATTCATATTCATTATTTTAATGACGATTATTCAAAGCTTATGCCAGTTAGCAGTTGAAGACTTCTTCCGCAGTTTTTATACGAATCACTAAACCGGGAATACCACGGGAAAGTTCATCTATGACATCTCCGTCTATAAAGACATGGCAGCGCTGCTGCATCTGATAGCAGTCAAAATAGAAATCCAGGGCCTCAAACTGGCAGGTAAATGGGACCAACTCCCAGTAAATGTAATTGTCCTCCCCTGAGTTGGGCATCCATTCCTCGCGGGTACAGAAATATTTGTACCCCATGGCCTCCAGTACTGAGAGCGCCGTATCATCAAATATCAAGTCCATAGCCGAAGTGTTTTCCTCTATGTGTGAATCATAAACTGTACCATAGGCTTTTCTAATCATCCGTAAACAGATGCGAAAACAATTGCCCGGACACAATGAATATGTTGTAGTGATCATGTGAGAGTAGGCGGCATGATTTGTGTTCATAACATACCGTTAACCCAAAACACCGGACATGACCAATACCCGTGAAGTGCGCGAGGTCACTATTACCCGCGATTTTGACGCGACCCCTCAGGTCCTTTTTGAAGACTGGATCTATCCTAATAAATTTTGCCGCTGGTGGGGCCCTACCGACTACATCAACTCCCTCTGCCAGATACATCCACAGCAAGGCGGCGCTATGGTAGTACACATGCAGGCGCCGGATGGCACCGTGCATAAGGTCAAAGGGCTCTTTCATGAAGTAAGCGCTCCTGAGCGCATCGTACTCACCACCTATGACCTGGATGAAGCGGGGCATCCGCTACTCGAGGTACTGCATACTGTCACCTTCACCGGATATGACGACCACACCCATCTAAGCGTCAAGGCTCAAGTACTCAATGCAAAACCTGATGGGGTCAAGTACATGGCCACTATGGAGCAAAACTGGCGCGAAAGCCTGGACAAACTCGCTACCCTGACGTGTAAATAATAAGAGCTTATGGCTTGGGTGGCGGCGGGGCACCTACGCCTGCCAGCTTGATACCTCTATAGTCTGCCAGCGCGCGGGTAAACTCAGCACCGAAGAATACGATCTGCGATGAGTAGTAGACCCATAGCAGCACGATGATCACACTACTGGCTGCTCCATAGGTATTAGCTATACTGCTGCTGCTGATATAGAGTCCTATGAGGTATTTGCCGATGGCAAAGAGCACAGCTGTAAAGATGGCACCATAGAATACATTGCGCCACTTCATCTTGACGTCAGACATAAATTTGTAGATCAAGGCAAAGAGCAGTGTGGTAAGCCCAAGGGACACTACCATCTCCAGCAGCGTGATGAGTACCTTGGAAATAGCTGGTAATAAACCACCCAGATAGCCGGATAGCGCCGCTATAGCTGCACTCAGCGCCAGGGATACGATGAGCAGGAATGCCATGCTGGCGATCATACCAAATGAAAAGAGGCGCTCCATCAGATAGCGCATAAATGGCTTCTTCGCCTGAGGTTTGAGATCCCATATAATATTGAGCGAGCTGCGCAGCTGGTCGAATACGCCTATAGCACCCGTGAGAAGTAACACAATAGATACCGTGGTCGCGATCCAGTTTTTGCCCGGCTTGTAGGCGGCTTTCACCATGCTTTGCAGCTGCTCGGCAGTGCTGCTGCCCATCAGGCTGGTCAGTTGGTTTTTGAGCTCGCCTGTCACAGCCTCTGGTCCATATATAGAGCCCACTATAGAGATCACTATGATGAGCATGGGCGCTATGGAGAAGATGGTAAAATAAGATAGACCGGAGCCTAGTGCTGCAGTATCATGAGAGCGGAATAGCGTGACCGAGTTGCGCATCACAGTGATAGATGCTTGCAGCCAGTGAGGCATTTTTGAGAAAGTTTTGCCCCATGTACTTTTAGTATTCTCCCAGATGTGTGTAAAGCGCTCGCGCCAGGATGATATAGAAAGCGTAGCCATACTTAGCTTTTTTGGGTATGCAGTATCAAAAACATGCCAAGAGATGAGCTAGGCAAAGCATTTGCAATGGCATATGGAAAACATCCATTCATGAATACCAACCGACTTTCACCAAAGATACAAGCAGCACTAAACGATCAGATGACCAAAGAGGCTCATGCAGCTCAGATATACCTGTCATATGGAGCGTGGGCCGACAGCGAGGGCTACGGTGGCACTGCCAACTTCCTCTTCCGCCATGCACATGAGGAGCGCAACCATATGATGAAGATACTGGAGTATATCCTGAAGCGCGGTGGCAAACCTACTGTGACGGCTATACCTGCTCCTCCCGCTGATCCGCAGTCTATGCATGATTGCTTTGAAAAGGTATTTCAGCATGAGGTAGACAATACTACAGCTATCTATGCGCTGGTCAAGCTGAGTTTCGACGAGCAGGACTGGGCCACGTGGAACTTTATGCAGTGGTTTGTGAAAGAACAAACCGAAGAGGAGACACTGGCTATGGAGCTGCTGGATAGCCTCAAGATAGCCGGAGGCGAGAAGGCTGATGTAGATATGCTCTACAACCTGGACAGGGAGCTCAAGAAGAAGCCGGATGATGCTACGCTGGCGCAGGATGTGACCGAGGAGAAGCCGTAGAGGCTATTAAGACAATGCCGCTATCCGAGAAGGGTAGCGGCATTGTCATGTCTGGTGGTTAGTATCGTTTACCTGCCATAAGGCACATAGCCCATATTGTCATTGCGCTCGGTCTTAAACTCAGAGTTGAAATGGAACTCGATGTCGGGGTTATTCTCACGCTCCATCTTAAGGAACCAGTCTGATGGTGCCAGATAGACTATGTTGCCGTCCTTATCATTCACGATGCTGGTCTGCTTGAAGCGGATGAACTCTTCGAGCTTCTGCGGGTCCTTGGCACGGAGCCAGCAGGCGCGGGTCATGCTGATAGGCTGGAAACGGCAGCTGGCGCCGTATTCATGCAGCAGGCGGTACTGGATCACCTCAAACTGGAGCTCACCCACGGTGCCTACAAATTTACGATTGCCCGGCTGCTGGGTGAAAAGCTGAGCTACACCCTCGTCTGTGAGCTGGCTGATGCCCTTCTCGAGCTGCTTGGCTTTCATCGGATCAGTATTGATCAGCTCCTTGAAGATCTCTGGCGAGAAGGCCGGTATGCCGCGTATCTGGAAGTCTTCGCCCTCAGTGAGGACGTCGGCTATCTTGAAGTTGCCTGTGTCATAGAGGCCTACTACATCTCCGGGATATGCCTCGTCTACGATGTTTTTGTCAGATGCCATGAAGGTGACCGGTGTGCTAAAGCGGAAGTCCTTCTCCAGGCGTACGTGGTGATAGTACTTGCCCCTTTCAAACTTGCCGGACACGATGCGCATGAAGGCGATACGGTCGCGGTGCTTAGGGTCGAGGTTGGCGTGTATCTTAAAGATAAAGCCCGTCATCTTGGGCTCCTCTGGCTGTATGAAGCGCTTGTCACTCTCACGGCCCTGTGGCGTAGGAGCGATGTCTACGAATGTGTCGAGCATCTCCTGTATGCCGAAGCTATTGACCGCAGAGCCGAAGAAGACAGGAGCGAGGTTGCCCTTCAGGTACTCTTCTCTGTCGAACGGGTCATAGACGCCCTCTATCATCTCTACATCTTCGCGGAGCTTGTCTGCGTCCTGCCGGCCACAGTGCTGGTCTACGTAGGGATCATTCAGGTCACTGATGGCTACTACATCATCTGCCACACGGGTGGTCGATGCTTTGAAGAGGTTGAGGCTCTTATTGGCCAGGTCGTAGACGCCCTTGAAGAGGCTGCCACGATTGATAGGCCAGGTGAGGGGGCGGGTGCGGATGTGCAGTTCCTTCTCCACCTCGTCCAGCAGGTCAAAGGGGTCACGGCCCTCGCGGTCCAGCTTATTGACGAAGACGATCACGGGGGTCTTGCGCATGGCGCAGACCTCCATCAGCTTGCGGGTCTGCTCCTCTACGCCCTTCACGGAGTCTACTACGATGATGACAGAGTCTACGGCAGTGAGCGTACGATAGGTGTCCTCGGCAAAGTCCTTGTGGCCGGGGGTATCGAGGATATTGATGAGGCGGTCGCGGTAGTGGAAGGTCATGACCGAGGTAGCCACGGAGATACCCCGCTGCTTCTCTATCTCCATGAAGTCAGAGGTGGTGGCCTTCTTGATCTTATTGCTCTTGACAGCGCCGGCGGTCTGGATGGCTCCGCCAAAGAGGAGGAGCTTCTCCGTCAGGGTCGTCTTGCCGGCATCGGGGTGGGCTATGATACCAAAGGTCTTGCGCTTATGTAGTTCTTCTGTGAAGGTCATATCTCTGATTTGATAATTTGAAGATCTGGCGATTTGAAGATGAAATACAAATGGCCAGCTTCGGGCG